>CAJYKB010000013.1 GCA_913774925.1 uncultured Sphingomonas sp. | reverse complement strand
AAGCGCACCTTCTTCGGGCGGCCGCTGTGCGCGGGCGACGTGGTGGCGACCGCGGGGCACCAGCGCGTCCAGAACATGCCGCCCGGCATGGAGCGGTTCGTCAACGCGCCCGCCTATGCCCTGCAGGAGATTCGCCTGACCGTCGTCTCCGCCGCGCCGAAGGGCGTGGTGCATATCGACGAGCATACCGAGATCGAGCTGCGCCCCGAATACACCGAGCCGGAGGCGACACGCCGCGCCGACGTCACCTATGACGATATCGGCGGCATGGGGCAGACGATCGACCAGCTGCGCGAGATGGTCGAGCTGCCGCTGCGCTACCCCGAGCTGTTCCAGCGGCTGGGCGTAGATCCGCCCAAGGGGGTGCTGCTGCACGGCCCGCCCGGCACCGGGAAGACGCGGCTGGCGCGCGCGGTGGCGAACGAGAGCGACGCGCAATTTTTCCTCATCAACGGGCCCGAGATCATGGGCTCCGCTTACGGCGAGTCGGAGCAGCGGCTGCGGCAGGTGTTCGAGGAGGCGACCAAGAACGCGCCTTCGATTGTCTTTATCGACGAGATCGATTCGATCGCGCCCAAGCGGGGGCAGGTGTCGGGCGAGGCGGAGAAGCGCGTCGTCGCGCAGCTGCTGACGCTGATGGACGGGCTGGAGGCGCGCGCCAATCTGGTGGTGATCGCGGCGACCAACCGGCCCGAGGCGATCGACGAGGCGCTGCGCCGCCCGGGCCGGTTCGACCGCGAGATCATCGTCGGCGTGCCGGACGAGCGCGGGCGTCGCGAGATCTTGGGCATCCACACCCGCGGCATGCCGCTGGGCGACCGGGTCGACCTGGGCGAGCTGGCGCGGACCACCTTCGGCTTCGTGGGCGCGGACCTTGCCGCGCTGACGCGCGAGGCGGCGATCGAAACGGTGCGGCGGATGATGCCGCGGCTGAACCTGGAGGATCGCACGATCCCCGCCGATGTGCTCGATACGCTGGCGGTGACCCGCGAGGATTTCATGGAGGCGCTGAAGCGCGTCCAGCCGTCCGCGATGCGCGAGGTGATGGTGCAGGCGCCGACGACGAAATGGTCCGACGTCGGCGGGCTGGACGATGCGCAGATGCGGCTGAAGGAAGGCGTCGAGCTGCCGCTGAAGGATCCCGACGCGTTCCGCCGGCTGGGCATCCGCCCGGCCAAGGGGTTCCTGCTCTATGGCCCGCCCGGCACGGGCAAGACGCTGCTGGCAAAGGCGGTGGCGCGCGAGGCGGAGGCGAACTTCATCGCTACCAAGTCGAGCGACCTGCTGAGCAAATGGTATGGCGAGAGCGAGCAGCAGATCGCCAAGCTGTTCGCGCGCGCGCGACAGGTGGCGCCGTGCGTGATCTTCATCGACGAGCTCGACTCGCTGGTGCCGGCGCGCGGGGGTGGGCTGGGCGAGCCGCAGGTGACCGAGCGGGTGGTGAACACCATCCTGGCGGAGATGGACGGGCTGGAGGAACTCCAGTCGGTGGTCGTGATCGGGGCGACCAACCGGCCCAATCTGGTCGACCCGGCGCTGCTGCGCCCGGGGCGGTTCGACGAGTTGATCTACGTCGGCGTGCCCAGCGCGGACGGGCGGCGGCGTATCCTGGCGATCCAGACGCAGAAGATGCCGCTGGCGGACGATGTCGATCTCGACGTGATCGCGGCGCGGACCGAGCGGTTCACGGGCGCGGACCTGGAAGACGTCGTGCGCCGCGCGGGCCTCGTCGCGCTGCGCGAGTCGCTGGAGACGAAAGCGGTGACCCAGGCGCATTTCGAACGCGCGCTGGAGGAGAGCCGCGCCAGCGTCACGCCGGAGGTGGAGCGCGATTACCAGCAGATGGCGTCGAAGCTGAAGCAGGAGGCCAATGCGATCCAGCCGCTGGGGTTCATCGTGCCGGGGCAGCTGACCCCGCGCGGGCCGAAGGGGAGCGACTGACGCTGCTCTCCTCCCTGGAAGGGAGGGGCCGGGGGTGGGTGCAGTCCGGATGATACGGACGGCGTCGCGCTGACGGCGTCGTATCGTCAGGCCCCGACCCACCCCCAACCCCTCCCTGTCAGGGAGGGGAGCTTACACCACCGGGTCGTCGAAGCTCGTCACCTCCACCGGCGCGGGGTCGCGCAGCGCGAACCAGCACCAGACGAACAGCGTCACGCAGGCCGCGCCGGCGACGACGTACGGCAGCGCGTGCGTGATCTGGTACAGTCCGACCCCGATCGACGGCCCCAACACGAAGCTGGCGCCGTTGATGCTGGTGACCTTGCCCGCTACCGACCCCTGCGATTCCGCCCCCACTGCCAGGCTGGAGCCCGCGGTGAAGCCCGGGCGGGTGAAGCCGAAGCCGAGGCTGGCGAGCGCATAGGCGGTGGCGATGCCGTACAGCGACGGCGCCAGCCCGGTGAGCGCGGTGCCGAACGCGGCGAGCACCAGCCCCACCAGCACCAGCATGCGCGGGCGCAGATTGAGCAGCGGGATCAGCCCCCATTGCGCCAGCAGCGAGGCGCCCGCGCCCATCATCAGCACCAGCCCGGTGGATTCTAGCGCCTGCGCCGGGGGCAGGTTCATGCGGTCGATCACCAGGAAGCCGATCGCCTGGCTGGTCATCGCCTGCGCATGGCCCATCACCAGCCCCGCCATCATCCAGGTGCGGATGCGGGCGTCGAAATAGCCGACCTGCGTCCCCTTGGGCGAGGTGGCGGCCTTCACGCTGGCGCCGCTCGATTGCCCGCCGATCGAGGGATAGGCGTTGGCCGCGCCGTGCGCCTCCGCACCCAGGTCGCGGTCGTCGGGCAGGCGGGTGCGCACCAGCACGAACATGATCGCGCCGAATGCGGCGAAGACGAACGCCGGCCCCGCCAGCCCGACGTGGAACGTGCTGACATGCCCCAGGATCAGATAGGGCGCGATCGCCGGCCCCATGATCGTGCCCAGTCCGAAGGCGGAGGCGAGCAGGGTGAGCGCGCGGGTCCGCTCCTCCCGCGTGGTGTTGCCCGCCACCAGCGCCTGCACCGCGGGCGGCGCGGCGGAGCCGAAGGTGCCGTAGATCAGCCGCCCCAGGATGAAGAGCAGGAACGCGCTCGTCCCCCCGATCACGCCGTTGATGCCGAGCGCCAGGAACACGCCGCACAGCAGCAGGCTGAGGCAGAAACCGCCCATGCCGAGCAGGATCATCACCCGCCGACCGTGCCGGTCGGACCGGTTGGCCCAGAAGGGCGCGGCGATCACCCACAGCAGCGCGGACACGGAAAAGGCCGCGGCGACCGCGGAATCCTTGACCCCCAGCGAGCGGCCGAGCGCGGGCAGCACCGATTGCAGCGCGGTATTGCCCGCCGCGCTGGTCAGCATGACGAGGAACATCAGGATGAAGGTCGAATCGAAGCTGCGGCGCATCGGTGAATTCGCCTCCCCTGTTTGCCACGCGTCTTTTTGGTACGGCGCCGGACAGCGATTAGGCGCTTGGGAGCCGCGCGCAACCCCGTTAGGATCGACACCGTTGCCGTCGATCGGTCCGCATCCTAAGGCAACCGCTGCGCCACAAGGGCGTTCGTCACCGCGGCGGCACGCAAGTGCCACCGCTTCCGGGTCTGGAGTCGTACCTTTCCACATGCCTAGTTCGACCAACGCCATGCGGCGAGGCCGCAGCAGAACCGCCGGTGTGCCCGGTCCCTGGCAGATGTTCTTCCAGGGTTTCCTGAAGCATCCGGTGATGGTGGGGTCGATCATCCCGTCGTCCGATCGGCTGATCGCGAAGATGCTGAGCAGGGTCGACTGGGCCAATACGAAGCTGTTCGTCGAATACGGGCCGGGGGTGGGCACCTTCTGCCGCCCGATCCTGGAGAAGATGGCGCCCGACGCGATGCTGATCGCGATCGACACCAACCCGGATTTCATCCGCTATCTCGATCACACCATCACCGACAGCCGCTTCGTCGCGGTCCACGGCTCCGCCGCGGATGTCGAGCGGATCGTGGCGGAACATGGCCATGACGCCGCCGACTACGTGCTGTCGGGGCTGCCCTTCTCGACGCTGCCCGATGGCGTCGGTCCCGCGATCGCGGCAGCGACGCAGCGCGTGATCCGCCCCGGCGGGGCGTTCCTGGTCTATCAGTTCAGCCCGAAGGTGCGAGACTTCATCGCGCCGCACTTCCCGCGGATCGACCACGACATGGAATGGTGGAACGTGCCGCCGGCGCAGCTTTACTGGGGCTGGAAGGACTGACGCGCAGCCGCGCGGTCCGGCATAATCCTGCGACAATTGCGCCGTAGCGCCGCGCTCCTCGACTGACGGAGTGTGTCGATGCGCCTATCCATCCTTCTTCTCGCCGGCGTGGCGGCGGTTCCGGCACATGCGCAGACGGCGCCGCCTGCGGAGCGCGCTCCCGCCCCTGCACCGGTGGCGAGCGACGAGGATGAGGAGGAAAGCGGCCCGGACATCGTCGTCACCGGCTCGCGGACGCAGCCGGGCGCGGTGATCGGCGATATCCAGCCCGAGCAGCAGCTCTCCCCGGCGGATATCCGCAGCTACGGCGTCAGCTCGGTCACCGAATTGCTCAACGAACTGTCGCCGCAGACCGCGTCGGGGCGCGGCGCCGGCGGCGCGCCGGTGGTGTTGCTCAACGGGCGGCGCATCTCCGGCTTCCAGGAGATCCGCGACCTGCCGACCGAGGCGATCGCGCGGGTCGACATCCTGCCCGAGGAAGTCGCGCTGAAATACGGTTATCGCGCCGACCAGCGCGTCGTGAACTTCGTCCTGCGCCGCCGTTTCCGCGCCGTCACCGCGGAGGCGGAGGACCGCGTCGCGACCGAGGGGGGACGCCACCAGCCCAAGGCGGAGCTGGACGTGCTGCGCATCCGCAACAACGGGCGCGTCAACCTGCACATGGAATACAGCCGCGCCGACGCTCTGACCGAGGACGAGCGCGACATCCTCCAGCCGGTCGGCAATAGCGCGGTCGCGGGCAATGTCGTCGCGCCGCGCGGGACGACGCTGGGCGGCGGGCTGGGGCAGGTGGCCGGCGTGCCCGCGAGTGCGGCGACCGGGGTCCCGCAACTGGGCGATTTCCTCGCCACTCCCAATACGACCGATGCCGGGGCGTATCGCACGCTGCTGCCGCGCCAGCAGACCTTCTCCGCCAACGGCACCTATGCGACCGCGATCTTCGGCAATGTCGCGGCCAGCCTGAACGCGACGGTCGACCGCAATACCTCGCAGGCGTTGCGCGGGCTGCCGGGCGTCGCGCCGGCGTTGCCGGCGGGCAATCCGTTCTCGCCGTTCGCGGAGGACGTGACCGTCACGCGCGCGTTCGACGACATGGGCGCGCTGACGCAGCGGGTCGCGACCACCGACTTGCACCTGGGCGCCACGCTGAACGGCGACGCGGGGCGGTGGCGCTGGTCGGTGACGGGCAATGTCGATCGCGACAGCAGCGATACGGTGACGCAGGCGGGGCTCGACACGACCGCCTTCGCCGGGCGTCTCGCCGCAGGCGATCCGACCGCCAATCCGTTCGGCCCGCTGGCGTTCGCGCGGCTCCCCGACAACACCGCGCGGTCGGTCGCAACCTCCGCCGGCGTGGACACGCTCGTCAACGGGCCGCTCTTCGCGCTGCCTGCGGGGGACGCGAGCACCAGCCTGCGCATCGGTGCCTCGACCAGCGATTTTTCCAGCCGGTCGGTGCGCGGCGGCGTGATGACCCCGGCCGACATCGGGCGCGACGTGGCCAATGCGCAATGGAACCTTGACCTGCCGATCGCGAGCCGCAGCGCCGACGTGCTGCCGTTTCTGGGCAAGCTGTCGCTCAACGGCAATGTGGCGGTGGATCGCCTGTCCGACTTCGGTACGTTGTGGACGCTCGGCTACGGCCTGAACTGGTCGCCGATCGATGCGGTGCGGCTGCTCGCGTCGGTCACCGATCAGGACGAGGCGCCGAGCGCGCAGCAGCTGGGCAATCCGCAGGTGACGACGCCGGGCGTGCGCGTGTTCGATTACGTGCAGGGGACAACCGCGACCGTCACCACCGTGACCGGCGGCAATTCCGCGCTGGGGGCGGATAATCGCCACGCGCTGAAGCTGGGGCTGGAGATCAAGCCGTGGAGCGCGCGCGAGATCAACTTCCGCGCCGATTACACGCGCCAGTCCACCGACGATCCGATCGCCGCCTTCCCGAGCGCGACCGCGGCGATCGAGCGCGCCTTCCCCGATCGCTTCACGCGCGATCCCGTTACCAACGACCTGCTGCGGATCGACACGCGCCCGATCAATTTCGCGCGCAGCGAGCGGTCGCAGTTGCGGTACGGCGTCAACCTGTCGTTCCGGCTGAAGTCGAAGATCCAGCGCGAGCTGGAGGCGTTCCGCGCGGGGACCGGACCCAATCCGTTCGAGGGACTGCGCCCGCCCGGCGGCGGACCGCGGCGCGAGGGTGACGGCGGGGCCGAGCGTGGCCCGCGCGGCGGCGGGGGCGGCTATGGCCGCTTCGGCGGCGGTGGCGGACGCGGCGGGCAGGCCGGCGGGCGGCTGCAGTTCGCGCTGTACCACACCTGGCATCTGACCGAGCGGGTGACGGTGGCGGACGGCGGTCCGGTGCTGGACCTGCTGCGCGGCGATGCGATCGGCGCGTCGGGCGGGCAGCCGCGACACGAGCTGGAGGGGCAGGCGGGCTACGTCAACAACGGGCTGGGGGCGCGGCTGTCGGTCAATTATCAGAGCGCGACGCGCGTCAACGGCGGCACCGCCGCCGCGCCGCAGACGCTGTACTTCGGCAGCCTCGCCACCGCCAACCTGCGACTGTTCGCGGATCTGGGCGGCAATATCGACTGGGTCCGCGCCCACCCGTGGATGCGCGGCATGCGCGTCAGCGTGCAGCTCGACAATCTGTTCAACACGCGGCAGCAGGTCACCGACGCTGCGGGGACGGTGCCGATCGGGTTCCAGCCGGGGTATCTCGACCCGATCGGGCGGACGGTGCGGCTGTCGATCCGGAAGCTGTTCTTCTAAAGCCCGATGCGCTTCGCCAGCCAGGCAGCGGCGGCCTCCGGCGTCTGCTTGTCGCGGTCGCGGTCGACGCGGTAATTGGCCTCGCGCATCGCCGCGACCGGGATGCGGCCGACGAGCGGGCGCAGGGCCTCCCGGAACCGCGCGTCGCCGCGGCGCGACGGCGCCAGCAGCAGGATCGCGTCATAGCCGGGGATCGCACCCCTGGGATCGGCGAGCACGGTCAGGTCGTCCGCGGCGATGCGCCCGTCGGAGGAGAAGGCGCTGATGACATCGGCGCGGCTGCTCGCCAGCGCACGGTACATGAAGGTCGGGCTGTACGGCGTCGCAGAGGCGAAACGCAGCGGGTAGGCGCGCCGGATCGCCGCCCATTCGGGGCGATCGAGGAACTCCAGGTCCGCCCCCAGCGCCAGCGAGGGTGCCGCGGGGACCAGATCGGCGATCGTCGCGATCCCCTTCGCCCGCGCATCCGCGCCGCGCATCGCCAGCGCATAGGCATTCTCGAACCCCAGCGTGCCCAGCAAAGTGACGCCGCGCGACTTTTGCGCCCAGTCGGCGATCGCGCGCACCTGCTGCGGGCGGGGGATCACATCGCGCCGCGCCATCGCGCCGGTCCAGATCGTGCCGGCATAATCGACATAGACGTCGATGCTGCCCCCCGCGACCGCCCCGAACGCGACCGCGGAGCCGAGGCCGTCGCGGTAGCTGAAGGTATAGCCCGCGCGCTCCAGCCGCGCACCGATCAAACGGGCAAGGATATATTGCTCGGAAAAGTTCTTGGCGCCGATGACGACGGTGCGGTCGCTGCCGTCGCCGCGCGGCCAGAGCGGCTCGCTGGCGGCGATAGTCGCCAGCAGCAGCGCCGCGCCGACGCCCCACACCAGCGGCCAGCGGCGCTTCCCTGCCGCGCGCTCCGCCAGCCCCAGCAGCGCATCGACCGCCAGCGCCAGTGTGGCGGCGGCGACGCAGCCGGCGATGACAAGCGTCCATGCCTGCGTCTGTAGCCCGGCGAAGATCAGGTCGCCCAGGCTCGGCTGCCCCACGGTCGTCGACAGCGTCGCCGCGCCGATCGTCCACACCGCGGCGGTGCGGATGCCCGCCATGACGATCGGCAGCACCAGCGGCGCCTCGACCCGCCACAGCTTCTGCCGCGGCGTCATGCCGATGCCGTCCGCCGCCTCCAGCACCGCGGGGTCGAGCCCGGTGAGCCCGGTGACGAGATTGCGCACGATCGGCAGCAGCGCATAGAGCGTCAGCGCCAGCAGCGCCGGCAGGAAGCCGAGCGCGGGGATGCCGCCGCCGACCAGCCCCGACAGCCACAGCAGCACCGGGTAGAACAAGGCGAGCAGCGCGAGGCTGGGGATCGTCTGGACGAGGCTGGCGGCCCCCAGCACCACGCCGGCCAGCCGCGGCGCGCGCGCGGCGCGCACCCCCAGCGGCAGCGCGATGGCCAGCGCCAGTGCCAGCGCCGCCATCGCCAGCAGCAGGTGCTGCGCCGCCAGCCCCGGCACGCGGGCGAACGCTTCGTTCATCGCGACAGCTCGGCGAGCCGCCGCGCCTGCTCGCGCGGCACCGCGACCAGCGCATCGGCCGCGGCGCCGCCCTCGCCCGCCAGCATCGCGGCGGGGGTGGCATCGGCGACGATGCGACCGCGCTCCATAACCAGCACGCGGTCGGCGGTCAGCAGCGCCTCCGCCATGTCGTGCGTTACCATGATCGTGGTCAGCGCGAGATCGTCGTGGAGGCGGCGCACCGCTTGCGCCAGCGCCTCGCGCGTGACCGGGTCGAGCGCGCCGAACGGTTCGTCCATCAGCAGCAGCCCCGGCCCGGCGACGAGCGCGCGCGCGACCCCGGCGCGCTGGCGCTGCCCGCCCGAGAGGTCCGCGGGCATCCGGGTCGCGAGCGCGGCGGGCAGCTCCACCAGTTCCAGCATCGCCGCCACCCGATCGGCGTCGCGCCGCCCGACCAGCGTCAGCGGCATCGCGATATTGTCGGCGACGCTCAGGTGCGGGAACAGCCCGACGTTCTGGAAGACATAGCCGATGCGCCGGCGCAGCTCATGCGCGGGCTGGTCGGCGACGTCGGCGCCGTCCAGCGTGACGCGGCCTGCGCTGGGCACGACCAGCCGGTTGACCGTCTTCAGCAATGTCGACTTGCCCGACCCAGAGGTGCCGACCAGCGCGACGAAGGTGCCCGCCGCGATGTCCAGCGTCACCGCATCGACCGCGGCGGTGCCATCGCCGTACCGCTTGGTGATGCCGTCGAAGGCGACGGCGGGGCCGGTCGATTGTGCTGGCATCGCTGGCGACGATGCGGGAGGAACGCCGCGGAGACAAGCGGATACGGAGACGGGCGATGAAGGCGATCCTGGTCACGGGCGGCGGATCGGGGATCGGGCGCGCGGTGGCGCGGCTGTTCGCGGACAAGGGCTGGCGCGTCGGGCTGGCCGACATCGACGCCGCAGGCCTGCGCGAGACCGCGGCGATGCTGCCGGCGGAGCGGACCTCCACCCATGTCATGGACGTGCGCGATTCGTCGGAATGGGAGCATGTGCTGGCAGAGTTCGCCGCGCTGACCGGCGGGGGCATCGACGTCGTCTTCAACAATGCCGGGATCGCGGCGGGTGGGGCGTTCGGCGACATGGCGATCGACGCGCTCGACCGTGTGATCGACGTCAACTTCCGCGGCATGGCGTATGGCGCGCGGCTCTCCTACCCGTATCTGAAGGGCACGCCCGGTGCGTGTCTGCTTAACACCGCGTCCGCTTCCGCGATCTACGGCACCGCGGGGCTCGCGGCCTATTCAGCGACGAAATTCGCGGTGCGCGGGCTGACCGAGGCGCTCGATGCGGAATGGGCGGCGGAGGGTATCCGCGTCCGCTCGCTGATGCCGGGCTTCATCGACACCAACCTGTTGTCGGTCGGCGTGGCGGGGACGAACCGCACCGCACGCGAGGCGGTGGTCGACTCGGGGTTGGAGTTCACGCCGGTCGAAACGGTGGCGCAGGCGGCGTGGGATGCGGTGCACGGCGACCGCGTCCACACGCCGGTGGGCAAGACCGCACGCCAGCTGACCTTCGCCGCGCGCTGGCTGCCGGGGCGGCTGCGCGCGACGATGACGAAAAGGTCGCTTGGGCGCTGACGGCAGGAATTACCCCCCCAATATCCCGTCGATCGCGGTGGCGAGGTCGATGTCGCGCTCCGACAGGCCGCCGGCGTCGTGGGTGGTGAGCAGGATTTCGACCCGGTTCCACACGTTGCTCCACTCCGGGTGGTGGTCGGCACGCTCGGCGAGCAGCGCGACCTGGGTCATGAACCCGAATGCCTCGGCGAAGTCGGTGAAGACGATGGTGCGCGTGATCGCGTCGCGCCCGTCGTCGTAATCCCAGTCGGGCAGGCCATCGAGCGCGTCGGCGCGTTCGGCCTCGCTCAGTTGCTGGATCGCGTCGGCCATGATGTCCTTCCCTTGCGACGTTGATGACCGCAGCGGTATGGCGGTGGCGATGGACCGGCAAGACCCGATGGGCGAGGCGCCCGACGCCGATGCGTTCGAGGCGGTGGCGCGCGCGACGATCGCGCGGCTGCCGGATGCGTTCCGCGCGCATCTGGGCGATGTCGTGCTGCTGGTCGAGGAGGAGGCGGATGCGGAGACGCTCGCCGAACTGGGGCTGGAGCATCCGCTGGAACTGACCGGTGTGTATCACGGCCGCCCGATCGGCGAGAAGTCGGCGTTCGACAGCGGCGCGATGCCCGATCGCATCCATCTGTATCGTCAGGCGATCCTGGCGGAATGGTGCGAGACGGGAGTGCGGCTGGACGATCTGATCGCGCATGTCACCGTGCACGAGATCGGGCACCATTTCGGGCTGTCCGACGACGACATGCACGCGCTGGAAGCGGCGGTGGCGGATTGAGCGGCTGCCTGCGTGTCGGGGCGTTGACGTTGGCGCGCGGCGGCCGCGTGCTGTTCGAAGGGCTGTCGTTCGCCGTCGGGCGCGGCGGCGCGGTCCGCGTGACGGGGCCGAACGGCGTCGGCAAGTCGAGCCTGTTGCGCGCGCTGGCCGGGCTGGTGCGCGCGCACGGGACGATCGAGCGGCCCGGTGCGGTGGCGCTGCTGGGGGAGGCGGCGGCGCTGGACGGCGAGCAGCGGTTGCGCGACGCGCTGATCTTCTGGGCGCGGCTGGATACGGGCGGCGCGCCGGACTTGCGCGTCGCGGCGGCGCTGGCAGCGGTCGAGATGGACGATCTGGGCGATGTGCCGGTCCGGCTGCTCTCGACGGGCCAGCGGCGGCGCGCGACGCTGGCGCGCGTGGTCGCGTCGGGCGCGCCATTATGGTTGCTCGACGAGCCGGCGAACGGGCTGGACGCGCCCGCGGTGGCGCGGCTGGAGCAGTTGATCGAGGGGCATCGCGCCACCGGTGGCGTGGTGGTCGCGGCGACCCATCAGCCGTTCGCGCTGCCGGATGCGGTGGAGGTGCGGCTGTGATCGCGCTGATCTGGCGCGACGTGCGGCGCGGTTATGCCGCGGGCGGCGCGACGCTGGTGGTCGCGTTCTTCCTGCTGGTGGCGATCCTCTTCCCCTTCGCGATCGGGCCGGACGCGGCGCTGCTGTCGCGCGTCGGGGGCGGGGTGATCTGGGCGGCGGCATTGCTAGCCGCGCTGCTGCCGGTCGAGCGGCTGGTCCAGCCCGACCTGGAGGCGGGGGTCATCGACCAGCTCGTGGTGCGCGGCGTGTCGCCGGTCGCGATCGCCGCGGCGCGGACGCTGGGGCACTGGCTCGCTTTCGCGCCGCCGCTGATGGTGGCGGCGGTGGTCGCGGCCGGGTTGCTCGACCTGCCCATGCAGCGGCTGCTGCTGGTGGAGGCGGGGTTGCTGCTGGGCACGCCGGGGCTGGCGGCGCTGGCGGTCGCCACCGGGGCGCTGGTGGCGGGACTGCGCGGTGCAGGAGCGATCGCGGGGCTGGTCATGCTGCCGCTCGCGGTGCCGCTGCTGATCTTCGGTGCCGGCGCGTTGGCGGGGGGTGTTGGCGGGCTGAAGCTGCTGGCGGCGGTCAGCCTGCTGCTGAGCGCGGGCGGGCCGGTGGTGGCGGGCGCGGCGTTGCGGATGGCGATGGATTAGGGCGGCGGCGGGCTACCTTGAGGGTAGGTCGCAGCGGGCCTGCGCGGTGCTTGTGCTTCGAGACGGCCTCTCGACTTCGCTCGATGCCTTCTCAGCACGAGCGGAGGTGGAGGGTAGTCACGGGAGAGGGACGCCCGCCTCACGCCTTCTCCAGCGTGCACTGCAGCGGGTGCTGGTTGGCGCGGGCGAAGTCCATCACCTGCGTCACCTTCGTCTCCGCCACCTCGTAGCTGAAGACGCCGCACACGCCGACGCCGCGCTGGTGGACGTGGAGCATGACGCGGGTCGCCTCCTCCGTGCTCATGCGGAAGAAGCGCTGGAGGCAGAGAACGACGAATTCCATCGGCGTGTAATCGTCGTTCAGCATCAGGACGCGGTAGGGCGTCGGCTTCTTCGTGCGGGTCCGCGTGCGGGTCGCGACGCCGGCGCCAGTGCCGTTACCGTCGGCGTCGTCGTTCTGGCCCGCGGCCGCGAGGGGGATCAGCTGGTGCATGGGCGTTCGCAAAATATGGCATCGGGGCGGGGCAGGGCAACCCCGCAGGACGCGAAAAGACGACGGCCACGAAAAGGGCGGCCGCATCGCTGCGGCCGCCCTCCCGTGGCACGATCGGGTGACCGTGCGGATGCGGATCAGGCCGCAGCCTTCATCTTGTCGGTCGCGATCGCCAGGCGGTTCTGCAGCGGCGCGGCGATCTCGCCCGCCAGCTTCAGCGACGCCTCGGTCGAGCGCGACGCCTCGGCCACGACGGCATCGAACGCGCTGCGGAAATAGTCGGCCTGGAGCTGCATCAGCTCGGTCGGCGACTTGACCGACGCCATCGCGCGGACGGTTTCGGCGGTGCTCTCGTAGCGCGCGCGGGCGAAGGCGGCGCTGTCCTTGCCAAACGATTCGATGCCCTTGGCCGCGATGCGCGCCGACTCGACGATCGCCTCGACATTGCCCTTACCGAATTCCGTCATCTCCTCGGCGACCTTCTTGCCCTTCTCCATCGTGGAGCGGCCCTGCTCGTTGGCCTGCGCGAACATGGTGCGGGCCTGCTCCTGCGCCTTGTCGGCGATGTTGGTCACGGTCTCGTTCATGATCTCGTCCTTCGCTGCGAGGGGGGTCGGGTCGGTCGTCATGGCGGTGGCGACGGGCGCCGCGACCACCGGGGCCACGTCGACCGGATCGGACGCGGCTGGTGGCGGCGGGGTGACGCGAATACGCGTGGCCCGGGGTGCGGCGACGCGCGCCTTGCCCTTGCCGTTCGTTCCGATGCCCGCAACCTTGGGGGCGATTGGCTCGCGGTCGTCCGCCATGCACCGACTCCTTTTTTGCTGCGGTGCAACATAGCGGATCGAGGCGACAGTTTCAAGGTGATATTGCGGTGCAGCAAACCGCGTCAGCGGGCGCGGACGAAGCTCCCCGGCGCAGCCTCGATCGCGGGGAGCGTGCCCTTGCCCGGGACGCGCGCGCCCTTGGTCTTGACCTCTTCCGGCGCACGCTGGCGCAGCCAGTCGATCCAGTCCGGCCACCAGCTGCCCGCCGTCTCCTTCGCGCCGGCGGTGAACGCCTCCAGCGAATCGACGGCTGCGTCGTTGGTCCAGTAGCGGTATTTCTTCGCCGCGGGCGGATTGACCACGCCTGCGATATGCCCCGATGCGGCCAGCAGGAAGCGGACCGGGCCTCGGAAGTGGTGCGTCAGCTGCCACACGCTGTCGGCGGGCGCGATGTGATCCTCGCGCCCGGCCTGGACATAGGAGGGCGTGGCGACCCGCGTGAGATCCAGCGGGGTGCCGAGCGCGCTCAGCGCGCCGGGCTTCACCAGCAGATTGTCGCGATACAGGTCCCGCAGATACGACAGATGCCATTTCGCGGGCAGATTGGTCGTGTCCCCGTTCCAGTGGAGCAGGTCGAACGGCGCATAATCCTTGCCGAGCAGATAGTTGTTGGTGACGTAGTTCCAGATCAGGTCGCGCCCGCGCAGCAGGTTGAACGTGGCGGCCATGAATCGCCCGTCGAGATAGCCCTCCGGACTCAGCTGCTCGATAAGCTTGAGCTGTTCGTCGTCGACGAAGTTCGTCAGCTCGCCCGCGTTTGCGAAATCGACCTGCGCCGTGAAGAAGGTGGCGCTGGCGACCTTCTCCGCCTCGCCGCGTGCCGCCAGGAGCGCCAGCGTGGCGGCCAGCGTCGTCCCCGCCACGCAATAGCCGATGGTGTGGACCGCGGGCACGCCCAGCAGGTCGCGGATCGTGTCGATCGCGTCGATCTGCGCGGCGATGTAATCGTCCCAGGTGACGTCCGCGAGCGACGCGTCGGCGGACTTCCACGACACCATGAAGACGGTCGCGCCCTGCTCCACCGCCCAGCGGATGAAGCTCTTCTCCGGCGTCAGGTCGAGGATGTAGAAGCGGTTGATCCAAGGCGGGAAGATCACCAGCGGCGTCTTCAGCACCTTTTCCGTGGTGGGGGCATATTGGATCAGTTCGTAGAGCGGGGTGCGCTTCACCACCTGTCCCGGCGTGGTGGCGAGGTTGCGGCCCAGCTCGAACGCGTCGGGATCGGTGTGGGTCAGCTGCCCCTTGCCCAGATCGGTGAGCATGTTCTGAAGGCCGGTGAGCAGGTTCTCGCCCCGGGTGGCGATCGTCTTCTCGATCACCTCCGGATTGGTCATCGGGAAGTTCGACGGGCTCATCGCATCGACGAAGCCGCGCGTGGCGAAGCGCAGCTGCTCGCGCTGCCTGTCGTCCAGTCCCTCCACCGCATCGACGCCGCGCAGCAGATGGTCGGCGATCAGCGCATAGCTCTGCCGCATCCAGTCGAACAGCGGATGGGTGCGCCACGCGTCGGCGGCGAAGCGCTTGTCCTTCTCGGGCGGCTTGTCGGCGGCGGCGCCGGGCTGGGTGAAGCGCTGCCACATCCCCAGGTAATCGCTCCAGAAGTCGCGCACCTGCGCGGCCACCGCTTCCCCGGAGGCGATCGGAAGGCCGGCCTCCAGCATCAGTTGCTGCGCCCGGCCGACCATCTGTGTCCAATGCTGCATCTCGGCAAGGTCGGGGAGGCGGAACTCGGGCGCTGGCTGGGTCACGGGGCTTCCTCTCCACGCCATGATAGCCGCGCGCGTTCGATGCGGCTATAGCGAGGCGCAAGAAGAGGAGTGTCCCCTTGTCCGACGAATTCTACCGCATGAAGCGCCTGCCGCCGTACGTCATCGCCGAGGTGAATGCGATGCGGGCAGCGGCGCGTGCGGGGGGCGAGGACATCATCGACCTGGGCATGGGCAATCCCGACCTGCCGCCGCCCGACCATGTCATCGAGAAGCTGATCGAGGTGACGCGCAAGCCCGACGCGCACGGCTATTCGCAGTCGAAGGGCATACCCGGACTGCGGCGTGCGCAGGCCAATTACTACGGTCGTCGCTTCGGCGTCGACCTCGATCCCGAGAGCGAGGTGGTGGTGACCATGGGGTCGAAGGAAGGGCTCGCCAGCCTCGCCACCGCGATCACCGCGCC
>CAJYKB010000012.1 GCA_913774925.1 uncultured Sphingomonas sp. | reverse complement strand
CGGTCTCGGCGCGTGGAAGGCCACCGGGCTGCCGCTCGAAACCGGCGCCGTCACTCCCCGCGCCCGTCACGCCACCCCGCGCGACGTCGGCGTCGGCCTGCGCGACATGGCGCAGGTGCGGTCGGCGCTGGCGGATGGATCGGAGCAGCTGGTCGACGCCCGCTCCGCCGCGCGCTTCACCGGCGAGGAGCCGGATCCGCGCCCCGGGATCGCCGCCGGGCACATGCCGGGCGCGCGGAACCTGCCCTATGGTCGCCTGGTCCAGCCCGACGGCACCTGGAAGCGGGGCGACGCGCTGGCGGCCGCCTTCCGAGAGGCGGGCGTCGATCTCGACCGACCGATGACGATGACATGCGGCTCCGGCATCACCGCCAGCGTCCTGGCATTCGGCGCGCACCTGCTGGGGCGCAGCGCGACGGTCTATGACGGCAGCTGGACCGAATGGGGCGCGGACCCCACCACCCCCAAGGTGACCGGAGCGGCGGCGTGAGCGAACGATCGGACAAGCCCGCGACGCAGGTGGTGGGCGCCGGGCGTCGCCGCGAATGGACGCAGGGGATCGTCAATACGCCGGTGTGGCGCGCCTCGACGATCCTGTACGACGATGTGGCCCACCTGCGCGCCGCGGGGGGACGCGATACCCATCATCGCCTGTTCTACGGCCGCCGCGGCACCCCCACGCAATGGAGCCTCGCCGACGCGCTCACCGAACTGGAGCCGGGGGCGGAGAACACCTTCCTCTATCCCAGCGGAGTCGCGGCGATCGCGGCGGTGTTGCTGACCGTCCTCTCGCCGGGCGACGAGCTGTTGCTGGTCGACAGCGCCTATGATCCGACCCGATCGATGGCAGACGGGCTGCTAAAACGATTCGGCATCACGACGCGCTATTACGACCCGCTGGTCGGCGCCGGAATCGCCGAGCTGATCGGCCCCGCCACGCGCGCGATCTTCATGGAGAGTCCCGGCAGCCTGACGTTCGAGGTGCAGGACGTACCCGCCATCACCGCGGTGGCGCGGCAGCGCGGTATCGCCACGATCCTGGACAATACCTGGGCCACGCCGCTGCTGTTCCCGGCGATCGCGCACGGCGTCGACTATGCCATGCTCGCCTGTACCAAATACGTCGTCGGCCATTCCGACGTGATGCTGGGCTCCGTCACCGCCGCGCCGGGGCGGTTTACAGCCCTGCGCGATACCAGTTTCCAACTGGGCCAGGTCGTCAGCCCCGACGATGCGTGGCTGGGCAGCCGCGGCCTGCGCACGATGGCGGTGCGGCTGAAGCAGCACGAGGCGAGCGCGCTGCGGATCGCGCACTGGCTCGCCGAGCAGCCCGACGTGGCGGAGGTCCGGCATCCCGCGCTGCCGTCGTGTCCCGGCCATGACGTCTGGCGGCGCGACTTCGCCGGATCGTCCGGCCTGTTCTCCTTCGCGCTGGCGGGCGGCGACGAGCGCGCCCGGGCCGCGCTGATCGATTCGCTGGGCCATTTCGGTATCGGCTACAGCTGGGGCGGGTTCGAAAGCCTGGCGCTGCCGGTCGATCCGCACCGCTACCGCAGCGCGACGACGCCCGACTTCGCCGGCCCGCTGGTGCGGCTGCAGATCGGACTGGAGGATCCCGACGACCTGATCGCCGATCTGGCGCGCGGGCTCGACGCCTTCCGACGCGCGCGCGGATGACCGTCGCGGTCGACTGGCTGACCCGGTACGGCATCGCCGTGCCCGACCGCACCGACGCGATCGAGGCGGCGGTGGCCGGCGGGCTCGTCCTGCTGATGCTGGCGGTCGGCCTTGCCGCCGGACGGACGCTCGGACCGCGACTGGCGGATTGGTGGAAGGCGCATGCCGGGCGCACCGCCGGCGTGCTGCGCCCGCGATTGAGCGCGATCCTGCGCCACGGCACCGCCGCGCTGCTGCTGGCGCTGCTGCTCGCCGCCTATCCCTGGTCGGCGCTGGCCGGCGTGCCGATCGGCATCGCGCTGGGCGCCGCCGCGGCGATGACCGTCCACCATCTGATGCGCGGCGTCGGCATTCCGCGCTGGGCGTCGTGGACGGTCGAGGCGATCGTCTTCGTCGCGCTGTTCAGCCGCGCGGTCGGCGGGCTGGAGCCGATCACGCGCACGCTGGACGCGATCGGCGTGACCGTGGGCTCACGGCGGCTATCGCTGCTGGCGCTGGTCAGCACCCTGGTAACGGTCGTGGTGCTGATCGCCCTGGTGCGCCTCGCCAATCGAGTGCTGGGCCATTCGATCGAGGGTGCGCGCGCGCTCGACCCGACGCAGAAGATCCTGGCGCAGAAGATCGCCGGCATCGCCGCGGTCGTGATCGCCTTCTTCTTCGGGATCGACCTGCTGGGGATCGACCTGACCGCGTTCGCGGTCTTCTCCGGCGCGTTCGGGCTGGCGGTCGGGTTCGGGATGCAGAAGACGATCGGCAACCTGATCGCGGGCATCATCCTGCTGATGGACCGGTCGATCAAGCCGGGCGACGTGATCGCGGTCGGCACCAGCTTCGGTTGGGTCAACAAGATCGGAGTGCGCGCGGTGTCGGTCGTCACCCGCGACGGCAAGGAGCATCTGATCCCGAACGAGGATCTGATGACCCGCGAGGTGGAGAACTGGTCCTATTCCGACCGCAACGTGCGCGTTCGCATCCCGGTGCGCGTGCCCTACGACTGCGACCTGAAGCTGGCGCAGGCACTGATGCTGAAGGCCGCGACCGATTCGCCGCGCGTGCTCGACAGCCCGAAGCCCAACGTCTGGCTGACCGCGTTCGGCACCGATGGGGTCGAGCACGAGATACTCGCGTGGATCAGCGATCCCGAGAGCGGAGTCGGCAACGTCAAGTCCGACGTGCTGAACCGACTGTGGGTCACGTTCAAGGAAGCGGGGATCGCGATCCCGTTCGCGCAGCGCGAGGTGTATGTGCGGGGATGGGGTACGCCACCGAGCGCGACACCCCGGCCTTGAGCCAGGGTCCCGCATTATCGCGACGTCGGAGAAGAAGCGGGACCCCGGGTCGAGCCCGGGGTGACGCGAAAATCAGGGCTGCGGCGTGGCGGTCGCGGTGGGCGCCCCAGCGGAGGCGCGCGCGTTCTGGCCATCGCCCTGCGGCGCGGCGACGATGTCGCGCGTCGTCTGCCCCTTGTCGATGACGTTGGTCTGCGGATCGCCGACCGCGGAGCGGATGCCGGGCTGCCCGGATGCCGCGCCGCCGGCCTGATCGATCACGCCCGCCTCGGCCCCGCTGCGCGGCGCGGTGCCGCCGAACAGCGCGTCGAGCGCCTGTGCCTGCGGGTTGGTGCCCTGCGTTCGCGCGGCGCCCGGCTGCGGCGGGACCAGCGCGAAATCGGGCGGGATGATGAGCGGCGCCTGGCGCGCCACCGCGAATTCGTCGGGGCGTGCACGGTCGAACCCGCGCTTCCCGCAACCGGCGAGCAGGGCGAGCGCCGTGATCGAGGCCACCACGACGACAGACTTACGCATGGACATTCTCCGAAGGATCGGGGCGCTTCTCGCGGATCAGGAGCGCGCGCACCAGCAGAATCAGCACGCCGATCGTAATCGCGGCGTCGGCGATATTGAAGACGAGGAACGGGCGCCATTCGCCGAAGTGAAGGTCGGCGAAATCCACGACATAGCCCAGCCGGATGCGATCGACGATATTGCCCAGCGCCCCGCCCAGCACGAGGCCGAGCGCGGCGCGGTCGACCGGCTTCTCCTCGCGGGTCATCCACACCGCGACGCCGATCGCGATCGCGCCGGTGAAGGCGACCAGCAGCCAGCGCATCGTCGCCGTCTCGGCGCGCAGCATCCCCAGCGACACGCCCTCGTTGCGGGTATAGCGCAGATCGAAGATCGGCAGGATCGTCCGGTACGCGCCCAGGAAATCGATCTCCAGCGGGCCGGTCACGATCCACTTGACCAGCTGATCGACGACGAAGACGATCGCGGCGATCAGCAGTCCGGCACGCAGACGCGTCACGCGACCACCTCTGCACAGCGCCCGCACAGGCCGTCGTCGGCCCCGACCTCCGGCAGATGGCGCCAGCAGCGACCGCATTTGTGGAAGTCGGTGCGAGTGACGTCGACCGTCGCGGCGGGGGTCACCTTGGCGACGATGAACGCCTCCGCCAGCATGTCCGCGTCGAGCGGCATATCGGGGACGGTCACGTCCGCCTCCAGACTGGAGCGCACGGTCTTCTCTCGCCGCAGCGGCTCGATCGCCTCCGTCACACGCTCGCGCAAGGAGCGCACCTCGCCCCAGCGTTGCGCGACGTCCTCGCCCGTTTCGGCCGGCAGTTCGGGCCATTCGAGCAGGTGGACCGACGCATCCTCCGCTGGGAAGCGCGACTGCCACACTTCCTCCGCGGTGAAGACCAGCACGGGCGCGGCCCAGCGAACCATGGCGTGGAACAGCACGTCGAGCATCGTGCGATACGCGCGGCGCTTCGCCTCCGTGGGGGCGTCGCAATACAGCGAGTCCTTGCGGATATCGAAGAAGAAGGCCGACAGGTCCTCGTTCGCAAAATCGGTCAGCAGGCGGACGTAGCCGTTGAAGTCGAAGTCCGCGATCGCGCGCTTCAGCTGCGCGTCGAGCGCTTGGGTCAGGTGGAGCATGTAGCGCTCCAACTCGGGCCATTCCGCCACCGGCAGCCGCTCCGCCTCGTCGAACCCGTCGAGCGCGCCGAGCAGGTAGCGGAAGGTGTTGCGCAGCTTGCGATACTGGTCGGCGACACCAGCCAGTATCTCTTTGCCGATGCGGTGGTCCTCGGTGAAATCGACCGACAGCGCCCACAGCCGCAGGATGTCCGCGCCATAGTCGCGCATCAGGTCCAGCGGGTTGATGGTGTTGCCGAGCGACTTGGACATCTTCATGCCCTTGGCGTCCATCGTGAAGCCGTGCGTCAGCACCGCGTCATAGGGCGCCCGCCCGCGCGTGCCGCAGCTTTCCAGCAGCGACGACTGGAACCAGCCGCGATGCTGGTCCGAGCCTTCGAGGTAGAGGTCGGCGGGCCAGCTCAGCTCGGGCCAGCGACCGCTGTCGAGGACGAACGCGTGGGTGCAGCCCGAATCGAACCACACGTCGAGGATGTCGGTGACGCGCTCGTAGTCGGCGAGATCATAGTCGGGACCAAGCAGCGCGGCGGCGGCCGCGTCGCTCCAGGCGTCGACGCCCTTCTCACCCACCGCGGCGACGATCCGCGCGTTGACCGCGGGGTCGACCAGATACTGGCCGGTGCGGCGATCGACGAACAGCGTGATGGGCACGCCCCAGGCGCGCTGTCGCGAGATGACCCAGTCGGGCCGACCCTCGACCATCGCGCCGATGCGGTTGCGGCCCTTCTCTGGCACGAAGCGGGTCGCGGCGATCGCCGCGACGGCGCGGTTGCGCAGCGTGCCGCCCTCCCCGTCGATCGGCTTGTCGACCGGGATGAACCATTGCGGGGTGCAGCGGAAAATGACCTTCGCCTTCGACCGCCACGAATGCGGATAGCTGTGCTGGAAGTCGTCGCTTGCGGCCAGCAGCATGCCCGCCTCGCGCAGGTCGGTGCAGATCGGGCCGTCGCTGGCCACGAACTTCTTGTTGATGACGCTGCCCTGTCCGCCGAGCCAGGCCCAGTCGTGACGGTACATGCCCGCGGCATCGACCGCGAAGACCGGCTCGATACCGTGCTTCTTGCACAGGTCGAAATCGTCCTCGCCATGATCCGGCGCCATGTGAACCAGGCCGGTACCCGCGTCGGTGGTGACGAACTCACCCTCCAGGAACGGGCGCGGGGTGGCGAAGAAGCCGCCGAGATGATGCATCGGGTGACGCGCGGTCGCGCCCTCCAGCACCGGCCCCTTCACCAGCGCGACGATCCCCTCCAGCTTCAGGCCGGTGCGCTTGGAGAAGGCGGGGAACAGCGGCTCGGCGACGAGGTAGCGCTTGCCGCCGCTTTCGAACTGGAGATAGTCGACCGCGGGGCCGTAGGCGAGCGCCTGGTTGACCGGGATCGTCCAGGGCGTGGTGGTCCAGATGACCGCGATCGTGCCCGCGAGCCCCGGATATTCGGGGCATTGGATGACCTCGAACCCGACGTCGATCTGGGTCGAGGTGATGTCGTCATATTCGACCTCCGCCTCGGCCAGCGCGGTCTTCTCGACCGGGGACCACATCACCGGCTTGGCGCCTCGGTACAGCTGGCCGCTCTCGGCGAACCTCATCAATTCCGCCACGATCGTGGCTTCGGCGGCGAAGTCCATCGTCAGATACGGCTTGTCCCAGTCGCCGTTGATGCCGAGGCGCTTGAGCTGCTCGCGCTGGGTATCGACCCACTTCTGCGCATAGGCGCGGCACTCGGCGCGGAATTCCTCCGCGGGCACCTCGTCCTTGTTGCGCTTCTTCTTCCGATACTCCTCCTCGACCTTCCACTCGATCGGCAGGCCGTGACAGTCCCAGCCGGGAACGTAGGGCGCGTCCTTGCCCAGCAGCGACTGGGTGCGGACGACCATGTCCTTCAGGATATGGTTGAGCGCATGGCCGATGTGCATGTCGCCATTCGCGTAGGGCGGGCCATCGTGGAGGATGAACTTCTCGCGTCCCGAACGCGCCTCGCGCAGGCGGCGATAGAGGTCGAGCGACTGCCACCGTGCGAGGATCGCGGGCTCCTTCTGCGGCAGCCCCGCCTTCATCGGGAAGTCGGTCTTCGGCAGGAAGACGGTATCGCGCCAATCGCGCGGCGTATCGGATGCATCGGCCATGGAAGACCGGCCTTAGCGCGCCCTTGTTACGCCAGCAACTCGCGTGCCCGCGCGCAATCGCGCTCCATCTGCGCCACCAGCGCCTCCAGGCTGTCGAACTTCGCCTCCGGGCGCAGATAGTCGATCAGCGCGACCTCGATCACCTGATCGTAGAGATCGCCCGCAAAATCGAAAAAATACGGCTCCAGCAACTCCTTGGGCGGGTCGAACGTGGGACGGATGCCGAGGTTCGCGGCGCCGGTCACGGTTCGCCCATCCGCCAGCCGCGCGCGTACCGCGTAGATGCCGTAGGCCGGGCGGAGGTAATTACCCAGATCGACGTTGGCCGTGGGATAGCCGATCGTGCGGCCCAGCTTGTCCCCGTGCTGCACGCGACCTTCGATCGCGAAGGGGCGCGTCAGCAGTTGCGCGGCGGTGCGCGGGTCGCCGCTGCGCAGCGCCTCGCGAATACGGGTGGAGGAGACGGCCACGCCGTCCAGCGTCACCGCGCCGACCGTGTCGACCGAAAAGCCGTCGCGCTCGCCCGCGGCGCGCAGCGTGGCGATGCTGCCGCCCTTCTTGAGCCCGTAGGTGAAGTCCTCGCCAGTGACGACGCCGCCGACCCGCAGCGCGCCGACGAGCCGCTCGGCCACGAAGGCGTCCGCAGTGAGGTGCGCGAACGCGTCGTCGAAGGCGAAGACGACCATCGCATCGGCCCCGGCCTGCGCGAACAGACGCTCGCGCTGGTCGAGCGTGGTGAGGCGGAACGGCGGCGTGTCGGGGCGGAAGTAGCGGACCGGGTGCGGATCGAAGGTGGCGACGAGCGCTGGGCGCCCTTCCGCACGGGCGCGCTCCACCGCCCGCGCCACCACTGCCTGGTGCCCGAGGTGGAAACCGTCGAAATTGCCGAGCGCGACGATCCCGCCCGCGAGATGCGCGGGCACCGCCGAGCCGCCGTCCAGCCGCTCCATGCGCACGGCTCTAGGGACGTGCGGCGGACGGGGCAATCGGTCAGCGTACCAGCGTGACGAAATCGTGCGCGGGACGGTCCCCGTCGGCGGGGTGGCTCGCGCGCGCGATCTCGCGCCAGCCGTCGAAGGCGGGGACGATCGCGTCGCCGTCGGGCGCGACATGCACCTCGGTCAGCTCGATGCGGTCGGCACGGTCGAGGAACAGCGCGAAGACCTCCGCGCCCCCGATGACCGCGACGTCGCCCTCCCCCGCCAGCGCCAGCGCTTCGGCGGGGCTATGGGCGGCCTCGGCCCCCGTCGCCTGCCACGCGCGATCGCGGGTCAGGACGATGTGACGGCGCCCCGGTAGCGGGCTCGGGAAACTTTCAAAGGTCTTGCGGCCCATGACCATCGGCTTGCCCATGGTCAGCGCCTTGAACCGCTTCAGATCGGCGGGCAGGTGCCAGGGCAGCCGGCCGTCGACGCCGATGACGCCGTTGTCGGCACGCGCGAGGACGAAGACGATCATGCCGTCCGCGCTACGCGTGGACGACCTGAAGCGCCAGCGCGCAGAGCGTCGCGACCACGATCAGCATCAGATATTCCCGCATCATCGCCTCCCTCATCAGCTATCGTTTACATTTGTAATCGATGGGCTGAACGGGGGATGAACGTCACACCGCGACGGGTGCCTTGATGTGGGCTTGCGCCTCGTAACCGTGGAGGATGAAGTCCTCCGCCTCATAGGCGTCGAGCGAGGGCGGATGACGCGCGATCTCCAGCCGGGGCAATGCGGTCGGGGTGCGGTCCAGCTGGGTGCGTGCCTGCTCCAGATGGTTGGAATAGAGGTGGCAGTCGCCGCCGGTCCAGATGAACTCGCCCGGCTCCAGCCCGCATTGCTGCGCCAGCATGTGCGTCAGCAGCGCATAGCTGGCGATGTTGAACGGCACTCCCAGGAAGATGTCGGCGGAGCGCTGGTACAGCTGGAGCGAGAGACGGCCGTTCGCGACATAGGTCTGGAACAGGCAATGGCACGGCGCCAGCGCCATGGCGTGGAGGTCGCCGGGGTTCCAGGCGGTGACGATCTGGCGGCGCGACGCCGGGTTGGTGCGGATCTGCTCGACCAGCTCGGCGATCTGGTCGAGGTGGCGGCCATCGGCGGTCGCCCAGTCGCGCCATTGCTTGCCGTAGACCGGCCCGAGATCGCCGTCCGCGTCGGCCCATTCGTCCCAGATGCTGACGCGGCGCTCCTGCAACCAGCGCACGTTGGTGTCGCCGCGCAGGAACCACAACAGCTCGACGATGATCGAGCGCAGGTGCAGCTTCTTGGTGGTGAGGACCGGGAAGCCCTCGGCGAGGTCGAAGCGCATCTGATGGCCGAAGACGCTGAGCGTCCCGGTGCCGGTGCGGTCCATCTGGGACGCGCCCGAATCGAGCACGCGGCGCATGAGGTCGAGATATTGCTGCACGCGGGCGAGGATAGCGGGTGCACGCGGGAGGGGGAAGGTCGCGGTTGTTGGCGACGATGGCGCGGATGGTGGTGACGGGGCGGTGGATCGGCGGTGAAAGCTGGTGTGCTTCCGGAGGTATGATATTGGTTTCGTGGCGTTTCATCGCGGATGTTGGCGATGTTCGCGTGAGAAGGCGACGATGCGAAAGAGCGGGGTGCGTTATGGCATGGGGGGCGGGTGTAGGACAGCGGTTTGCGGCGCGCGCTGTCGGGATGGCCGGATCCATCATGCCGGACGTGTTCCGGCAGCCCGGTTCCGCGCACCTTCCGTCTGTTACCACCGTTCCCCAGCTGGGCCCCGGCCTGCGCCGGGGAACAAGGAACTGAGTTTCGCAGAGGGCTCGATCAAGTCCGGGGTGACGGTGTGGATGGCGGAGGTGTGCCCCCGAGCGACCGTCATCCCGCCTTCGCGAGACCTCTGCAAAAGCCGCCGAGCGGGCTTGGCGATGTTCGTCACCCCGGGCTCGTTCGGGGGGCCACAGTTCCGCCAAGTCAATAGCCTGTGAGCGCGCGGCACGGTGGATGCCGGAACAAGTCCGGCATGACGGCAGGGGCTTTCGCAGCGGTCTCCCCTTCGCGGGAATGACGGTAGCTGGCTAATCCTGCGTTTCCATGCGGCACGCGCGGATCTCCGCCGGCTCGGGGCGTTCGCCCGCGGCGCGGAAGGTGGCGAAATAGCCGCCCGCCGAGGGCATTTCGCGGAACGACACCTGCGCATAGCCGACCGCGGCGAACTCGCAGCGCAGCAGTGCGGGCGGGGTGCCGTGGTTGCGGGTGGAACGGTCCGCGTCGACCACCACCACCAGCCCGCCGGCGCGCAGCGCGGGGCGCAGCCGCCAGAGGAATTCATAGGGCTGCGCGATCTCGTGATACATATGCACCATGAAGATACGGTCGAAGCTGGCGGCGGGTAGCCGCGCGTCGGCGGGCCGGCCCAGACGCACGCTGACATTCTCCAGCCGCTCCCGCGCGACGCGCTCCGCCAGCGCATCGCGCACCGCGGGGACGATGTCCTCCGCCAGCACGCGGCCGTCCTTGCCGACGCGCGCGGCGAGGCGCGTGGTGTAATAGCCCTCGCCCGCGCCCAGGTCGGCGACCGTCATCCCGGGGCGGATGTCCGCCATGTCCATGACGCGCGCCGCCTCGTCCAGCCGGTCGCGCGCCTCCTCGGTCGACCAGCGCGACGACACGATGTTCGCCACCGGCCGGTCGGCGGCGGGGAACGGGCCGGGTTCCTTCGCCTTGGGCTTGATGAGCGGCTGCGATCCGTCGCACGCCGTCAGCGCAAGCGCCGCCGCCACGACGAGGATCGCGCGCGCGATCATCAGTCGACGTCCTCGACCTCGACCGTCTCGCCGCTCACCCGCTGCGACAGCGCCGCGGCCATGAAATCGTCGAGGTCGCCGTCGAGCACGTCGCCGGGCGACGTCGACGTGTGGCCGGTGCGCAGATCCTTCACAAGCTGATACGGTTGCAGCACGTAGCTGCGAATCTGGTGCCCCCAGCCGATATCGGTCTTGGTCGCATTCTCCGCATTGGCCGCGGCCTCGCGCTCCGCCAGTTCGCGCTCGTACAGGCGCGCACGCAGCTGATTATAGGCCTCCGCCTTGTTCTTGTGCTGGCTGCGCTGGTTCTGACACTGCACGACGATATTGGTCGGCAAGTGAGTGATGCGGACCGCCGAATCGGTGGTGTTGATGTGCTGCCCGCCCGCGCCCGACGCGCGATAGGTATCGATGCGCAGGTCGCTTTCGTTGATCTCGACCTCGATATTGTCGTCGATCACCGGATAGACCCACACGCTGCTGAAGCTGGTGTGGCGGCGTGCGGAACTATCATAGGGGCTGATCCGGACGAGGCGGTGGACGCCGCTCTCGACCTTGGCATAGCCATAGGCGTTCTCGCCCTTCACCAGCAGCGTGGCGCTCTTGATCCCGGCCTGTTCGCCGGCGTGATAGTCGATCAGCTCGACCTTCAGCCCGCGGCGTTCGGCCCAGCGCGTGTACATGCGCTGGAGCATCTCGGCCCAGTCCTGGCTTTCGGTGCCGCCGGCGCCGGCGTTGATCTCGATATAGCTGTCGTTGGCGTCGGCCTCGCCCGCCAGCAGCGCCTTGACCTTGTCGGCCTGCGCGCGCGTGGCGAGTTCGGCAAGCGCGGCGGTGCCGTCGCTCGCCATCTCCTGATCGCCTTCCGCCTCGGCCATCTCGATCAGCTCGCACGTCTCCGACAGTTCGCGCTCGATCGCGCGGGTGGCGGTGATCGCCTCGTCGAGGCGGCGACGCTCGCGCATCACCTCCTGCGCGGCCTTGGGGTTGTTCCACAGCGCCTGGTCCTCGACGCGCGCGTTCAGCTCGTCGAGGCGGCGCAGCGCGCGGTCCCAGTCGAGGAAGCGGCGCAACAGCGCCAGCGCCTCGTTGATCGTATCGGCATGGGCCTGCGCTTCGGCGCGCATAACATTCTCCAAGGTCGCGTCACTCCAGCCGGGCTGGACTTGCGGGCGAACCGGCGGTGACGGAAAAAACGATGATCGGCGGACTTAGTAGATGCCCCCCTGCTTCTGCAAGAAGTCGCTGTCGCTGCCGGTGGCGCGGGTGGCCGCCGCGGTCGGGGCCACCGTCGGCGCCGCGCTGGGCGCGGCGCGCGGCGCGCGTCGCGCCTCGCTCTGCGGCTTGAACGCCTCCCAGATCACCGCGGGCTTGGGATCGTCGGTCGCGGGCCAGGTACCGTACACCTGCTTGCCGCTGGCGCGGTCGATGCGGACCATGCGGATTCCCGGGGGCGCGCGGAACGGCAGCACGGGCAGCCCGGCATAGGCCTTCTGCGCCCATTCCTTGAAGATCGGGACCGCCACCGTCCCGCCCTGCGCATAGCCGCCGAGCGAGCGCGGGGAGTCGTAGCCGAGGTACAGCCCCGCCACCATCTGCGGCGTACCGCCGATGAACCACACGTCGGTGGGGCCGGAATTGGTGCCGGTCTTGCCGAAGATCGGGCGACCCAGATCGCGCAGCTGGGTCGCGGTGCCGCGCTGGATCACGCCCTCGGTAATGTGCACCATCTGGTACGCGCTCATCGCGTCGAGCACCTGCCGACCGCGCGCTGCGGGGCGCGGCATCGCCTTGCCGTTCCAGTCGGGGGCGTTGCAGCCGTCGCAGGCGCGCCAGTTCTCCGGCCAGATCACCTGCCCGCCGCGATCCTGGACGAAGTCGATCAGCGAGGGATCGTGCCAGCGCCCCTGGTTGGCGAGCACGCCGTAAGCGTTGACCATCTTCTCGACCGTCGTCTCCCCTGCGCCGAGCGCATAGGCGAGATAGGGCGCATAGTCGCCGATCTGCATTGCCTTCATCAGGCGGACGACATTGCCCATGCCGGTCTGCGCCGCGGCGCGCACCGTCATCAGGTTGCGCGACTGTTCGATGCCCCAGCGCATCGTGTGGGGCCCCGCCCCGCGCATGTTGCCGAAGTTGCGGAAGCATTTCTGCCCCAGCCGCGCTCCCTGATAGACGCAGAAGGGGCCGTCGACGATGATCGACGCCGGGGTCATGCCATGCTCCAGCGCGGCGGAATAGACGATCGGCTTGATCGTGGAGCCTGGCTGGCGCTGCGCCTGGGTCGCGCGGTTGAACGACTGCACGCTGGAATCGAATCCCCCCTGCATCGCAAGGATCCGGCCCGACGCCGGCTCCTGCACCACCATGCCCCCCGACACGCGCGGGACGGAGCGCAAGGCGAACGCGCCGCCGGAGGGCGCCACTGCGAGGATGTCGCCTGGCTTGATCGCGGCGAAGGCAGGGGTCGCGCTACCGCGCTGCGGGGTCTGCGCCGCCGATCGCGGCAGCGTGCCGGTGGAGCCGTCGGCGAAGCCGAGCCGCCACGCCTCGCCCTCCCGCGCGATCGCGATGCCGGCGCGCCAGTCGGAATAGTCGAGCTGGATGTTGGTGTTGAGCAGCATGCCCAGCCAATTGTCGCCGTCGATCTCGACATGGCGCAGCGGCCCCGACCAGCCGCGCCCGCTGTCGAAGCGCAGCAGGCCGTTGCGCAGCGCCTCGGCCGCGTCCGCCTGCACCTTGCGGTCCAGCGACGTGCGCACCCACAGGCCGCCGGCGTAGACGCTGTGCGGGCCGTCGTCGGCATTCTCGCCGAACCGGTCGATCAGCTGGCGGCGCACCTCCTCGACGAAATAGCCGCCGACGCGCTCGAACTTCGGCGTGCGGCGCGCGATCGCGCCGATCGGCTCGACAGCGGCGGCGCTCGCCTGCGCCTGCGTGACGAAGCCGTTCTTGACCATCTCGCGCAGCACGTAGTTGCGGCGGTCGAGCGCGCGCTGCGTATTGCGGAAGGGATCGTAGTTCGCCGGCCCCTTGGGCAGGATGGCGAGGTAGGCGAGCTGACCCAGCGTCAGCTCGTCCAGCTCCTTGTCGAAATAGGCATGGGACGCGGCCTCGACGCCGTACGCGTTGCGACCCAGGAAGATCTGATTCAGGTACAGCTCGATGATCTGCTGCTTGGTCAGCGTCTGCTCGATCTTATAGGCCAGCAGCGCCTCGCGCACCTTGCGCGTGGGGGAATATTCGTTCCCGATCAGCAGGTTCTTCGCGACCTGCTGCGTAATGGTCGAGCCGCCCTTGGCGCGGACGCCGGTGCCGAACTTGCGCGCGTAATCGACCACCGCGCCCGCGAGGCCGGGGAAGTCGACGCCGTGATGCTCGAAGAAGGTCTTGTCCTCCGCCGCCAGGAACGCGCGCACCAGCAGCGGCGGGTATTCGGCGAAGGCGAGCTGGACGCGGCGTTCGCGCGCATAGGAATAGATCGGCGCCCCGTCGCCCGCGCGCACGTTGGTGGGCAGCGGCGGCTGATACGCCTTGAGCTTGTCGACCGAGGGCAGGTCGCGCGCGAACACCAGCCAGAAGACGCCGGAGGCCACCAGCGCGAGGCCGAGCAGGTAGGTGGTCCAGCGCACCCACCAGCGGCCCCACAGCGTCACGCGACGCGGCTCTGAAGGTTCTGAGGGTTCGGACGCCATCACGGTCAGGCGTGTAGCATGTCCTGCGACACAGGAAAGGTCAGGCTGTCGCGAAGAACTTCGTACCGACGACACCGACGATGATGAGCGCGATGAACCCGCCCTGCACCAGATTCACCTTCTCGCCGAACAGGATCATGCCGAAAATCGTGACGCCGACTGCGCCCAGCCCGGTCCAGACCGCATAGGCCGTCCCCGCAGGCAGCCCGCGCATCGCGAGCGCGAGCAGCCCCATGTTGACGAAGCTGAGCGTGATCGGCACCGCCGAGGCGAGCCACGTGCCCGCCGTAGCGGCCCATTTCAGGCTCAGTGCCCAGACGATTTCGGTGACCACGGCGATGCCGAGGATGAGCCACGCCATATGCGCGATCTCCTGTGCTGTGCGGGCTCGGGAAGGGGCGACCGGCCGGAAACCCGTAAGAGGCGCAGGCGCGGGCGGCTGTTAGGGGGTGTGGGCAGGACTGGCAAGCTTCCCACCTCCGTTCGCCCTGAGGAGGGGGCGAGCTTGTCGAGGACCCGTCTCGAAGGGCACGCGCGGCGCATGTGCTTCGAGACGGCCTCTCGACTTCGCTCGATGCCTCCTCAGCACGAACGGAGGTGGGGGGACGACGACTTACCGGACCGCCAGCCGCCGCGCGAAATACACCTCGACCGCGCGGCGGACGCTTTCCGCGATCTTCTCGCGGCCGGCCTTGCTGTCGAGGAAGGCGGCGTCCTCCGGCGTGGAGATATAGCCGGTCTCGAACAGGATCGAGGGCATGTCCGGCGCCTTGAGCACCAGCAGCGAGGCGGTGCGGTGGAAGTTCGGCTTGGTCGGGATCAGCGGCTTCGCCTCGCGCCCCAGCAGTCGCGCGAAGCCGGCGGAGGCGTTCATCGTCTCGCGCTGAGTCAGGTCGATCAGGATCGAGGAGACGTCGGGATTGCGATCGAGCCGGACCCCGGCGATCACGTCCGACTTGTTCTCGCGCGCGGCCAGCAGCGCGGCTTCCTTGTCGGAGGCGACGTCGGAGAGCGTATAGGCGGTCGCACCGCTGGCCATGCCGGTGCCGACGCTGTCGCAGTGGATCGAGATGAACAGGTCCGCCTTCAGCCGGCGCGCGATGCCGAAGCGCTCGCGGTGGAGGATGTAGCGGTCGTCGTTGCGGGTCAGCGCGACGCGGACGCGCCCGCCCTCCAGCAGATCGTCGCGAATGGCGCGCGCGATCTTGAGCGTGACGTCCTTCTCGCGCAGCCCGGTCGCATGGTTGATCGCGCCGGGGTCGTTCCCGCCGTGCCCGGCGTCGATCACCACCAGCGGGCGGTCGTCGTCGCCCTGCACCTTCGGCAGCGGCGCGGCGCGGGCGGGCGGGGGTACGGGGACGGACACCTTGTAGCTGGCGGCGGTCACGGCGGGCGTATCCCTGCCCCAGTTCCACGGCAGGAAACGGCGCGCGCCCGCCATCGCCGCAGCGGTGAAGCCGCGCTTGTCGGTGGGGCGCAGCGTCAGCGCAAGCGACTTGCCCTCGTCACGCAGTTCGCCCTGTTCGATCACCATCGGCTGCGCGAGGTCGAGCACGATGCGCGTCCCGCTGTCGCGGCGGCCCTGGCGCACCTGCGCGACCGCACCGCTGCCGGGGAGGCGCGCGCCGGGGGTGATGCCGTCGACGTCGATCGCGATGCGGTCAGGCGCGGGCAGCAGGAAGCCCGAGGCGCGGGTCACCGCGGTGTCGAAGCGGATGACGACGTTGCCCTCCCCCACCTCGACCCGCTCGACGGTGTCGGCATGCGCGGGCAGCGACGAAGCGAGGAATGCCAGAGCGACAGCGAACGGCATGCGGCGCGCCTGTGGCCGCGCCCGTCCGCCCGTCAAATCCGCCCTGCCCCGCATGTGAACGACACCCCCGATCACCAAATCCGTGCGGACCCGTAGCCCGGTCCTGCTGCGACATGGTTACGGAGCATGGTTAACAAATGGTTAAGGCCGATACCAGCCACCTCCTCTCACCGCCTTGCTCCGTTCGCCTCGAGCAGGGATCGAGCCTGCCGAGATCCCGTGTCGATAGGGCCGGACATCGGCTACCTCTCGATACGCCGTCTCGACCGGCTCGACGGCTACTCGAGGTGAACGGCATGGGAGGGTTCCGCGGCAATTCCTTGCCGCGCCGGCCGAATCGTGCCGGTTGAAGCGCGCCTCGCGGGATGCTACCTGCATTGGTTACCGAACCAGACGTGCGCCCTGGCGCGCAACTTGCGACGGTATAACCGCCCGCCCGGCAGTTCCGCCGGTGCCAGGCCATCAGGTTGACGCTCGCCATGCCGTATTCTGCCCGACCGCTGTCCCGACCGGCCCGTGCCGGCGGCAGCGCGGTCGTGGCCAGGCCGCTGATGATCCGGACGATCCGGACTCGCGGCATTCCGCGGCCGGCGACAGCAGCACCCATCACCATCCGCGCCGCCGGCCCCATGGGGCGGCCGGCAGCGCCTTATCATCGCGCCCACCCGCCCCTTACCGGCGGATGCGGCGCGCGGAGAGCAATCAATGACCACGCGTATGCTGATCGACGCACGCCACCGGGAGGAAACCCGCGTCGCCGTCGTCAAGGGAAACCGGATCGAGGAGTTTGATTTCGAAAGCGCCGAGCGCAAGCAGCTCAAGGGCAATATCTACCTCGCCAAGGTCACCCGCGTAGAGCCGTCGCTGCAGGCGGCGTTCGTCGATTACGGCGGCAATCGCCACGGCTTCCTGGCCTTCAGCGAAATCCACCCGGACTATTATCAGATCCCCAAGGAGGATCGCGACGCGCTGCTGCGTGAAGAGGCCGAGCATGCCGCCGAGGAGGCCGCGCTGCGCGCCGAGCAGGACGCGCTGGACGACGATCATGACGACGGGTTCGAGGGCGACATCGGCGATGACGACGACGCCGAGGATCACGATGACGAGCATGACGGCGACGGCGAAGCGGCCGATGGCGCCGCGCCTGCGCGCCGGGGCAAGTCGGGCGGCAACGACGACCAGGTCGAGGATCTGCGCCAGCGCCGCATGAACCTGCGCCGCCGCTACAAGATCCAGGACGTCATCCGCCGCCGTCAGGTGCTGCTGGTGCAGGTCGTCAAGGAAGAGCGCGGCAACAAGGGCGCGGCGCTGACCACGTACCTGAGCCTGGCGGGCCGCTATTGCGTGCTGATGCCCAACACGTCGCACGGCGGCGGGATCAGCCGGAAGATCAGCAACGCGGGCGACCGCAAGCGGCTGAAGACGATCATGGCGGAGCTGGCGCTGCCGTCCTCGATGGGGTGCATCGTGCGCACCGCGGGGCTGCAGCGGACCAAGACCGAGATCAAGCGCGACTTCGACTATCTGGCGCGGCTGTGGGACGAGATCCGCGAGAAGACGCTGACGTCGAGCGCGCCCGCCCTCGTCTACGGCGACAGCGACCTGCTGAAGCGTGCGATCCGCGACATCTACAACAAGGACATCGACGAGGTGATCGTCGAGGGCGACGACGGCTATCGCCAGGCGAAGGACTTCATGCGGCTGCTGATGCCGACGCATGCCCGCAAGGTGAAGCATTACAGCGACCCGGTGCCGCTGTACCAGCGCGCCGGGGTCGAGGACCAGCTGGCGGCGATGTACCATCCGGTCGTCCAGCTGAAGTCGGGCGGCTATCTGGTCATCAACCCGACCGAGGCGCTGGTCAGCATCGACATCAACTCGGGCCGGTCGACGCGCGAGCACAATATCGAGCAGACCGCGACCGCGACCAACCTGGAGGCGGCGCAGGAGATCGCGCGCCAGCTGCGGCTGCGCGACATGGCAGGCCTGGTCGTCATCGACTTCATCGACATGGACAACAATTCCAATGTCCGGAAGGTCGAGAAGGCGATGAAGGAGGCGCTGAAGAACGATCGTGCGCGCATCCAGGTGGGCCGCATCTCCAGCTTCGGGCTGATGGAGATGAGCCGCCAGCGGCTGCGCACCGGCGTGCTGGAGGCGTCGACGCGCCCCTGCCCGCATTGCGAGGGCACCGGCTTCGTGCGTACCGCGTCGTCGTCGGGCCTGTCCGCGCTGCGGCTGATCGAGGACGAGGCGGCGCGCGGACGCGGCTCGCTCCTGACGCTCAGGTGCAGCCAGGAGGCGGCGTTCTACGTCCTGAACCGCAAGCGCGCCGACATCGCCGAGATCGAGGACCGCTACGGCGTCCAGGTCGAGATCGTGCCGGGCGAGGAAGAGGAAGGCGCGCGTATGTCGGTGGAGGCCAGCGGCCCGCCGCCCGCGCATGCGCCGAAGTTCGACCGCCCGATCGAGGAGATCGAGGACGACATCGACGATGTCGAGGAAGAGGACGAGGTCGAGGAGGAAGAGGCCGAGGAAGCCGCCTCCGAGGCGCGCCCCGAGCACGCACGCGACGAAGGTGACGAGGGCGACCGCAACGGCCGCCGCCGCCGCCGCCGCCGTGGCCGCCGCGGTCGCAATCGTCCCGAGGGCGAGGGCGCCGACGCCGAACAGGCGGAGGGTGATGCCGTCGATAGCGAGGCCGACACGGCCGAGGAACCTGCCGACGCCAAAGTCGAGCCGATCGCCGCGGACGGCGAGGCCGAGCGGGAGAATGGCCGTCGTCGGCGGCGCGGTCGTCGCGGTCGTCGTCGCGATGGCGATCGTGCGGTGACCGAGGGCAATGCGGACCCGGTCGAGGCGGACGCCCCGACCGACGTCGAGGTCGAAGCCGAGGCGGACGTCGAGGCCGAGGTCGTCGAGGCCGCACCGATCGCCGAGGCGGAGGCTGAGCCGGAAGTGGCACCGGCGCCCAAGACGCGGCGCCGCCCGCGGGCGCGTCCTGCCTCCCCGGCGGCGGAGGCTCCCGCCCCCGCGGTGAAGTCGCGGGCGAAGAAGGCTGCGGCGGTCGAGGCGGCACCCGCCGCAGCGGAAAGCCCGACGGACGACGCCCCCGCCAAGCCGAAGCGGACCCGCCGCAAGAAGGCCGACGCGGTCGTCGAAGCGGGGGACGCCGCGCCGGTTGACGACGGCCTGCCCGCCCCCGAGGCGGCAGCGGAGCCCGCGCCCAAGCCGAAGCGCGCGCCGCGCCGCAAGAAGGCGGATGCGGCCGTGGAGCAGCCCGTTGCGGCGGAACCCGAGGCCGATGCCGCACCGGCGCAGGAGCCGGCAGCCGAGGCAGCGGCACCTGCCGCCGAGTCGGGCGACACGCCGCGCCGCGGCTGGTGGCAGCGCACCTTCGGGTGATCGAGGACGTCCCGGGTTCCACGCGCCGCGCTGTCGTGCGGTGTGCGGAACCCGGCGACGGCAGCGTGCGTCCTCGCGCAGCGACCGCGGTCATCGTTTGCGCCCCTGGGGTCCTGCCTGCGCAGGAGCACGGTTTGCGAGTGACGACCCGCCCTCTCCGTCACGCTGGTTTCGGTCCGGCATCTCGCTTCCCACGTCAGCGCGCCGGCAGGCGCGGCACGGCGGACGCCGGAGCCGGTTCGAGGTGACGGCCTTGATCCCGTACTTCACCCCCGGTTCAGCGACCGGCAGGCAACGCGTATGACGCTGCCATGATTCGTCTCCCCCACCACCGCCGCTGGTTCGCCGCTGCCGCCACCGCGATCCTGCTCGCCGCGCAGCCGGCGCAGGCGCAGTCGATCCTGCGCGATGCGGAGACGGAGGCGCTGCTGCGCGACATGTCCGCGCCGCTGGTCACCGCCGCGGGGCTGCGTCCGGCGGACGTGCAGTTCGCGCTCATCAACGACGATTCGATCAACGCCTTCGTCGCGGGCGGGCAAATCGTCTATGTTCATTCGGGACTGCTCCAGGCCGCGGACAACGCCAACGAGGTGCAGGGCGTCATCGCGCACGAGCTGGGGCATATCGCCGACGGCCATGTCATTACCAGCGAACAGGGGACGAAGCCGGCGATGGGCATCTACCTGCTGTCGATGGTGCTGGGCCTCGCCGCGATGGCGGCGGGCGGGGGCGAGGCCGGCGCAGGCATCCTGGCCGCGGGGCAGCAGGCGGCGATGGGCAAGTTCCTGTCGTTCAGCCGCGTGCAGGAGGCGACCGCGGACGCCTCCGCGGTGCGCTACCTCGACACCGCCGGGATCACCGGCAAGGGGATGCTGAGCTTCTTCAAGAAGCTGCAGCAGCAGGAATATCGCTACGGCATAAAGAACATGGACCCCTTCATGCAGTCGCACCCGCTGTCGGGGACGCGCATCGCGACGCTGAGCGCGGACGTGCAGGCGTCGAAGGCCTACGACAAGCCCGCCGACGCGGCGTTGCAGGAGCGGTTCCGCCGGGTGAAGGCGAAGCTGGACGGCTATCTGATGCCGCCGCCTCAGGCATTGCAGAAATATCCCGACAGCGACCAGTCGCTCTATGCGCATTATGCCCGCGCCTATGCCTATCACCGCGCCGGCTATCCGGAAAAGGCGGATGCCGAGGCGGAGGCGCTGGTCGCGGCCAAGCCCGAGGATCCGTATTTCCAGGAGATCATGGGGCAGATCCTGCTGGAGGCGGGCAAGCCGAAGCTCGCGCTCGCTCCGCTGAAGCGAGCGACCGAGGGTACGCGCTCCGACCCGCTGATCGCCACCACCTACGGCCACGCGCTGATCGCCACCGAGGATGCGAGGAATTACGACGAGGCCAAGCGCGTGCTGCGCACCGCGGTCCAGCGCGACGACGAGAATCCGTTCGCCTGGTTCCAGCTGGGCACGGTCTACGAGCTGACCGGCGACGAGGCGCGCGCGGCGCTGGCGAGTGCGGAGCGTGCGAGCATGACGGGGGATCATCGCACCGCGGTGGACCGCGCCCGCTTCGCCATGGCAGGGCTGCCCAGGAACTCGGCCGACTGGATCCGGGCACAGGATATCGCGATGACCAGCCAGAACGACGTCGACAAGACCCGGAAGAAGAAGCGATGAACCGTGCGCTGCTGCTGGGAATTGTCGTGCTGGGCGCGCTGTTCGGCGCGGTCGGCATGTGGATCGCGGGTCGCGTCGCGCCGGGCGACTTGAACGGCGCCGATCGCGCGAAGGTCGAGCAGGTGGTGCGCGACTATGTCCTCGCCAACCCGGAGCTGATCCCGCAGGCGATGCAGAAGCTGCAGGAAAAGGACGCGGCGAAGGCGGTGGCGGCATCGCGCGGCGCGATCACAGAGCCCTATGCCGGGGCGTGGATCGGCAACCCCAAGGGCGATGTGACGCTGGTCGAATATTACGACTACAATTGCGGCTTCTGCCGCGCGAGCCTGCCGGTGATCGACCAGCTGGTGGCGGGCGACCGCAACCTGCGCATCGTCTTCAAGGAGCTGCCGGTGCTGTCCGACGAGAGCCGGGTGGCGGCGCGCGGCGCGCTGGCGGCGGCGGCGCAGGGCCGGTTCAAGGCGTTCCACGACGCGCTCTATGCCGCCGGGCCGGTCAGCGACGCGACGATCGCCCAGGCCGCGAAGGCGAGCGGGGTCGATATGACGAAGGTGCCCGCGGATGCGGATGCGGTGATCCGCGAAAATTTGGAAACCGCGGCGAAGCTGGGGATCAGCGGTACGCCCAGCTGGGTGGTGGGCGACCAGGTGCTGACCGGTGCGCTGCCGATCGACCGCTTGCGCGAGGCGATCGCGAAGGCGCGGGCCGAGGGTTGATCCACCCCGCGTCACCCCGGGCCTGACCCCGCCTCGATCTGCGCAATCCACCCCGGCAACTCACCCAATTGCGCCAGCTGGCGGAAGCGCGGGTGGTCGGTCGGCGCCGCCGCGATTTCGTGGCTCCAGGCGCCGGGCTGCGGGATGTAGGCGCCCCATGCACCCGCCTCCAGCGCGGGCAGTACGTCGGAACGCATCGAATCGCCCGCCATCACCGCACGCTCGGGCGCGCAGCCGTAGCGATGGAAGACGCGGGCGAAGGTATCCGCGCGCTTGTCGCTGACGATCTCCACCCCGGTGAACAGGTCGCCCAGCCCGGAGGCGGCGAGCTTCACCTCCTGATGGAGCAGGTCGCCCTTGGTGACGAGCACCAGCCGCCCCTGCCCTGCCAGCGCCTCCAGCGTATCGCCGACGCCGTCCAGCAGCTCGACCGGATGGTCCAGCAGCGTGCGCCCGATGTCGAGGATGCGCGCCACGTCCGCCGCCGCCAGCGCATCGCCCGCCAGTTCCAGCGCGGTTTCGATCATCGACAGCGTGAAGCTCTTCGCCCCGTAGCCGTAGCGCCTGAGGTTGCGGATCTCGATCGTCTGCATCCGCGCGCGTGCCGCGGCATCGTCGGCAAAGGGCGCGACCAGCGCGGCGAACGCCTCCTCCGCCGCAGCGAAGAAGCGCATGTTGTGCCACAAGGTGTCGTCGGCATCGAGGCAGATAAGGTCGATCGGCATGGCGCTGTACCTAGGCCGATCGGCGCGCACACACCACCCGGCGACAAGCGGAAATGGCAAGGCCGCAGGGGAAGGGGGCGCACCGTCCTCGTCAACATCTTCGTAAGCATGATGCAGCATGGTCACGACATGCCACGGACGCTTGCGGGACCGCCCAGACGGATCGATAATAACTTCACACTGCTACGAACGATCGCCGCTGCCGCGGTGATCGTGTCGCACGCCTTTCCGCTGGCGACCGGCCGGGGCGACGTCGAGCCATTCATCGCCAGTGGATGGACCCCGGGCGCGTGCGCTGTGGTCGTGTTCTTCGCCATATCCGGCTTCCTGATCGCCGGCAGTTTCGAACGTCGTCCCGACGCCGTGCGCTTCGTCGCGGCCCGCAGCCGGCGGATCGTTCCCGCGCATCTCGTCGCACTGGCTGTGGTGACGTTCGGCTTCGGCCCCGTCGCTACGACGCTCGACCCGTGGCAATTCTACACCAATCCGGCGACGTGGCGCTTCGTCATCTACAACGCGCAGTTCGTAACCGATGTGAAGGGCTTGCCGGGAGTATTTGCCGACAATCCGAGTGCCTGGATCGTCAACGGGTCGCTATGGACGCTGCCGTTCGAGATCACGTGCTACCTGCTGCTCTACGCATGTGGACGGTTGGGGCTGCTGACCCGCGCCCGCTGCGGCTGGCTTTTCCTCGTCACCATGACGTTTTCGGCCCTGGCCCGGCACCAGGGCACACTCGGCATGCTGCCGCACGTTCTGCCCAGCTTCGTCACCGGCATCCTGCTTTACACATATCGGGAACGCATCCCAGCGAGTGCCGCGATTTTCGGCGTGCTGCTGCTCGCGACATGGCTGACACGCGGGCTAGTGCTAAACGCGGAACTGGCTCGCGCCACGATCGCTTATGGCGCGGTGGCGTTCGCAACGGGGACTAGTCGTCCGGGAAGGTTCGCCGCGCGACACGGGGACTATAGTTACGGGATTTATCTCTACGGTTGGCCGGTGACGCAAATGACGATCTGGGCACATCCCGGCATTGGCGTCGCCGCGCTGATTCCGATCGCGATGGCCGGCACCGCGGTATTAGCCGCGGCGTCTTGGTATTGGGTCGAGTCGCCCGCGCTTCGGTGGCGGCCGAGGGATAGGGCCGCAAAGGCGAGTAAAGTCGAGCTCGCGACCAGCATGTAGGCAAGCGTCCGGGCCACTACCGATGTCAGCTGGACATCACAGCTGCGCTGGTCGGCAGATAAATGCGGTTGCCCGCCGCGGGCAAAGCCCGCGTCGTCGGACGGCGCTTGAGCGCCGCCGGCCGGAGCCGGGCGGTGGCGCTTACAGGCAGCTACGCTGCCTGTGTCGCCACCCGGCTCAGGCCGCCTTGGCGCGGCTGGCGCGCTTGCGCTCGTGGGGATCGAGGTGGCGCTTGCGCAGGCGGATCGACTTCGGCGTCACCTCCACCATCTCGTCGTCGTCGATGTACGCGATCGCCTGCTCCAGCGTCATCTTCTTCGGCGGGGTCAGGCGGATCGCATCGTCCTTGCCGCCCGAAGCGCGGAAGTTCGTCAGCTGCTTCGCCTTCATCGGATTGACCTCGAGGTCATCCGTCTTGGCGTTCTCGCCGATGATCATTCCCTCGTACAGCGCCTCGCCGTGGCCGACGAAGAGGATGCCGCGATCCTCGAGCGGGCCGAGCGCATAGCCCTGCGCCTCGCCCGCGCCGTTGGAGATCAGGACGCCGTTCTTGCGGCCTTCGATGTTGCCCTTGTGGGGGCCGTACTTCTCGAACAGGCGGTTCATGATGCCGGTGCCGCGTGTGTCCGACAGGAACTCGCCGTGGTAGCCGATCATGCCGCGCGACGGCGCGGAGAAGGTGATGCGCGTCTTGCCGCCGGTCGACGGGCGCATGTCGGTCATCTCCGCCTTGCGGAGATTCATCTTCTCGACGACCGTGCCCGAGTGCTCCTCGTCGACGTCGATGATGACGGTTTCGTACGGCTCGGTCTTCTTGCCGCTCTCGTCCTCGCCGAACAGCACGCGCGGGCGGCTGATGCCCAGCTCGAAGCCCTCGCGGCGCATCGTCTCGATGAGCACGCCCAGCTGAAGCTCGCCGCGGCCGGCGACCTCGAAGCTGTCGCGGTCGGCGGCCTCGGTCACCTTGATCGCGACGTTGGTCTCCGCCTCGCGCATCAGGCGGTCGCGGATCATGCGGCTGGTCACCTTGCTGCCCTCGCGCCCCGCCATCGGCGAATCGTTCACCGCGAAGCGCATCGACAGCGTCGGCGGATCGATCGGCTGCGCCTGGATCGGCGTGCTGACGGAGGTGTCGGCGATGGTGTTCGCCACGGTCGCGACGGTCAGGCCGGCGAGCGAGATGATGTCGCCCGCGCGCGCTTCCTCGACGGGCACGCGCTCCAGCCCACGGAAGCTCATCAGCTTCGACGCGCGGCCGGTCTCGATCACGTTGCCCTGATTGTCGAGCGCGTGGATCGGCTGGTTCAGCTTCACCACGCCCGACTGGACACGGCCGGTCAGAATGCGGCCCAGGAAGTTGTCGCGGTCGAGCAAAGTGACGAGGAAGCTGAACGGCGCGTCCTGATCCAGCGACGGCGGCGGCACGTGGTCGACGATCTTCTGGAACAGCGGCGTCAGCGTACCCTCACGACGGTCCATGTCCTCCGAGGCGTAGCCGTTGCGGCCCGAGGCGTAGAGGACCGGGAAGTCGAGCTGCTCGTCATTCGCCTCCAGCGCGACGAACAGGTCGAACACCTCGTCGAGCACTTCCTGGATACGCGCGTCCGAACGGTCGACCTTGTTGACGACGACGATCGGGCGCAGGCCCAGCGCCAGCGCCTTGCCGGTCACGAACTTCGTCTGCGGCATCGCGCCCTCGGCCGCGTCGACCAGCAGGATCACGCC
>CAJYKB010000011.1 GCA_913774925.1 uncultured Sphingomonas sp. | reverse complement strand
ATCGACCCGATCTGCGCGCTGCAGGCGGCGATGGAGGGCTTCGAGGTCGTGACGATGGACGAGGCGGTGAAGCGCGCGGACATCTTCTGCACCGCCACCGGCAACGCCGACGTCATCACCGCCGATCACATGAAGGCGATGAAGCCGATGTCGATCGTGTGCAACATCGGCCACTTCGACAGCGAGATCCAGATCGCGGCGCTGAGCAACTACGACTGGACCGAGGTGAAGCCGGGCACCGACCTGGTGAAGTTCCCCGATGGCAAGCAGATCATCATCCTCGCCAAGGGCCGGCTGGTGAACCTGGGCTGCGCGACCGGCCACCCGTCGTTCGTGATGTCGGCGTCGTTCACCAACCAGACGCTGGCGCAGATCGAGCTGTGGACCAAGTCCGAGAACTACAAGAACGAAGTCTACGTCCTGCCCAAGCACCTCGACGAGAAGGTCGCGGCGCTGCACCTGGAGAAGCTGGGCGTCCAGCTGTCGAAGCTGACGCCGAAGCAGGCGGGCTACATCGGCGTGCCGGTCGAGGGGCCGTTCAAGCCGGATCACTATCGCTACTGATCGGTCGCGACGTGAGATGACGGGGCCGCGCTCGCCGGAAGGGGAGCGCGGCCCTTTCCTTTGGGGCGGGACGGGGCGTCATGCGCTTCGTCACCCCGCGCTTGTCCCGGGGTCCACGGTTCCGCGCAAAGCGGTCGGCGAGGCGCGCGGAACTCTGGATGCCGGAACAAGTCCGGCATGGCGGCTAGGCAAGGCGGCGCCCGACCGCCTCCCGGCTCCGTCATTCCCGCCTCCGCGGGGATGACGGGCCGACCGCCCTACGAAATCCCAAGATCCCCCGGACCGAACGCATCCGGCAGCAGCTCCGACAGCCGGTAGCTCGCCACGGAGTCGCCCTCAGCGCCGGCGCAATGCACCGCCAGATCGCGCCCGCCGAGCTGCGCCGCCTCGTTCAGCACCTGCCGGCAGCGACCGCACGGACGCACGGGATCGCTTCCCGTCGCGCGCCCTTCCGCATCCATCGCACCGCCGATTACGCCGACCGCGACCACCTCCCGCAGCCGTCCCTGCGCGCTGACCGTCGCGATCGCGACCGTCTCCGCGCAGAGCGACAGGCCGTAGCTCGCATTTTCGACATTCGCGCCGGTGACGATGCTGCCGTCGGTCAGCAGCACCGCCGCCCCGACCGCGAAGCGCGAATAGGGGGCGTGAGCATGCGCCGCGGCAGCGCGCGCGGCTTCGATCAATCGCGTCGCTTCGGTCATTTCGCTGCCACGTCCCAGTTCACCGGCCCCTCGACCCCATCCACGCGGCGAATGTCGCTCGCACGCCACATCCGCCAGCCCCGTGCACCGTATGTCGGCTTGAGGAAATTGCCGGTCGCCCACAGGCTGCGATGGAGGGATTCGGTCAGATGATAATCCTTCTCCACGCCTTTCGTCACCTGAAGCAGCACCGGCTTGCCCGTGTGCGACTCGATCCGCTCGATCATGTCCTCGACCCCGTCGATCAGCGCCGCGCGCTCGGGCCGCTCCGCGCATCCCTCATCGAAGGCGAAGGCGATCGCGGCGGGCAGCGCGGTATCGTCGCGCGGGACGACGGTGTTGAACGCATCCGCCTGTGCCGCGGGTGCCTGGCAGAAGGAGAAGACGTGCATCGCGCCGCGGCGTACCCCGGCGGCGGACATCGCGGCCCAGTGCGACTGGAACGCACGGTCGCGCGCGGTCGCGCCGACCGTCGCCACCGCATAGCCGAACTCCGCGCCCGAGCCTTTCAGCACCGGCCATTCGATCGCCCCGGTCGCCTCCGACACGTCGACCCCCTGTGAGGGATAACTCTCCACAGACGGATGCCAGCGGATCGCCATCCGCCATCCCGCGACGCCCGCCAGCGCGATCGCCGCCGCGTACAGCACGAAGCGTCCCAACCCCCACATGTCGATCTCAAGCCTTGATGTGCAGGACGCAGATGAGCGTGAACAGGCGGCGCGCGGTGTCGAAGTCAATCTCGATCTTCCCCGCCAGCCGCTCCTGCAACAGCTCGGCCGCCTCGTTGTGGATGCCGCGCCGCGCCATGTCGACCGTCTCGATCTGCTGCGGCGTGGACTGACGGATCGCCTGGAAGTAGCTGTCGCAGATGGCGAAATAGTCCTTGATCGGGCGACGGAACCGCGCCAGCCCCAGCACCAGCGTCTCCAGCGGCGTACCGTCCTCGCGCCGGATCTCGATCGCCAGCCGCCCTTCCTCCACCGACAGGCGGACGCGGTACGGCCCGGCGTAGCCGTCGGCATGCTCGCGCTGCGGGGCGAAGTGGTTGCCCTCGATCAGGTCAAAGATCGCGATCCGCCGCTCCTGCTCGATATCCGCCGAGCGCCACAGTATGGTGCGCTCGTCCAGTTCGATATCGATGATCCGCGGATCGGCCATCCGGGAGCCGATAGTGCCGAAGCGCCGCGCTATCCACAGCTTTCGTCGCACGCGGGCTACAACCCGGCGGATCGCCCGCGCTATAGGGGGCCATGGCGACTCTGGCATTCCCCGCACCGGCCCCGGCCGAACCCGTTCAGCTGCCCCGCAACGTGGAGGCGGAGGCGGCGATGCTGGGCGCGATGATGATCGACAACCGGCTGGCCGACGACATCGTCGATCGGCTGGAGCCGCTGCATTTCTTCGAGCCGGTCCACGGCCGCATCTTCGCCGCGATCAAGAATTTGCGCGGGCAGGACATGCTGGCCACTCCGGTGACGCTGCGCCCGATGTTCGAGGCGGACGAGGGGATGCGCGAGCTGGGCGGCGTCGGCTATCTTGCCAGCCTGACCGGTTCCGGCGCGGGGCTGATCGGTGCGCGCCAGTTCGCGCAGCAGATCTACGACCTCGCCATGCTGCGCGCGCTCGTCTCGGTCGGGCATACGATGGTCGACCGCGCGATGGATACCAGCGAGGAGGTAAACCCGCGCGCGCAGATCGAGGCCGCGGAGGAGGAACTGTTCCGCGTCTCCGCCGAGGGCGCGACCGAAAGCAGCGTCAAGAGCTTCGCCCAGGCCAGCACCATGGCGGTGAAGATGGCGGAGAAGGCGCTCAACTGGGGCGGCAACCTGTCGGGCGTCACCACCGGGCTAGACAGCGTCAATTCCAAGATCGGCGGCATGCACCATTCCGACCTCATGATCCTGGCGGGACGCCCGGGCATGGGGAAGACGTCGCTGGCCACCAACATCGCCTTCAACGCGGCGCAGCGCTGGATGCGCGACATGCGCGACGGCATCCCCCCGTCGAAGTCGGTGGGCGCGAAGGTCGCCTTCTTCAGCCTGGAAATGAGCGCGGACCAGCTGGCCACGCGTATCCTGGCGGAACAGTCGCGGATCAGCTCCGAGGCGCTGCGCATGGGTAAGATCAGCAAGGCGGAGTTCGAGCAGTTGGCCGCCGCCGCGGCGGAGCTGGAGAACCTGCCGTTCTTCATCGACGACACCGGCGGGCTGACGATCGCCTCGCTCCACACCCGCGTGCGGCGGCTCCAGCGGCGGCACAACAACGAGATCGGGCTGGTGGTGGTCGATTACCTCCAGCTGCTGACCGGATCGGGGAAGGGCGACGGCAACCGCGTGCAGGAGATCTCGGAGATTTCGCGCGGGTTGAAGACGCTGGCGAAGGACATGAACGTCCCCGTGCTGGCGCTCTCGCAGCTGAGCCGTGCGGTCGAAAGCCGCGAGGACAAGCGGCCGATGCTGTCGGACCTTCGCGAGTCGGGCTCGATCGAGCAGGACGCCGACATGGTCTGGTTCGTCTTCCGCGAGGATTATTACATCGCGCAGCGCGAGCCGAAGCGGCCGATGGAAGGCGATTCGGCCAATGTGTTCGAGGATCACGCGCGCTGGGCGGCGGACATGGAGCGGGTGTTCGGGCTGGCGGAGCTGATCGTCGCCAAGCAGCGCCACGGTGCCACGGGCAAGGTGGTGCTGAAGTTCGATCCGACGATTACGCGGTTCAGCGATTACGCCGGGTTCTGAACGAGCCCCGTCGTTCCGGACTCGATCCGGGGTCCCGCTTGTCCCGTCGACGTGGGAAGAAGCGGAACCCCGGCTCAAGGCCGGGGTGACGGCGGAGGGACTGACGGGCTGGCAAAAGGAAAGGCGCCCGGGCTGTTTCCAGCCCGGGCGCCCCCATCGGCGCCTCGAAAAGGGAGCAAAGAGGCACCAATCCAGTCACGCGGCCCCGTGGGTGGGGCGGCGCGTCAGGCGGCCTTCGACTCGTCGGTCGTGCTATCCTCGACCGCGGTCAGCGGGGCGCCGGTCTTGATCGCGATGGTCTTGGGCTTCATCGCCTCGGGCACCTCGCGCACCAGGTCGATCACTAGCAGGCCGTCGTTCAGTCGGGCGTCCTCCACCAGCACGAAATCGGCCAGCTCGAACCGCCGCTCGAAGCTGCGGTTGGCGATGCCAAGGTGCAGGAAGTGGCCGTTGTCCGCCTTGTCGTCCTTGCGGCCCGCGACGACCAGCAGGTTCTGCTGCGCAACGATCTCGATCTCGCTGCGGCTGAACCCGGCGACCGCGAGGGTGATGCGATAGCGGTCCTCCGCCACGCGCTCCAGATTGAAGGGCGGATAATTCTCGGACGTACCGCGCGCATTCTGCTCGATCATGTCGAACAGCCGGTCGAAACCGATGGCGGAGCGGCGATACGGGGTCAGGTCGAAACGCATGTCAAATCCTCCGATGAGCTATCTGAAACGGGCGCCCGGTCATCCGCGACACCCTGCTTTTCGTGCGGCCCGAACAGCGGCACCGCACACCAAAAAAGATGGTGCGAAGGAGAAGCGTTTCAAGGGGTCGTTGAAACTCCTACTTTCTTGATCGGGTATTGCGCGTCCAGCATCCTCCGCGACAACGAAAGACCGACCCAGGGGGACTTATGTCGATCACGCTCGCCTTGTTGCTGGCCGCGCAGGCCGAGGCCGCTGCCGCCCCGCCACTGGTCCAGGCCGAACCGGCACCGGCGCAGGTGGTGGTCGGGGCAAACGCCCCCGGCGCGCCGACGCGCACCGAAGAGGACGTGCAGCGCAGCTCCGCCGCGGCCGATGTCGTCGTCACCGCGCGCCGTCGTTCGGAGCAGGTGCAGAACGTGCCGATCCCTATTTCCGTGGTGGGCGTGAAGGAGCTGGACAATACCGGCAGCTTCAACGTGGCGCGGTTGCAGCAGCTGCAGCCGACGCTGCAATTCTATTCCACCAATCCGCGCAACTCCTCGGTCAACATCCGCGGGCTCGGCGCGCCGCTGGGGCTGACGAACGACGGGATCGAGCAGGGTGTCGGCGTCTATATCGATCAGGTCTATCTGAGCCGCGTTGCCGCCGCGACGCTCGATTTCCTCGACGTGCAGCAGATCGAGACGCTGCGCGGGCCGCAGGGGACGCTCTACGGCAAGAACACCGTCGCCGGCGCGATCAGCATCACCAGCAAGCCGCCCAGCTTCACCTTCGAGGGCCGCGCCGAGGTAACCGCGGGCAACCTCGCCTTCAAGCAGGCGAAGGCGTCGATCTCCGGTCCGCTGGGCGACACGGTCGCGGTGCGGCTGGGCATGTCGACCACCGACCGCCGGGGCACGATCTACAATGTGAGCACCGGCACCTACGTCAATTCGCAGGACAATCTGGGCGTGCGCGGCGCCCTGCTGTGGAAGGCGAGCGATACGCTGAACGTCACCCTCTCGGGCGACTACAGCCGGCAGGATCCGCAATGCTGCGCACAGATCTTCGTCCGCGTCGGCAGCACGCAGCGCGCCGTCAACCGTCAGTTCGACGCGCTGGCAGCGGCGCTGAATTACGAGCCGCCCAGCCGCAACGCGTTCGATCGCGTGACCGACCTGGACGCCACATTGCAGGCGCGCAACGTGCTGGGCGGCGTGTCGCTGCGCGGAGAGCTGCAGCTGGGGGAGGGGACGCTGACCTCCGTCACCGCGTGGCGCTTCTGGGACTGGCTCCCCGCCAACGACCGCGACTTCACCGGACTGCCGATCACCACGCTGTCGCAGAATCCGACGCGGCAGGACCAGTTCACGCAGGAATTCCGCTATGCCGGGGAGGGCGAGGGCTTCAACTATGTCGCCGGGCTGTTCGCCTTCTATCAGGACATCCACACCACCGGCACCCAGCGCCAGGGTTCGGCCGCCAGCCGCTGGCTCATCAACCCGTCGAGCGCGCTGGCGAACGACCCCAGCGTGCTGGACGGCCTGACCGCGAGCAACGACATCCGGCTGAAGAACTTCTCCGGCGCGGCGTTCGGCAAGCTCAACTGGGACGTGACCGATCGGGTGACGCTGTCGCCGGGCGTACGCCTCAACTACGACGACAAGGTCGGCAGCTACGTCAGCATCGTGCGCGACGCGCAGGGCAATCTCGTCCCCTATAGCGGCGGCACCGCGCGGCAGGCGGCGCAGCGCGATGCGATTCAGCCGCAGGCGTTCGAGGGTGAGGCGTATCGCGCGTGGAACGTCACCTATGACGTCACCGCGTCGTACAAACCGTCGCGCGACATCCTGATCTACGGCACCTATGCGCACACGTTCAAATCGGGCGGGCTGAACCTGAACGGCGTCCCCGTCGTGAACGGCGTGGTGCAGACCCAATTGGCGCAGATCGCGCCCGAGAAGGTCGACCATTTCGAGATCGGCGCGAAGTCGCAATTCTGGGACCGCCGGATCACCCTGAACATCACCGGCTTCTGGACGCAGATCAAGGACTATCAAGCGGTCGTCAACAACCAGTCGACCTCTACGCTGCGCGGCTATCTGGCGAATGCGGGCAAGGTGCGCGTACGCGGTGTCGAGGCCGATTTCTCGATCCGGCCGAGCGAGCGGCTGAACCTGTACGTCAACACCGCGATCACCGACGGCCGTTACGTCGACTTCAAGAATGCGCCGTGCCCGCCGGAATTGTCGGGCGGTCCCGCGGCAGCGGTCGGCAGCGCAGGTGGGCCGGCGGGTGTGCCGGGCGCGGCGAGCCCCGTGGTATGCGACATCTCGGGCCAGTGGTTGCCGGGCATCTCGCGCGCGGCCTTCTCCTACGGCGGCGAGTATAACGTCCCCGCCGCGCTGTTCGGGCAGCAGGGGGAGGCCTATGTCGGCGTCGACGCCAATTCGCGCACGAAATTTTCGTCCAACGCGTCGCGGTCGATCTACACCGACATCAACGGCTATACGCTCGCGAACCTGCGCGTGGGGTATCGTACCGACAGCGGCGTCAACGTCTTCGGCTGGGTCCGCAACGTCTTCGACAACAAATATTACGAGGTACTGGCGACGACTCCCGGGAACACCGGGCTGATCGCCGGCAACGTCGGCGATCCGCGGACGTACGGGATTACGATCGGGGCGAGCTTCTAGGCCGATCGCGTCACCTCCCCCTCCGTCATTCTTGCCTTCGCGGGAATGACGGAGGTGCAGGAGGGAAGGGGCGCCGACGGCGAAGCCGCCGGCTCGACGTCGAACGGGCCTCGCTTTGCCGGCCCGCCGGCCGATCGGGGCGCCGCGCCGCAGGCGCGACGGCCGCTGCGCAGCAGCGGACTGCGCCCCAATGCAAACGCCCGGGCCGTTTTCACGACCCGGGCGCCTGCGTGACGATCGCTCGTCAGCCCCCTAACCAGTCCGCCGCCCGCGCGCTTCGTGAAAACGAAGCGGGGCTGGAAGACATTCCCCGAACCACGGCCTGTTTGCCTGTGTGCCAGTAGCGATCGTATGCGCCGCGCATGGTGACGCTGTCGATACAAATGAACAGAAGCTAAACCGAATGTGGTATCGCTGTGGCGAAATCGCCACAGCACCCCTATCCGCCCCGTTGCACGCCGCCGGTGCCCGGCCTAGAGCCTCGCCCATGTTACTGTCGCGCTATGAGAGCATGATCGCGCGGCGCTATCTGCTGCCGGGCCGGGGCGAGCGGTTCATCGTGCTGGTGGCGGGGTTCTCGCTCGGCGCGGTGATGCTGGGCGTCGCGGCACTCGTCATCGTGATGAGCGTCATGAACGGCTTCCGCGCCGAGCTGTTCGACAAGATCGTCGGGCTGAACGGCCATGCCGTGGTGCAGGGGTTCAACGGCCGCCTGCCCGACTGGCGCAAGGTGGTCGCGGAGGCGAAGGCGACGCCCGGCGTCACCAGCGCGGTGCCGATGATCGAGCAGCCGCTGTTCGCCACCTACAACGGACGCGCCGAATTCATCCTGCTTCGGGGCATGCGGGTGCAGGACATCCGCGGCAACCCCGCGATCCGCAGCAAGGTGGTGGCGGGCAACCTCGACGCGGTCACCCCCGGCAGCAACAACGTCGCGATCGGCGCGCGGCTGGCGGAGGCGCTGGGCGCGACGATCGGCTCCGAAATCTCGCTGGTCAGCCCGCAGGGGCAGACGACGCCGTTCGGCACCGTCCCGCGCATCGTCAACTACACCGTCGCCGCGATCTTCGAGGTCGGCATCTACGACTATGACAAGGCCTATGTCATGATGCCGCTGCCGGATGCGCAGACGTTCCTGCTGATGGGGGACAGCGTCGGCATGGTGGAATTGCAGACCGTCGATCCCGATCGCGTCGGCCCGATCCTGGCGCCCCTGTCGGCGAAGGTGCAGGGGTATGGCGTCGTCGCCGACTGGCGCCGGCTGAACGCGGAGTTGTTCGACGCGCTGGCGGTCGAGCGCGTGGCGATGTTCGTCGTGCTGTGCATCATCATCCTGGTCGCCGCGTTCAACATCGCCAGTTCGCTCATCATGCTGGTGCGCTCCAAGACGCGCGACATCGCGATCCTGCGTACGATGGGGGCGAGCCGCGGGGCGATGCTGCGCATCTTCATGACGGTCGGGACGACGATCGGGGTGCTCGGCACCATCGCCGGACTGATCCTGGGCGCGGTATTCCTGTTCTTCCGCCAGGCGGTGGTCAATTTCGTCCAGCTGGTGACAGGGCAGAACCTGTGGGATCCCTCGATCCGCTACCTGACCGAGCTACCGTCCAAGCCCAATCCGGTCGAGATCACGCTGATCGTAATCGTCACGCTGGTCATGACGTTCCTGGCGACGGTGTACCCGGCGTACAAGGCGGCGAGCACGGATCCGGTGCAGGTACTTCGCTATGAGTGACGCGGTCCTGGAGTCGCGCGACCTCGCGCGCAGCTTCACGCAGGGCGAAACCACGATCCACGTCCTGCGCGGGGTCGATCTGGCGATCGCGCCGGGCGAGATTGTCGCGCTGGTCGGCCCGTCCGGCTCCGGGAAGTCGACGCTGCTCCAGGCGGTCGGGCTGCTGGAGGGCGGCTTCTCCGGCTCGATCCGGATCGGCGGGACCGAGGCGGCGCAGCTCGACGCGGCCGGGCGCACCGATCTGCGCCGCGACCGGCTGGGCTTCATCTATCAGTTCCATCACCTGCTGCCCGATTTCAACGCGATCGAAAATGTGGTCCTGCCGCAACTGATCCAGGGTGCGACCCGCGCCGCCGCGGAGGAGCGCGCCACGACGTTGCTCACCGCGCTGGGCGTCGGTCACCGCCTGACGCACCGCCCGTCGCAGCTGTCCGGCGGCGAGCAGCAGCGCGTCGCGGTGGCACGCGCGCTCGCCAACCGCCCCGCGTTGGTGCTGGCGGACGAGCCGACCGGCAACCTGGACGAACACACCGCCGATGTCGTGCTGGCGGAGTTCCTGCGGCTGGTCCGCGGCGAGGGCTCGGCCGCGCTGGTGGCGACGCACAACGAGCGGCTGGCGGCGCGGATGGACCGCGTCGTCCGCCTGCACGAAGGGCAGCTGCAGTGAGCGCGTGGCGCGAAACGCCGACGCTGACGGGCCGTCACGTCACGCTTCGCCCGCTGACCCCGCAGGACGCGCCGGCGCTGGCCGCGGCGGCGGCGGACGGCGACCTGACCGGGCTGTTCTTTACCAACGCGTCCGGCCTCACCGATCCCGACGCCTTCGTCGCCGCTGCGCTGAAGGAGCGCGATTTCGGCCGTGCGCTGCCGTTCGTGGTCGTGACGCCGGACGCGCGCGTCGTCGGAATGACCCGCTTCATGCGGATGCACGAGGCGCATCGTCGCGTAGAGATCGGCGGCACCTTCTACGCCAGATCGGTCCAGCGCACGGGCGTCAATACCGAGGCGAAGTTGCTGCTGTTGACGCATGCCTTCGACGTTCTGGGGTGCAACGCGGTGCAGATCCGCACCGACTGGTTCAACAAGGCGTCGCAGGCCGCGATCGAGCGGCTGGGCGCCAAGCGCGATGGCGTGCTGCGTTCGCATCAGGTGATGAACGGCCGCGTTCGCGACATCGTCGTCTATTCGATCATCGCCAGCGAATGGCCCGGGGTTCGCACCAATATCGAGTTCCTGTTGAGGAGACCGCGATGACCGCCATCACCGACTTCATCGTCAAGGCCGCGGACGGCAGCGAAGCGTCGCTGGCGCCCTATCGCGGCAAGGTGCTGCTGATCGTCAATACCGCCTCCAAATGCGGCTTCACCCCGCAATATGAGGGGCTGGAGGCGCTTCACCGCACGTACGGCGAGCGCGGGTTCGAGGTGCTGGCCTTTCCCTGCAACCAGTTCGGTGCGCAGGAGCCGGGCGATGCGGCGGAGATCGCCAATTTCTGCTCGCTGACCTACGACGTGACCTTCCCGGTCTTCGCGAAGATCGACGTGAACGGCGACGCCACCGACCCGCTCTTCGCACAGCTGAAGGCGGATGCGCCAGGCGTTCTGGGATCGAAGGCGATCAAGTGGAACTTCACCAAGTTCCTGATCGACCGCGAGGGGCGCACGGTGTCGCGCTACGCGCCCACGACGAAGCCGGCGGATATCGAGAAGGATATCGAGGCGCTGTTGTAGGGGGTTACTCGTGCCATATCTGACGTCATCCCGGACCTGTTCCGGGATCCACCGCGCCGGACGCTCAGCCGTTTGTGACTTAGCGGCGCGGTGGATGCCGGAACAAGTCCGGCATGACGGGCAGGGCGCTACGCGGCCGGCACCGCAAACGGCTTTGCACCGCTACGATGTTCCCACGCCGCGGCGATGGCAATGATCCCGCCCATCGCGAAGCTGATCCCCAGGATGAAGCCCGGCAGCGTCAGCGCCGACCACGGCACCGTCGCGACGATGAACACCGCGAGCAACAGATTGACCGCGCCCAGCGCGATCATAAGCCCGCGCTGGCGCCGCGCCTTGATACCCCAATAGACCTCCAGCGCGCCCCGCGCCGCCAGCCACACCGCCACCATCAGCGTTAACGAGATCGCACCGGTCATCGGCTCCATCAGCATCACCGCGCCGACGATCACCGACACCAGCCCGAAGACCACGGAATAGGCACGCGCCTCGTGTCCGTGCCCGAACAGCCCGGCGGCGATCGCGAACGCGCCGGAGATGAAGAAGAATGCGCCGATCGTCACCGTCGCGGCATAGGTCGCGGCGAACGGCCACGCGAAGGCGGCGATCCCGACCAGTGACGACACCACGCCATATGCCATGATCCAGCCCCAGCCGGCGGCCATGGTCGATGTATCGGTCCGCATATCGCCCATCGTCGTCAACCTTCCGTCAGTGATGCGGCGAACGGGTGGGTCATCGGGGGGTTCCGCGCTGGTCGAATCGGCGCCGCTGGCCTATCTGCGGGCGATGGCGCATTCCGGGTTCGTACCGCTTCGCATCTTCTCCTCCTACACGATGCTCGACGGCGCGATCGAGCCGAAGGCGATTGCCAAGCGCGCGGCGAAGCTGGGCTTTCCCGCCGCGGGCCTGACCGACCGCAACGGCCTGTACGCTGCAATGGCCTTCTCCGACGCCGCCGCGGGAGCGGGCGTACAGCCGGTGATCGGGACGATGCTGGGCCTCGCGCGCCCCGACATGCCGGAGGGCTCGGCGCCGGTGATCGACTGGATCGCGCTCTATGCGCAGGACACCACCGGCTACGACAATCTATGCGCGCTGGTCAGCCACGCGCACTTGGACCGCCCGCTGGAGCTGGCGCCGCATGTCGGATTCGACGTGCTGGAGCGCCACGCGAGCGGCGTCATCGCGCTGACCGCGGGCGGGGAGGGGGGCGTCGCGCGCCTTTTCGCGGAGGATCAGCCCGCCCGCGCCACGGCCTATGCCGACCGGCTTCATGCGATGTTCCCCGACCGGCTCTATATCGAGCTGGTGCGCCGCGGCGACGCGGTGGAGGAGAAGGCGGAGGAGCCGCTGCTCGACCTCGCCTACGATCGCGGCTGGCCGATCGTCGCCACCAACCCCAGCTGTTTCGAGGAAGCGAGCTTCGGCGACGCGCATGACGCCATGCTGTGCATCGCGCATTCGACCTATGTCGAGAGCGAGGATCGCCCGCGCAGCTGCGGTCACGCGTGGATGAAACCCGCGGACGAGATGATCGCGCTGTTCCACGACCTGCCGGAGGCGATCGCGAACACGCTGGTCGTGGCACAGCGCTGCGCCGTCGCCGCGCCCAAGCGCAAGCCGATCCTGCCCAGCCTGGCGGGCGACCGCGAGGGCGAGGCGGCGATGCTGCGCGATCGCGCGCGCGAAGGTCTGGCCGCACGGCTCCAGCGGATCGAGGAGCTGGGACAGGCGGGCGACGCCGGGTGGCAGGACGCCTACAAGGCGCGGCTCGAATTCGAGCTCGACGTCATCATCCAGATGGGGTTCCCGGGCTACTTCCTGATCGTCGCCGACTTCATCCAATGGGCCAAGCAGCACGACATCCCGGTCGGGCCGGGCCGCGGCTCTGGCGCGGGCTCCGCGGTCGCCTGGGCGCTGACGATCACCGATCTCGACCCGCTCCAACTGGGGCTGCTGTTCGAGCGCTTCCTGAACCCCGAGCGCGTGTCGATGCCAGACTTCGACATCGACTTCTGCGAAACCAGGCGCGGCGAGGTGATCCGCTACGTGCAGGAGAAGTACGGGCGCGATCAGGTCGCGCAGATCATCACCTTCGGTAAGCTGAAGGCACGCGCAGTGCTGAAGGATACCGGGCGCGTGCTCCAGATGAGCTACGGCCAGATCGACCGGCTGGCGAAGCTGGTGCCCAACCACCCGACCGACCCCTGGGACCTGAAGCGCGCGCTGAACGGCGTGCCGGAGCTGGCGAAGGAATATTCCAACGACAATCAGGTCCGCCATCTGTGGGATCTGGCGACCAAGCTGGAGGGGCTGCCGCGCCACTCCTCCACTCACGCCGCGGGCGTGGTGATCGGCGACCGTCCGCTGGCGCAACTGGTCCCGCTCTACCGCGACCCGCGCTCCGACATGCCCGTCACGCAATTCGACATGAAATATGTCGAGGGCGCGGGGCTGGTGAAGTTCGACTTCCTCGGCCTGAAGACGCTGTCGGTGCTGAAGAAGGCGATCCAGCTGCTCGCCAAGCGCGGCATCGCGGTCGATCTCGACGCGCTGCCCTGGGATGACGAGGGCGTCTACAAGCTCCTCCAGCGCGGCGACACGGTCGGTGTGTTCCAGCTGGAATCAGAGGGGATGCGCCGCACGCTCTCGGCGGTGCGCCCGTCCAATTTCGGCGACATCATCGCGCTCGTCTCGCTCTACCGTCCGGGGCCGATGGACAACATCCCCTCGTTCGGCAGGCGTAAGCAGGGGCAGGAGGGGATCACCTATCCCCACCCGCTGCTGGAGCCGATCCTGAACGAAACCTACGGGATCTTCGTCTATCAGGAACAGGTGATGCAGGCGGCGCAGGTGCTGGCGGGCTATTCGCTCGGCGGCGCCGACCTGCTGCGACGCGCGATGGGCAAGAAGATCAAGGCGGAGATGGACGCACAGCGCGCCACCTTCGTCGCGGGCTGTGCGGAGCATAACGGGATCAAGGCGGATTACGCCAACCAGCTGTTCGACTTGATCGACAAGTTCGCGGGCTACGGCTTCAACAAGAGCCACGCTGCGGCCTATGCGCTGCTCGCCTATCAGACCGCGTGGCTGAAGGCGCACCACGCGGCCGAATTCTTTGCCGCATCGATGTGCTATGACATTCACCTGACCGACAAACTGGCGATCTTCGTCGACGACATGCGCCGTCTGGGCGTGCCGTTGCTGGCGCCGTGCATCAACGCCAGCGACGCCGAATTCGACGTGCAGCCCGGGGGGGAGGACGAAGCATACGGCGTCCGCTACGCGCTCGCCGGCCTCAAATCGGTCGGCGAAGGCGCGATGGAAAAGCTGATCGAGGAGCGCGCCAACGGGCCGTTCCGCAGCCTCGACGATTTTGCCAGCCGCGTCGACCCGCGCCTCCTCAACAAGCGCCAGCTGGAGACGCTCGCCGCCGCGGGCGCGTTCGACGGGCTCGAGGCGAACCGCGCCGGCGTGCATTCGGTCGCGGAGACGATCCTCGCCATCGCCGCCAGCACGCATCACGGGCGCACCAGCGGGCAGGGCGGCTTGTTCGGCGACGATGCGGGCGGGGCGGGGGACGTCATCAAGCTGCCCGCGACCGCGCGCTGGAGCCTCGCCGAACGGATGGAGCAGGAGAAGGAAGCGTTCGGCTTCTATTTCTCCGCGCATCCGGTCGACCGCTACCGCCATCTCGCGAAGATTCATGGCGCGCGCAGCTATGTCGCGCTCGGCGATCTGCCGATCCCCGATGGCGCACGGGTGATGGCGACGATGGCGGTGATGGTGGAGGATGCGCGCTGGCGCACCTCCGCGCGCGGGCGACGCTACCTGATGGCGACGCTGTCCGACGCCACCGGGCAGTTCGTCGCCACCTGTTTCGAGGATGGCACCTCCGCCGATCTGGAGGAGGCGGCCAAGAACGGCGGCTGCGGCCTGATGACGGTCGAGCTCGATCGCCGCCCGGGCGAGGAAACGCCGCGCGTGTCGATCAAGGCGATCCGCCCGTTCGAGGGGCTGGCGACCACCACCCGCTTCGCGCTGGAGGTGACCGTCGCCGACCCCGCCGCGATCGCCGCGCTCGCCGCGCTGATCGGCCCGCTGCGCGGCGCGCGCGGCAAGGTGACGCTGAAGGTGCCGCTCGAGTCGGGGGAGGTGGCGGTGGTGATCCTCGACCGCGACTTCGCGCTCGACGCCGAACTCGCCGAGCGGATCGAGTCGCTGCCGGGCGTGACCAAGGTCGACTTCGACATCGAGGAAACTCGCCTGCGCTCGGTGGGATGACGTCTACACCGTCACCCCGGCCTTAGCCGGGGTCCCGCTTCCCTTCCTCGACCTGGGGACAAGTAGCGGGACCCCGGGGTCTAGCTCGGGGTGCCTAGGGTTAGAACAACTCCCCCTGCGCCCCCGCCGGCGGACGGAACAGGTCGCAGCGCAGGTCCAGCTTTCGCCTCTCGTCGCTGAACCCCGCACGGTTCCGCGCGATGCGGAACCGTGTGCGCAGCAGGTCCGCCCACGGCCCTTCGCCCTTCATCCGCGACCCGAACCGCGGATCGTTGTCCTTGCCCCCGCGCAGCGACTGGATGATCGCCATCACCTTGCCCGCGCGCTCCGGGAAATGCGCGTCCAGCCAGGCGCGGAACAGCGGCGCCACCTCCCACGGCAGCCGTATCGGGATGAACGAGACGCCGCGCGCCCCCGCCGCCGCGGCGCGAGCGACGATCGCCTCGACCTCCCCATCGGTGATCGCCGGGATCACCGGCGCCATGTTGACATACGTCGGCACCCCCGCCGCCGCGAGCCGCGCCACCGCCGCCAGGCGCCGCTCGGGCGCCGGCGCGCGCGGCTCCACCGTCATCGAGATGCGCGGGGCGAGCGACGCAACCGAGATCGCGACGGCGACCAGCCCCTTCGCCGCCATCGGCGCCAGCAGGTCCAGGTCGCGCACGACGCGATCCGACTTCGTGGTGATGACCAGCGGATGATCGCATGCCGACAGCACCTCGACCACGCGCCGCGTCACCTGCCACTCGCGCTCGATCGGTTGATAGGGATCGGTATTCGTCCCCATCGCGATCGGCTGGCAGGCATAGCCCGGCTTCGCCAGTTCGGCGCGAAGCAGCGCCGCGGCATCGGGCTTGGCGAACAGCTTCGTCTCGAAATCGAGCCCCGGCGACAGATCGTGGAACGCATGGCTGGGCCGCGCGAAGCAATAGATGCAGCCATGCTCGCAGCCGCGATAGGCGTTGATCGAGCGGTCGAACGGAACGTCGGGCGAGTGGTTGCGGGTGATGATCGTGCGCGCATGCTCTACCGTGACGGTGGTCCGCACCGGCGTTGGCACACCATCGATCGCGTCGCGCGCATCCAGCCATTCGCCGTCCGCCTCGGTCTGCGGCAGGTCGAAGCGGCGGCTCTCCGCGTTCAGCGTCGCGCCGCGATGGGGCCGGGGATTCGCCATTGCGCGAACCTACTCCCGCCTCTAGAACATATCAAGAACACAATGGAGGATCGCCGTGGTCCGTCTGAACTATCTCGAACTGCCGACCCGTGATCGCGCCGCCGCCAAGCGTTTCTACGCGCAGGCGTTCGGCTGGACGTTCACCGATTTCGGCCCCGACTATGCCGCGACGCTGAGCGGGGACACCGATATCGGGCTGGACGCCGCGCCCGACCGGATCGCCGAACCGCTGCCGGTGATCGAGGTGGGGGATCTTGAGGCGGCGCTGGCGGCGGTTGTGCAGGCAGGGGGGACGATCACCGTTCCGATCTTCGCCTTCCCCGGCGGCCGGCGCTTCCACTTCCGTGACGTCGACGGCCACGAACTGGCCGCATCGCAGCCCGATTGAGCGTCAGCGCTCCAGCAGCCGCGGCATCAAATCGACGAAGTTGCAGGGGCGGTGGCGGCTGTCGAGCTGGTCCTTCAGGATGCCGTCCCACGCGTCCTTCACCGCGCCGGTCGAGCCGGGCAGTGCGAAGATATAGGTGCCGCGTGCCACGCAGGCGCAGGCACGGCTCTGCACCGTCGACGTGCCGATCGTCTGGAAGCTCAGCCAGCGGAACAGCTCGCCGAAGCCGGGGATCATCTTGTCGGCGACCCGCTCGACCGCCTCCGGGGTGACGTCGCGCCCGGTCACGCCGGTGCCGCCGGTGGTGATGATGCAGTCGATGCCCGCATCGTCGATCCAGCGGTCGAGCTGGTCGGCGATCGCGGTCATGTCGTCGCGCAGGATCAGCCGCGCGGCCAGTTCGTGCCCCGCCGCGGTCAGCCGCGCCACCAGCGTGTCGCCGGAGCGATCCTCCGCCAGCCCACGCGTGTCGGACACGGTCAGGACCGCGATACGGATGGGCTGGAAGGTGCGGGTGTCGTCGATCGGCATGGGGGCGTGTTAGCGGATGCGATCGAGCGGGACCAGCAGCCCGCGCTCGCCCATATGCGCGGTGATGCCATAGACCCGCGCCAGCAACTCCGGCGTCAGCACCGCCCCCGGCGCGCCGTCCGCCGCGACGCGGCCATCGGCGAGCACCAGCACGCGGTCGCAGAAGCGCGCCGCCAGCGTCAGGTCGTGGAGCACCGCTACCACCAGCCCGCCCGCATCGGCCTGCGCGCGCAGCAGCTCCATCCCCTCGATCTGGTGCGCGGGGTCCAGGCTGGCGAGCGGCTCGTCCGCGATCAGCGCGGGCGCCCCCACCGCCAGCGCCCGCGCCAGAAGGACGCGCGCGCGCTCGCCGCCCGACAGCTCGGTCGCGGTGCGCGTCGCCAGATGCGCGACATCCGCGCGCGCCATCGCCTCCGCCACGGCCGCGCGGTCGGCCGGCGACAACCGCGAGAAGGGCGCCAGGTGTGGCAGCCGCCCCAGCGCCACCAGCCGCTCGACCGTCACCGGCCAGTGCAATGTCTGCCCCTGAGGCAGATAGGCGATCCGCCGCGCCAGCGCCGCCCGCGTCAGCGTCTGCCGCGGCGCATCGTCGATGGTCACGACTCCGCTATGTGGCAATAATCCCAGCAGCGCGCGCACCAGTGTCGACTTGCCCGCGCCGTTCGGCCCGAGCACCCCGACCAGCGCGCCCGGTGCCCAGGCGAACGACACCTCGCCCAATACCCGCCGCTTGCTGAGCGTGACGCCCAGCCCCTTGGCGACGATGCTTACCACAGCCGCCGCTCCCGCATCAGATGGACCAGGAAGACCGGCACCCCCAGGAAGGCGGTGACGACGCCCAGTTTCAACTCGTTGGTGGTGGGGATGACGCGCACCGCGACATCCGCCAGCGTCAGCAGCGCGGCCCCCGCCAGCGCGCTCGGCCACAGGATGGCGGAGGGCGAGCGGTCGGTCAGCGGGCGTATCAGGTGCGGCACGATCAGCCCGACGAACCCGATCGCCCCCGACACCGCGACCGCGCCCCCGACGCCGATCGCGACCCCCAGCAGCAGCCGCAGCCGCGTCCGCGCCAGATCGACGCCCATTGCCGCCGCGCCATCCTCACCCAGCGTCAGCGCGTCGAGCGCTCTCCCCTGTCCCGCCAGCAGCGCCGCGCCCAGCGCGATGCACGGCAGCGCCAGCACGACGTGGCCGAACGAGCGGTCCTCCAGGCTCCCCATCAGCCATGTCATGATCTCCATCGCCGCGAACGGATTGGGCGACAGGTTCAGCGCCAGGCTGGTCCCCGCGACCGTCAGCGTCGAAATCGCGATCCCGGCCAGGATCAGCGTCAGCGCGCTATCGGACTGCCGCACCAGCAGCAGCAACACGCCCAGCGCGGCCAGCGCGCCGGCGATCGCCAGCCCCGGCAGCGCGATCTCATGCGCGGTCGCCAGCCCGAAATACAGCGCGACCACCGCCCCCAGTGCCGCGCCGTTCGACGCGCCCAGCACCGACGGCTCCGCCAGCGGGTTGCGCAGATAACCCTGCATCGCCGCCCCCGACAGACCCAGGATCGCCCCCACCGCCAGCCCCAAAATCGCGCGCGGCAGCCGCAACTCGATCAGGATCGCCCGCTCCACCGGGTCGCCGCGCCCCGCCAATGCCGCCAGCACGCGCGCCGGCGGGATGCCCGCGCTGCCGACGCCGACGCTCAGGATCAGCGCTGCCAGCGTGGTCAGGATCAGGGCCGGCCACAGCCAGCGGCGATAGGTCACGGATGCACGGGCCTTCTCGTGGCGGTCGACGCGGCGCCTAGCGCGAAACGGGCGGGGGAGGCAAAGGGCGATCATGCGCCCCTTACTGCTCCTGCCCCTCCTTCTCGGCGTCACCGCCGCCGCGCCCGCCGCGCCTCCGCGGCGGATCGTCTCGCTGAACCTGTGCGCGGACCAGTATCTGCTGGCGCTGGCGGATCGCGCGCAGCTCGTCGCGCTGACGCAGTTTGCCACCGATCCGCAGATGTCGGCCGCGGCGGCGCAGGCGCGTGGCATCCGTGCGACGCGCGGTTCGGCGGAGGACGTACTGGCGCTCCGCCCCGATCTTGTGCTCGCCTCGCCGTGGCAGGATCAACTCGTGATGACCCACCTCAGGGCACGCGGGATTCCCGTCGTCGCGCTCGATCCCGCGGCCGATCGCGCCGCGATCGTGGCGCAGGTGCGTCAGGTCGCGGCCGCGGTCGGCCATCCCGCGCGCGGCGCGGCGCTGATCGCGGCGATGGACCGCGCGCTGGCGACCGTCCCGCGCGACGCCGGGCGGGGCCGCATCGCGGCCTATTACCAGCGTCGCGGGTTCCTGACCGGTGCCGGCACGCTCGTCGACGACCTCATGCGGCGCGTCGGGCTGCGCAACCTCGCCACCCGGCTCGGCAAGCCGGCGCTGTCGCACGTCGGGCTGGAGGAGATGGCGCTGGCGCGACCCGACTATCTCATTGTCGAAACCGATGCGGAGCGCATCGCCGATCAGGGCACCGAGATGCTTCACCACCCGCTGCTCGATCCGATTCCGCGGCTGCGCCTGCCACAGGCGTGGACGGTGTGCGGCGGCCCGGCCTATGTGAAGGCGGCGGCGTCGCTGGCCCGGCAGCTGCGCGCGCCACCACGTCGACGCGCGCGCGTCGCCCCGACGCCGTTGTCCTGACGCCGTTTGCCTCGTAGAGACGCGCCCATGGCCGAACCCTTCTACATCACCACCGCGATCAGCTACCCCAATGGCCGCCCGCACATCGGCCACGCGTACGAGGCGATCGCCGCCGACGCGATCGCCCGCTTCCAGCGGCAGGCGGGGCGCGACGTCTGCTTTCAGACCGGGACCGACGAACACGGGCTGAAGATGGTGCAGACCGCGCGCGACAAGGGCGTGGAGGTGCGCGCGCTCGCAGACGAAATGTCCGGTTATTTCCGGGCGATGTGCGACGCGCTTGGCATCAGCTACGATCGCTTCATCCGCACCACCGATGCCGACCACCACCGCGCCAGCCAGGCGATCTGGCAGGCGATGGCCGATGCGGGCGACCTGTACCTCGACCGCTACGAGGGCTGGTATTCGGTGCGTGACGAGGCCTTCTACGACGAGAAGGAGCTGGTCGAGGGGGAAGGGGGCACCAAGCTGTCGCCGCAGGGGACGCCGGTGACCTGGACCGCGGAGGAGACGTGGTTCTTCCGCCTGTCCAAATACCAGCAGCCGCTGCTCGACTTCTACGCCGCCAACCCCGACTTCATCCGACCGGAGGCGCGCCGCAACGAGATCCTGCGCTTTGTCGAGGGCGGGCTGTCCGACCTGTCGGTGTCGCGCACCAGCTTCGACTGGGGCGTGCCGGTGCCCGGCAGCCCCGGTCACGTGATGTACGTGTGGGTCGATGCGCTGACCAACTATCTGACCGGCGCGGGTTATCCGGACGGCGACCTGCCGTATTGGCCCGCCGACCTGCACCTGATCGGCAAGGACATCGTCCGCTTCCACGCGGTCTATTGGCCCGCGTTCCTGATGTCTGCGGGCGTGGCCTTGCCGAAGACGGTGTTCGGCCACGGCTTCCTGCTCCATCGCGGCGAGAAGATGTCGAAGAGCCTCGGCAATGTCGTCGATCCGCTTGATCTGGCACGGACTTTCTCGGTCGACGGGCTGCGCTACTTCCTTCTGCGAGAGGTCAGCTTCGGGCAGGACGGCAGCTATTCGGCGGAGGCGATCGTGACGCGAGTCAACGCCGAACTGGCCAACGCCTTCGGCAACCTGGCCCAGCGCACCTTATCGTTCATTGCCAAGAACCTGGGCGGGGCGCTGCCCGGCACCGGCCGCGCCGACGCCGCGGATGGCGAGCTGATCGAGGAGGTCGTCGTCGCCTGCGCCGGGCTGAAGACCGCGTTCGGCGACCTGATGCTGAACCAGGGGGTCGAGGCATGGCTGCGCGGCGTCTTCGCCTGCAACCAGTATATCGACGCGCAGGCGCCGTGGGCGCTACGCAAGACCGACTCGGAGCGCATGCACGCGGTCCTGCGCACGCTGGTCCGCGCGATCCGGATGCTGGCCATCGCGATACTGCCGGTCGTGCCGGAGGGGGCGGGGAAGGTGCTCGACCTGCTCGGCGTCGACGCGCGCGATCACGCCGCGATCGACGACGACGGCTGGTATGCGCGCGCCGAAGCGGCGGGGTTCGTCCTCGCGACACCCACGCCCGCGTTCCCGCGGCTGGAGATGCCCGCAGAGGCGGAGCCGGCCTGATGCTCGCCGACAGTCATTGTCACCTCAATTACAAGGGGTTGGCGGAGGATCAGCAGGCCGTGCTGGAGCGTGCCCGCGCGCGCGGCGTCACCGCGATGCTCAATATCGCCACGCGCGAAAGCGAGTGGGACGCGGTGCTCGCGACCGCCGAGCGCGAACCCGACGTCTGGGCGACCGTCGGCATCCACCCGCACGAAGCGGACCAGCATCCGCACGTCGATACCGCGAAATTGGTCGAACGTGCCCGGCACCCCCGCGTCGTCGGTATCGGCGAAAGTGGGCTCGATTACTTCTACGACCATTCCGATCGCGCCCGGCAACAGGCGAGTTTCCGCGCGCACATCGCCGCGGCGCGCACCGCGGGCGTCCCGATCGTCGTCCATACCCGCGATGCGGAGGACGATACCGCTGCGATCATGCGCGAGGAGATGGAGGAGGGGGCCTATTCCGGCGTCATCCACTGCTTCACCGCCAGCGGCGCCTTCGCCGATCGGGCGCTCGACATGGGCCTCTATATTTCGATCTCGGGCATCGTGACGTTCAAGAACGCGACGAACCTCCAGCAAACCGCCGCGCGACTGCCGCGCGAACGCCTCCTGATCGAAACTGATGCGCCGTTTCTCGCCCCCGTACCCCATCGCGGCCGGACCGGCGAACCCGCCTTCGTCGCCGACACCGCCGCCTTCCTGGCCCGCCTTCGCGGCGAGGAGGTGGAGGACTTACAAGCGTTTACCGCCGATAACTTCCACCGGCTCTTCGCCAAGACGGTGGCATGAAGGTCCGCATCCTCGGCTCGGGCACGTCGTCGGGGGTGCCGCGCATCGGCAACGACTGGGGCGATTGCGACCCCCACGAACCCCGCAACCGCCGCACGCGATCCTCGCTGCTGGTCGAACATGACGGCACCCGCATCCTGATCGACACCAGTCCGGACATGCGTGCGCAGCTGCTGGATGCGGACGTCGCCACGGTCGATGCGGTGATCTGGACCCACCAGCATGCGGACCATGTCTTCGGCGTCGACGATCTGCGTCAGCTCTTCCATGCGCTGGGTCGCCCGGTCGTCGGCTATGCACGCCCCGGCACCGCCGAAGCGCTGCAGCAGCAGTTCGGCTATGTCTTCAGCGGCAATCACGGCTATCCTCCGACCGTCGCGCTCTCGCCGTTGCCCGACCGGATCACGATCGGCAGCATCGCGATCACCGTCACCGATCAGCCGCACGGCTCGATCACCTCGGCGGGCCTGCGGTTCGAGGCGGGCGGGCACGCGGTCGGATATGCTACCGATTTCAACACCATGACCGATGATATGCGGGCGATGTATCAGGGTCTGGACCTGTGGATCGTCGACGCGCTGCGGCGACGCCCGCACCCGACACACCCCGATCTGGCATCCGCCGTCCGCTGGGTCGAGGAACTCGCCCCGAAGCGAGCGGCCCTGGTGCATATGGACCAGTCGATGGACTATGCGGGGCTAGTCGCCGAACTGCCGCGCGGGATCGAGCCGGGCTACGACGGCTGGGAAGCCGCATGGTAGCGCAGACGCTGATCCTGCTGTCGCTACTGATCCTGCCGCTGTCGGCGTTGATGTCACGCCGGCTGGCAGCGCGGACCGTCGCCACATACGCGCTGGCATGGATCGCGATCTTTGCGATCGGCTGGATCATCATTCGCGGTTTTACATAATGCATATTATCGGTTTAAAGGATGGCAGCAGATGATTGATCGGCTGGTCGCGATCATGGCGCGGCTGCGCGGCCCCGGCGGTTGCGAATGGGACCGTGCGCAGACCTGGCGGACGATCGCACCGTACACGATCGAGGAAGCCTATGAGGTCGCGGATGCAATCACGCGCGATGACGTCGCCGATATCAAGGACGAACTCGGCGACCTGCTGCTCCAGGTCGTCTTCCACAGCCGCATCGCCGAGGAACGCGGCGCCTTCACGCTGGCGGATGTCGTCGCCGCGATCAGCGACAAGATGGAGCGCCGCCACCCGCACATTTTCGGCGACGCGGCGGACGGCGGCCATCATCTGTGGGAGGAGGTCAAGGCCGCAGAGCGCGCAGGCCGGGGCGCGGGCAGCGTGGTGGACGGCATCGCCGTCGCCCTTCCCGCGCTTATGCGCGCGGAGAAGCTCCAGAAGCGCGCCGCACGTATCGGCTTCGACTGGCCCGATGCCGACGGCCCGCGCGCGAAGATCGACGAGGAACTGGCCGAGGTCGAGTCCGCGGCGACCGACGACGACCGCGCGGAGGAAATCGGCGACCTCCTCTTCGCGGTCGTCAACTGGGCGCGCCACCACAACGTCGATGCCGAGGCCGCGCTGCGTCAGGCCAACGACAAGTTCGACCGCCGCTTCCGCGCGATCGAGTCAGCGGGCGGCGATGCTTTCGCAGCGATGTCGCTGGAGGACAAGGAACACCTCTGGCAGACGGTCGCGAAGGCCGGCCAGACCTAACGCGACGCGAACCGCTCGTAATCGCCCGGAGCCAGGCGCACCTCGTAGACGACGCGATCGTCCTCGACCTCCTGCGCCAGCACCTCGCCGTGCGCGTGGAGCCAGGCCGCGCCCGCCCCGTCGCCCGCATCCAGCGTCACCGAATAACGCTGGTGGCCGGCCGTCAACAGGTCGCCGATGCGACGGATCAGCGCATCCACCCCCTCGCCCGTCAGCGCGGAGATCGCCATGACGTCGTCGCGTCGCCCGGCTTCGGCAAGCAGGTTGTCGCGCGCATCGCCCTCCAGCAGGTCGAGCTTGTTCCACGCCTCGATCCGCGGCGTCGTCTCCGATACGCCGACCTCCGCCAGCACCGCCTCGACATCCGCCTTCTGCGCGGCGGTATCGGGATGCGCCACGTCGCGGACGTGGATCAGCAAGTCGGCCGACACAACCTCTTCCAGCGTCGCCTTGAAGGCCGCGACCAGCTGCGTCGGCAGCTCGGAAACGAACCCGACCGTGTCGGACAGGATCGCCTTGTCGATCCCCGGCAGCGTCACCTGACGCAGCGTCGGGTCCAGCGTGGCGAACAGCAGATCCTCCGCCATCACGTGGCTGCCGGTGACGCGGTTGAACAGCGTCGACTTGCCCGCATTGGTATAGCCGACCAGCGCGATCACCGGCCACGGCGCGCGCTGCCGCCGTTCGCGATGCAGCCCGCGCGTGCGGGTCACCTGATCCAGCTCGCGCCGCAGCCGCGCCATGCGGTCGCGGATCAGCCGGCGGTCGGCCTCGATCTGCGTCTCGCCCGGCCCCCCCAGGAAGCCGAAACCGCCGCGCTGCCGCTCCAGGTGGGTCCAGCTGCGCACCAGCCGTCCCGATTGATAGTCGAGGTGCGCCAGTTCCACCTGCAACCGCCCTTCCGCGGTCGCGGCACGCTCGCCGAAGATCTCCAGGATCAACCCTGTCCGGTCGATCACCTTCGCCTCGAGCGCGGTTTCCAGATTGCGCTGCTGGATCGGCGTCAGATGGCCGTCGACGACGATCAGCGCCGCCTCCTCCATCCGCGCGCGCGTCGCCAGATCCTCGATCTGGCCCGATCCGATCAGCGTGGCGGCACGCGGAGTTCGAACGCGAAACGCAACGCGGTCCACCACCTCGACGCCGATCGCCTGGGCAAGGCCGGCGGTTTCCTCCAGCCGCGCCTCGGCATCGCGCGACGACCCGCCCAGGTCGGGATAGACCACGACCGCGCGCGCGCCGCGAGTAACGTCGTCACGGTCGCGGTCGAACCCCGTGCTCACTCAGTCGTCATCCTCGTCAGCGCCCTGTTCCTCGGCGAGGTTGAGCGGTCGCGATGGCTGGATCGTCGACACCGCATGCTTGTAGACCAGCTGCGCCATGCCGTCGCGCTGGAGCAGCATGCAGAACAGGTCGAACCCCGCGATCGCGCCTTGCAGCATCACGCCGTTGACGAGGAACATCGTCACCGGATCCTCGCTCTTGCGCACCGCGGAGAGGAAGATGTCCTGCAGCAGCGGCTGCTTCTTGGGCGTATCGTTCAGCTGACCGACGATGCCGGGGACGTCGATCGGTCCCGCCGGCATGATGGTGGAGATCGCGTGCTTGTAGATCAGCTGCGACTGGCCGTCGCGGCGCAACAGCACGGAAAAATTGTCGAACCAGGTGACGATGCCCTGGAGCTTGACGCCCTTCACCAGGAACATGGTGACCGGGGTCTTGGACTTGCGCAGCGCGTTCAGGAACAGGTCCTGAAGCGAGGTCTGCTTGTCGGCCATGGATGCTTGGTCCTTTTTATTGGCGGGAGGTTCCCCGCGAATGCGCCGTTGCCGGCGTCGGTGAACGCCGCTTGAAGCGGCAGGCCATAGCTAGGGGGCCGGGGGCGCGGCGTCCAGACGGCGGTGCCCTATTCCTCCCGCGTCTCGGTGATCCCCAGCAGCTTCAGCTTGCGGTGCAGCGCCGACCGCTCCATCCCGATGAAGCTGGCGGTACGCGAAATATTCCCCGAAAAGCGCCGGATCTGGACGCGCAGATACTCGCGCTCGAACGTCTCGCGCGCCTCGCGCAGCGGCGCGCCCATGATCGCGCTCGCCCCCGCCGCGCCGTCGTTCCCGCCCAGCACCTCGGCCGGCAGCAGGTCGAGGTCGATCCGCCCGATCCGGTCGCCCGGCGCCAGGATGATCGTCCGTTCCACCACGTTGCGCAGCTCGCGTACGTTGCCCGGCCAGTCGTAGGATTGTAGCGCGACCAGCGCATCGGTAGCAATCTCCGGCACCGGCACGCGGCGCTCGGTCGCATAATGCGCGACGAAATGCTCGACCAGCGCGGGAATGTCCTCGCGCCGTTCGGTCAGCGGTGGGATCGTGACCGGCACGACGTTGAGGCGGTAATACAGATCCTCGCGGAACCGCCCCTCGGCGATCTCGTGCGACAGGTCGCGCGCGGTCGCGGAGACGACGCGCACGTCCACCTTCACCACGCGCGTACCGCCGACGCGGGTGAAGCTCTGGTCGGTGAGCACGCGCAGGATGCGCGCCTGCGTCGCGGTCGGCATGTCCGCGATCTCGTCCAGGAACAGGGTGCCGCCATGCGCCTGTTCCAGCAGCCCGGTGCGGACGAGGTCGCCCCCCTCCTCCACCCCGAACAATTCCTCCTCGACGCGCTCCGGGCTCATCCCCGCGGTGCTGGCGATCGCGAAATTGGCGTGCGCGCGCTGGCTCCAGCCGTGGAGCAGCCGCGCCGCCACTTCCTTGCCGACGCCCGCCGGACCCATGATGAGCACGCGGCTGCCGGTCCCCGCCACCCGCTTCAGCGTGGCACGCACCGCGTTGATCGCGGTCGAGCTACCGGTCAGGTCGGTGCCCCTGCCCGATGCCGCGCGCAACGATGCCACCTCGGCGCGCAACCGCTCGGTCTCGGTCGCGCGCTCGACCATCAGCAGCAGGCGTTCGGCCTGGAACGGCTTCTCGATGAAGTCCGCCGCCCCCTTGCGGATCGCGGCGACCGCGGTGTCAAGCGTACCATGGCCCGAGATCACCAGCACCGGGATCGACGGGTCGCGCCGCTTGATCTCCTCCAGCAGGTCCAGCCCGTCCAGCCGCGATCCCTGCAACCACACGTCGAGCAGCACCAGGCTCGGGCGCCGCGTGGCGATCGCCTCCAGCGCGGCGTCGCTGTCGCCGGCCATGCCGTGTCATAGCCTTCGTCCTCCAGCACGCCCGCGACGAGTTCGCGAATGTCGAGTTCGTCGTCGACGACGAGGATGTCGATCGCCATGCCTATCCGATCCGGTTTCTGGTGAGGGCGACGAGCGCGCGGTCGTCGTCCTGCATGGTGGGGTCATCGCCGCTCGCCAGCCGCGCCAGCGGCGCGGCGTCGAACGACAGCGTCACGACCGTGCCGCCCCCGGCACGATCGGCGAAGGTCATCGTTCCCAGATGCTCCTCCACGATCTTCTTGACGATGGCGAGGCCCAGGCCCGTGCCCCGCGCGCGCGTCGTCATATAAGGCTCGACGATGCGGTCGCGCTCGACCGGCAGCCCGACGCCATTGTCGCCCACGGTGATCGTCACGCGCTCGTCCGTCTGCGCCAGCGTCATCGTCACGTTCCCCTCGCTGGCGTCGGCCGCCTCGACCGCCTCCACCGCGTTCTTGACGATGTTGGTCAGCGCCTGACCCAGCTGGCGCCGGTCGCACACCAGCGCCGGGCCGGGATCGCCGTGATCCAGCACGAAGCGGATGCCGGGATGCGCGACCTCGTGCAGGAACATCGTCTGGCGCGCGATATCGACCAGCGATTCCTCGCGGAACACCGGCTTGGGCATGCGGGCGAAGCTGCTGAATTCGTCTACCATCCGCCGCAGGTCGCCGACCTGCCGCACGATCGTGTCGGTCAGCCGGCCGAAGGTCGTATCCCCCTCCTCCACCTTGCCGCCATAGCGGCGCTGGAGCCGTTCCGCGGCCAGCTGGATCGGGGTCAGCGGGTTCTTGATCTCGTGCGCGATACGCCGCGCGACATCGGCCCAGGCGGCACGACGCTGATCGGTCAGCTGTTGCGTGATGTCGTCGAAGGTGATGATCGGCCCGGTGCCGTCCTGCGCGATGCGGACCGCGAAGGTGCGCGGCTCGCCATGCACCGCCAGCTGCACCGTCGCCTCGCGCGCGCCGCCCTCCAGCATGGGCGCCAGCGCGGGCGCCACCTCCGCCAGCGGTCGCCCGACGGGCGGCGAATCCAGCCCCAGCAGCGTCTGCGCGGAGCTGTTGATGATGCGGATCGTACGGTCGCTGCCGTCGATCGAGATGACCCCCGCCGACACGCCCGACATCACTGCCTCGATCAGCGCGCGGCGGCTGTCCAGCTGCGCATTGGCGGTGACCAGCGCGGTATTCTGCGTGTGAAGTCTCGCCGTCATACTGTTGAACGCATTGGACAACGTCCCGAGCTCATCACGCTCCAGCGTCTCCGGCACCCGCGCCGACAGGTCGCCGCCTTCGACCCGTCGCGCCGCGTCCACCAGCTCGCCCACCGGGCGCACCAGCCGATCCGCGACCGCCAGCGCGATCCACACCGCGACCCCGACGATCAGCAGCGACACGATCAGCAGCGCGGCGTTGAACTGAAGCTGAAGCGAGCGTGCGCGCGCCAGCAGCTGGCGATAATTGACCAGCGCCGCCTCGGCGCGCGCGGTCTGCGTCGTCATCTCCTTCGGGTCGGTCACGCGGGCGGCGTAGAGATAGATGTTCTCCGCCCCCGGCAGCCGGGTAAACACCTGGATGCGGTCGCCGGTCACGATCACCACGCTGCGTCGCTGCCCGCTCAACCGCGCGATCGCCGCCGGGGTGATGAGGCGGGCGAGGTCGATCTCGTACGGATTGACCACCGCCAGCGTCTGCAAGCCCCCGCGCGGGTTCATCGCGAACAATGCGCCTTCGGACAGGCTGCGATAATAGACCTGCCGCCCGAAGAAGTCGGGGAAGCGGTTGCTGTCGATCGGCTGCTCGCGCAGGAACGCGGACAGATCGTCCGCCATCGTCACCGTCGCCTCGTCCCAGCGCTGGATGATCTGGTCGTAGGACGCGCGGGTCAGTGACGCCGCATTTTCGAACATCCCGCGCGCGCGATCCGAGTACCAGAACTGCACGCCATACTGGAACAGCAGCGACGCGAAGATCGTCACCAGCAGCGCCGGCACCGCCGCCACGACCGAAAACAGCAGCACCAGCCGCACGTGCAGCCGCCCCGCCCCCCCGATCGGCGAGCGTGCCGCGCGGCGGCGCGCGATGCGGCGCCCCAGCAGCATGAGCAGCGCGATCCCGGCGACGAGATTGGCCACCAGCATCAGCGCGACGATCGGGGGCGCCAGCAGTCCTGCCGGATCGCCTTCACCCTGGACGATGAAGTAGCTTCCGATCCAGATCCCCACCGCCAGGCTCAGCACCGCCAGCTCGAGCGCGGGGGTCACGCGGAAGCGGGTCGCCGGTGTCGGCACGGCCAGGGAGGCAGGCGTCGCTTCCGCAGTCATTCGTCCCCCGCTACAACATCGGTGTTGCATGGAGAACACATATTTCGGCGGGCCGGGGCGGAACGTTGGGTGCGATCGACGATCGGTGGTTCCGCTCCCAACCGTCCCCATCGTCATGCCGGGCTTGTCCCGGCGTCCACTGGTCCGCATACATATAAGCTATCGGGTTCGCGCAGCGGTAGACCCCGGCACAAGGCCGCGGTGACGCAACGCTCCTGGCTTCGATGGCGGGAGGTGTGAGCCTTAGTCCTCCGCTGCGACGGGCGGGCGCATGCTCGCGTCGATCCCCAGCACGTTCAGCCGCTTGCGCAGCGTGTTGCGGTTCAGCCCGATCGCGCGCGCGGCGCGCAGCTGGTTGCCGCCGTGGCGCGCCAGCATCGCCTCGATCAGCGGGCGCTCGACCTCGCCGATGACGCGCTCGTAGAGAGAGCCGTCCTCCAGCGCGCGCGGCTCCTGCCGGGCGAGCCGGTCGATCAGCGCGCGCACAGCCGCCTCCAATCCCGGGTCGGGCGCCGCCGCGAGCGCGGAGGCACCGCCGCCTGCCCCGATCGTCGCGGTCACTTCCGGCGCACCGACATGATCGTCGCGCGACAGCGCCGCGAGCCGGCGCATGACATTCTCCAGCTCGCGCACGTTGCCGGGCCAGTCATGCTGCTCCAGCACATCGATCGCCGCAGCATCCAGCGTCTTGCGCGGCAGCCCCGCCTCCGCCGCGCGGTCGAGGAAATGCCGCGCCAGCTCCGCCACGTCGCCGCGCCGCTCGCGCAGGGCCGGCAGCGCGATAGGCACTACATTCAGCCGGTAATACAGGTCTTCGCGAAACTGCCCCGTCGCGACCGCCTGCTGAAGATCGCGGTTGGTCGCGGCGACGATGCGGACGTCGGCGCGGATCGTGCGCGCGCCGCCGACGGTCGTAAACTCGCCGGATTGCAGCACGCGCAGCAGCCGAGTCTGCGCCTCGACCGGCATGTCGCCGATCTCGTCGAGGAACAGCGTCCCCCCCGCCGCCTGCTCGAACCGCCCCGCGTTGCGCTGCGCCGCGCCGGTGAAGGCGCCGCGTTCGTGCCCGAACAGCTCCGCCTCGATCAGCTCGCGCGGGATCGCGGCCATGTTGATCGGCACGAACGGCGCGGCCCGCCGGGCGCCCAGATCGTGGATCGCGCGAGCCACCAGCTCCTTGCCCGTCCCCGATTCGCCCGAGACGAGCACGGTCAGGTCGTTGGAGACGACGCGCGCGATCACGCGGTACACCTCCTGCATCGCGGGCGAGCGCCCGATCAGCGGCAGCGAGGCGTCCTCGCTTTCCGCGTCCGCCGCTTCGCTGCCCGCGCGCCGGGCCAGCGCCGCGGCGACGGTGCGGGTCAGCGTGTCGAGGTCGAACGGCTTGGGCAGGTAATCGTAGGCGCCCGCCTCGTTCGCGCGCACCGCGGTGGTCAGCGTATTGCGCGCCGACAGCACGATCACGGGCAGGTCGGGATGATCGGCCAGCACCCGCGCCGCATTCTCGATCCCGTCGCCGTCGGGCAGCACCACATCGGTCAGCAGCACCTGCGGCGGGTGGCTGCGCATCTCGCGGTCCAGCTCGGCCAGGCTGGCGGCGGTGCGCACGTCATGCCCCGCGCGCCGCAACGCCTGCGCGACGACGGTACGGATCGAATCGTCGTCGTCCACCAGCAGGACACGGCCTCCCGAACCGATCATGCTCCCCGGCATCACGCGCGCCGCAGCAGCAGGCGGAACACGGTCTGGTGTGGGCGCCCCTCGCGCGCATATTGCACGATCCCGCCCATGTCGCGGATCAGCTTGTCGACCAGCGCCAGCCCCAGCCCCTTGCCCTCCGGCCGGCTCGACACGAAGGGATCGAACAGATGCTCGGCGATGTCGTCGGGCGCTCCGGGGCCGGTATCGATGACGCAGATCTCGATCGGCAACGCCACGCGCGCGCCGTCCTTGCCCGCGGGCACGGTGATGCCGTGGCGATAGGCGGTGGCCAGCGTGATCCGCCGCTCGCCGCGATCGCCCAGCGCGGCGGCGGCGTTCTTCAGCAAATTGAGGATGATCTGGAGCAGCGCGTCGCCGTTTCCCATCACCTGCGGCAGCGACGGGTCGTAGCGCTCCTCGATCGTTATGCCACGCGCGAAGCCCGCCAGCGCCACGCCGCGCGCATGTGCCAGCAGCGGATAGATGTTGAGCGGCTCGACCGCGCGCGGGCGCGTGTCGGTGAAATCCTGCATATGGTCGATCAGCGCCGCGATCCGGTCCACCTCCGCGATCACCAGCCCGGTCAGTTCCGCCTGCGGGGCGCCGTCCGCGATCAGCTGCGCCGCGCCGCGGATGCTTGACAGCGGGTTCTTGATCTCATGCGCCAGCATCGCCG
>CAJYKB010000010.1 GCA_913774925.1 uncultured Sphingomonas sp. | reverse complement strand
GGCTTGCCGTGGCTCCTGGGGAAGAACGGCCGCAGCCGTTCCATCTGCTCATCAGTCAGCCAAAACAGGTCACTCATTCCGGTCTCCTTGCGGAGCCTGAATCAGATCGTGACGCTCACATCAATGGTCCTGACCCTAAGCCGTCCACCACATCTTCGACCGCGTGTGCGAAGAGAACGACATCGAGCACCAGCTGACCAAGGCAAAGCATCCGTCGACCAACGGGCAGGTGGGAGGGATGAAGCGACCCGTCGAGGAGGCGACCGTCAAGCGCTATCATTCCGACAGTCATCAACAGCTACGGCAACATCTCGGCGACTCCGTCGCCCTTTTACGACTTGGCCCGCAGGCTCGAGACGCTCAGGGGCCTTTCACCCTACGAACCAATCCGCAAGGCATGGCAGATCGAGCCCGCTCGGGTTACATCAAACCCGCACCATCAAACTCCGGGATCAAACACCTAAGGCGCGTTGCCGATGATGAGGCGGCGATACTCCCGCTCCGCCCGGCCATAGGTGTCGCCCGCCAGGTCGATCAGCCGTGCGCGATCCTCCACGATCACCTTGCCGCGCCCGGTGCGCACTGCGCCGTCCTCCTCCAGCTTGTGCAGCGCCTCCGTCACGGTCGACCGGCGCACGCCCAGCATCAGCCGGAATTCCTCGTGCGTCATGCAGATCTCGTCGGCGCGCACGCGGTCGTGATACAACAGGATCCAGCGCGCCATCCGCCGCTCGACCGGATGCGCGAGCGACGACACGATCGTCCGCCCCATCTGCAGCATGAAGACGTTGACGAAGCGCAGCAGCGTCTGGCGCAGCGTGTCGCTGCGCGTCGTCGCCTCGACCAGCACCGCCGCGGGCAGCCGCATCGCATGCCCCTGCTCCGCGCGCATCACGCCGTCGTGCGGCCAGGTATCGTCGCCCAGCAGCAGCGGCCAGCCCAGGAACCCTTCCTGCCCGACCAGCCCGACCGCGAGGCGATGGTCACCCTCCAGCGCATCCAGCACGCCCGCGATCGCGCCCTCGGGAAACCACACCGCCTCGATCGGCGTGCCGGCACGCGCCAGCGCGTCGCCGACCTCGAACGGCACCCGATCCAGGTGCGGCGCGATCAGCGCGAAGTCCGCGGCGGACAGGTTCTGCAGCAGGAAATTGTCGGTCTGTTGCGCGCGCCGGCCCGGCGCCTCGCCCGCGGGCGTCGCTTGCAAGAGGTTCTCCATCCCCTCCGTCCTATGAAGCTTCACGCTGACCTCCAAGCCGCGGGCTATGACCGTTACCGTACCGAAACCCTCGTGATGGCCGGTCGGTTGCGTCGCTGAATGGCCGTTACCGGAGCGCGCATGACCCGACCCCCGATCCGCTACACCCCCGACGTCGAAACCCCCAAGCCCGACGAGGACCGGACGATCGCCGGGCTGAACGAAACCTTCGACACCATCCTGGAGCGGACGGCGCAGGATTACGACCACGCCGTGCGCGCGGTGCATGCCAAGGCGCACGGGGTGCTGGCGGGCGTGTTGGAGGTCGACGGCGACCTCCCCGCCGAACTGGCGCAGGGCGTCTTCGCCTCACCCGGCCGGCATGACGTGCTGATGCGGCTGTCGACCAATGCCGGCGACATCCTGCCCGACGTCATCAGCCTGCCGCGCGGGCTGGCGATCAAGGTGCTGGACGTCGCGGGCGAGCGGCTGCCCGACGCGCAGGGAACGACGCAGGACTTCATCCTCAACAACGGCACCGTCTTTCAGGCGAAGGATGCCGACGCGTTCCTGTCCAACCTGAGGCTGCTGGCGAAGACCACCGACCGTCTGGAGGGGACGAAGAAGGTGCTGTCGGCGGTACTGCGCGGCGTCCACAATGCGCTCGATGCCGTGGGCACGCAGATTCCCGCGGTCGACACGCTCGGCGGCGCACCCAATGTCGATCCGCTGGGCGAGACCTATCATTCGATCACCCCGTTCCGCTGGGGCGACCATATCGCGAAGTTCCGCGTCGTGCCGATCGCACCGGCCTTGCGCGAACTGACCGGCCGGATCGTCGATACGCAGGGCCGCGAGGATGCGATCCGCGAGGACGTCCGGACGGAAATGGAGCGGATCGAGGCGCAATGGGCGTTCGAGGTGCAGCTGTGCCGCGATCTGGAGCGTCAGCCGATCGAGGATCCGACCGTGGAATGGGACGAGGCGGACGCTCCCTTCGAGCGCGTCGGCACCCTCACCGCGCACGCTCAGGACAGCTGGGGCGAGGCGCGCGTGCAGCAGGTGAACGAGGAAACGCGGTTCAGCGTCTGGACCGGGCTCGCCGCGCACCGCCCGCTCGGCAACATCAACCGCGCCCGCAACGCGACCTATCGCCACTCCGCCGATTTCCGCGCGCGCGTCAACGGCTGCCCCTATCACGAGCCACCGGCCTGAGTATTCAGGCGGCGGGCAACGTCACCTGCACCGACAGCCCGCCGCCGACCGCCTCGTCCAGCCGTATCGCGCCGCCATAGAGCGCCGCCAGTTCGGCGACGATCCACAGGCCAAAGCCGTGCCCGTCGCCGCCCTCGTCCAGTCGCATGCCCGGTCGCGCCACCGCGGCGCGCTGATCCGCCGGGATGCCGGGGCCGTCGTCCTCGATCGTCAGCATGACCGAGCGCCCGTCGCGCCGTGCGGCGACCGCCACCCGCGACCGCGCATGACGCGCGGCATTGTCGAGCAGATTGCCAAGCAGTTCGTCCAGGTCCTGCGCATCCACCGCCACCGTCAGCGCCTCGGGCACCGTCACCTCCAGCAACCGCCCCGACCGCAGCATCGGGATCGCGCCCGCGATCCCCTCGATCGCCGGACGCAGCGGCGTCGCGCTGCGGCGGTCGATCGCCGCGGCCCGCGCACGCGCCAGGTGATGCCGGATCGTCCGGTCGATCCGCGCCACCAACGCCGCCAGCCGCGGCTGATCGCGCAGGTCGAGCGCCAGCGTCGCGACCGGGGTCTTGAGCGCATGCGCCAGATTGGCCGCACTCGCCCGCGCCGTCGCCAGCGCGGCGGCATTGTCCGCGGCCAGCGCGTTCAGCTCGACCGTCAGCGGCAGCAGTTCGGTGGGCTGATCCTCGTCGATACGATCGCGCTGCCCCGCCCGCATCGCCGCCACCTGATCGCGCACCCGGCGCAAGGGGCGCAGCCCGACCCGCAATTGCAACAGCATCGCCGCGCTCAACAGCAGCGCCACCGCCGCCAGCGCGACCAGCAGCGGCGTCAGCGCGCCCCGGATCGGGCGCTGCACCACCTCGCGCGGCGCGGCCGCGACCAGCGTCACCGTCCCCCGCCGCGTCGGCAGCGTCATGGCGCGCGCGTGGACGTCCCCGGCGCCTTCCAGCACGTGCGCGCCGCGCGGCCCACCCGGCGGTGGCGGCGGCACCGGCGCGCCGGGCGGCGGCAGCGGTGGCCCGGACGCATCGCGCAGCGCCGGAAAGTCGGCCGAGCCGACCGCCCCGTCCGGCCCGACGATCCGCCACCGCCATTCCGGCCCGCCCTCCAGCGCCGCGACCCGCTCGCCCAGTCGCGCGCGGTCGACACGCCCGTCACGATCGACCGCACTCGCCAGTACCAGCAGCGTCGCGTCCAGCCGCCGGTCCATCCCCTCGGTCACGAACCGTCCCAGCACCCCGGCGACGACCACGCCGGCGATGACGATCGCCAGCGTCGTCGACGCGATCGCGATGGCCAGCATCCGCGCATACAGCGACCGCGGCATCCGCTCAGCCCGCGCACACGAGGCGATAGCCGCGCCCGCGCACCGTCTCGATCAGCGTCGCGCCGATCTTCTTGCGCAGCCGCCCGACGATCACCTCCAGGCTGTTGGAATCGGTATCCGCATCCCCCTCGTACACCCGCTCCAGCAGGTCGAGCCGCTCGATCACCACATCCTTGCGCAGCATCAGCTGCGACAGCACGCGCCATTCGAACGCGGTCAGCCGCAGCGGCAGTCCATCCAGTTCGAACATGCCGGTCTGCGTATCGAACGACAGCGGCCCGCAGGTCAGCAGCGGCTGACCATGCCCCGCCGACCTCCGCACCAGCGCGCGCAACCGCATCACCAGTTCGTCGAGGCGGAACGGCTTGACCATGTAATCGTCCGCGCCCGCCTTGAATCCGGCGACCTTGTCCGACCAGGCCTCGCGCGCGGTCAGCACCAGCACGGGCAGGTCGCGCCCCGCCGCGCGCCACGCCTTCAGCACGCTGACACCATCCAGCTGCGGCAGCCCCAGGTCCAGCACCGCGGCATCGTAGCGCTCGGTCTCGCCCAGATGCGCGGCGTCGACACCGTCGGTGACGAGGTCCACCGCGAAATGCTCGCTACGCAGCGCCGCGGCGACGCTGGGGCCAAGATCGCGGTCGTCCTCGACCAACAGGATGCGCATGCGGGTCTCCTATGCCGACCGCTTAAACCGAAACTGAACGCCATGGTTCAGCGCGGGTGGTCCTGGCGGCGCGTACATCGCCTTCATCGTTAGACGTAAGGAGACGATGATGATTTCGAAGAAACAGAAGATCGGGCTGGGCGCGGTGGCGCTGGTGGCATTGGGTGCCGCCGGCGGCGCCGGTGCGGTATCGCTGACGCGGCCCGGCGTGGAGATGGCGCCGGTGGTCGCCACCCCGGTCGCGAAGCTGGGCGACGCGCGCGGGATCGTGAGCGTGCGCGGCCGCGTGGCGGAGGTCTATGGCAACCGCTTCGTGGTACAGGATGCCAGCGGCCGCACCTTGGTGGACGCCGGTCGCGGCGACAGCGGGCTGCGCACCGGCGCACCGGTGCTGGTGCAGGGCCGCTACGACGACGGCCAGCTGCGCGCGCGCTTCCTGGTCGATCAGGCCGGCGGCGTCCGCGAGGTCGGCGCACCGCCGCCGCCGCCGCATGGTGCCGGCGCGCCCCCGCCGCCTCCCGGGGCTGGCGCTCCCCCGCCCCCGCCGCCGGGTGCCGGGGCTCCCCCGCCTCCCCCGCCGGGTGCGGGCGCACCGCCTCCGCCGCCCCCCGGCGCTGGCGCTCCCCCGCCTCCGCCGCCGGGAGCAGGCGCTCCGCCCCCACCGCCGGGAGCAGCCGCCGGCGCACCGCCGCCCCCGCCCCCCGCGGCGGTCGCCAACCCACGGTAAGGGACTTGGCTCGCGCCGCCCCGGACATGCTCCGGGGCGGCGCGCACCGTGATGGCTCGGCACGAGGATAGCTTCGTGCCGAATGGTTGCCCCGGACCGCGCGACCACACGGGGCGGCCGATCACATCAGCCCCGTGGAGCGTCCCGCCGCAGACCCCATTGGTCGTAGGCGAACGTCCCCTCGCCCAGCGCGAAATGCCGCTCGTCGATCCGCACGACCGCATCGCCCCTAACCCGATCCGCCATCCATCCGGGGATCGTCACCCGCGCGACCGGCTGCCCGAAAGGCCCCGTCAGCGGCTCCGGCAGGTCGATCAACAGGTCACGCGCGCCCAGCCGCGTCAGCGCCGCCGTATCATCGAGGAAATCCAGCCGGGTAAACGGCAGCGACAGGTCCAGCGCCGCGATTTTCGCGCTGTCGCCCTTCGCCGACTCGCCCCCGCGGTCGTCGTTCAGTCGGTTGACCCATGCCGAACCCCGCTCCCGTGCCACCGTCTTCAACGCGTCGCGGTGCAGCGCCTGCTCCACCAGCCGCCGATTGTCCTGCGGGATGGTGATGCAGGCCTCCCGTTCCAGCAGCGCCAGCGTCGCCTCCAGCTGCGTGACGTTGGGATAGACGTACCCGCCCAGCCCGTGCCGCGCGCCTTTCGCCTCCAGCAACGCGCTCAGATCGCGGTCCGCCGGCCGCAGGACGACCACGCGCGCCGCCGCAAACGCCCCCCGGTCGCCACGATCGTGCCGATGCAGCCGCCCGACGCGCTGCAACAGGACGTCCATCGGCGCCAGATCGGTGATGAGGAAGTCCGCGTCGATATCCAGCGACTGTTCCAGCGTCTGCGTTCCCACCAGCACGCGCCCGCCCGCCGCACGCGCCTTGCCGAAGGTCCGCGTCACTTCCGCATCGAGCAGCGCGCGATCTTCCGCCGCGAAGCGCCCGTGATGGACCGTCGCGACGCCTCCGACCGCGAACGCGAGTTCCTCCGCCAGCGCCGCGACCTCGCGAGCGACCGCCACCGCACCGTCCACCGTGTTGCGCACCACCAGCACCGCCACGCCGTCGCGCGCCGCCGTCACCGCCCGCGCGGCGATCGCCGGCGCATCGGCGATCAGCCCCGCCGTCTCCACTGTCACCCGCTTGCTCCGCGACGCACCGACCACGGCGCGCGGCGCCACACCCCGCCCCGACAAGGCCGGATACGGCTGCGCCACCGCCTCCTCCAGCGATGGCGACCGCGCCTTCAGGAGACGCGCGCGCGCTTCGCCGCCCAGCGTGGCTGACAGTAGCAGCGCCCGCCCCCCGACCGCGACATGATGCTCCAGCAACCGCCCCAGCAGCCCCGTCATATACGCATCGGAAGCATAAACCTCGTCCAACACCAGCAGGCTGCGCGCCAGCGCCCCGGCGCGGAACAGCGCATGCTTCGCCAGCAGCGTCTGGTCGATCGTCCCCACCGCGCCCCGCGCCGCCAGGAAGCGGTTGGCGCGCTCCGCCGCCCAGCGCGCATCCGGCGGTGCGGCATCGTCGCCCGCATCCCACCGCACGGCGAACCCGGGCAGCGCCTGCCCCGTCGCATCGCCCGCGCACAGGTAGCCCGGCACCGCCAGCACCGCCCGCGGTGCCTCCTCACCCCAAACGCGCCGCATCACCGCGTCGATGCGCGCGTGCAATTGCACCGCCGCCGCCCGCGTCGGCAGCGCGAAGAACAGCCCGTCGACCTCGCCCCGTCGCCGCAGCGCCAGCCACCGCCACAGCGCCGCCTCGGTCTTTCCCGACCCCGTCTCCGCCTCGATCAGCGCGACCGTTCCCAGATCGGGCGCCCCCGCTGCCGCTTGAAAGCCATAGGCCGCGTGGCCGAACGCATCGGCGAAGTCACCCGGCGGCGTCCCCAGTGGTGCAAGCCCCCGCGCCACGACCGCCGCCGTCGCTGCGGTCGCACGCCACGCCTCCCGCTCGGCACCATGCGGCCCGGCTACCGGGAAGCGCGTGGTATCCGAACCGACCCAGTCCGCCAGCGTGACGAGGCCGGCGAACAACGCGACGAATGCCGTCGCATCCGGCAGCGGCGCGCCGTCCTCCCACGCCAGCGGCTAGCGCGCGCGCAGCACGTCGAACAGCCGCACGACCTCCGCCGCGGGATCGCCATCGTCCCCCGCCACCCATTGCGGAACGTGCCGCGACCACCGATCCGACGGCGCCTCGGCGTGAAACTCCTCCACCGGCCTGCCATGATGCGCCAGCGCCGCCGCGAAATGCTGGTAGCTGCCCCAGTCCACGAACATGTCGCGCAGCGCCGTTCCCGCCGCGGTCCCCGTCAGCGTCGAATGCTTCACCAGCGCCGCGACCGCGCCGGTGTGCCCCACGATCGGTCGGGCGCGCGCATCACGGCGCGCCTGGAACCCGCGATTGGCCTTCCCCAAATCGTGCAGCGCCGCCAGCACGATCAGCCGTTCGACGTCCTGCGCCGTCAACTCCCGCCCCGCCGCCGCCGTCAGCGCGCGCATCCACGCCGGCAGGATCGCCGCGAACGCCGCTGCGACGTCCAGACAATGATCGATCAGCGGCAGCGCCGCGATCACCCCGCCCTCGTCGTCGCGCACCAGCTTCGCCCACGTCACCCGGTCGCTCATCGCACCTCTCCCCGCTCGACCTGTAGCACCCCGCATTGCGGCCGAAACCGAAGATGACACCGAAACGGATCCGAGACGGTGTTACTGCCTGGCGAGGTCGCCTCCACCGACGCGGTCGACGGCGCGGTGGATTGATGCCACTCACCGTCGTCATCACCCGCGACGTCGAGGACCGCTACCGCGGCTTCGCCGGGCTCGGCGATGCTAGAGCTGGCCCCCGGCGTCTACGCGCAGCCGCGGATGAGCGCGGGCGTGCGCGGCCGCATCTGGGCGGTGGTAGAGGAATGGCACACCGGCTGCGCCGGGGCAGCATCGTGATGTGCTGGGCCGAACCCGCCTCCGCCGGCGGTCTGGGCCTCTCTGTCCTGGGCGAACCGCCCAAGGACGTCGTCGCCCACGACAGCACCCTCCTCGTCCGCCGCGTCCTGTCCCCGCGACAAGTGGCCGGGAAGCCACCGTGAGTACCATATCACCAACCGCTCTTTGACATCGCGCGAAGAATGAAGCACTTATCCCCAAGAGGCTCCCCCCGCATCAACGGTGATCTACCCAACGCGCGGTTGATGAGAATGGTCTTCTTCGGGGCTCCCCCTCACCCGCGGGGATCGACCGCACACGCGCGCCCCCGGCGCGACATCCTCCAGCAGCCAGACATTGCCGCCGACCACCGCGCCCGCGCCGATCGTGACCCGCCTCAGGATCGTCGATCCGGCATAGATCACCACGTCGTCCTCCACGATCGGATGCCGCGCGAAGCGGTCGCGCGGCCCCGGCGTGGCATCCGCCAGCGGGGTGCGCGCGCCCAGCGTGACATGCTGGTACAGCCGCACCCGTGCGCCGACGATCGCAGTTTCGCCGATGACGACGCCGGTGCCATGGTCGATGAAGAAGGACGCGCCGATCGTCGCCCCCGGATGGATATCGACGCCGGTGCGCTCGTTCGCCAGTTCCGACACCATGCGGGCGGCGATCGGCGCGCCCAGTGCGTACAGCCGGTGCGCGATCCGGTGATGCAGGCTGGCGATCGCACCGGGGTAGCACACCAGGATCTCGTCCACGCTGCGCGCCGCCGGATCGCCCAGGAACGCCGCCTCGACATCGCTGTCGATCAGCGCGCGGATATCGCCCAGCTCGGCGATGAACAGCCGCACGATCGTCGCCGCCTGATCGCGCTCGAACGCACCGCCGCGCGCCTCCGCCTCCCAATAGCCGAGCTCCGCGGCGACCTCACGCTCCAGAACCGTAGCCGCCGCCAGCAGCTTCGCCGCGACGAAGCGATCCTCCTCGGCCTCATTCCCGCGGAACTGACCCAGCCGACGCGGATAGAGCGCGGCGGACAGCAGCTCGACCGCCGCCTGGATCGCGCCGCGCGCCGGGAAGCTCGCGGGGCGCCGCCCGGCATCGTGCCGCGCCCGCCAGTCTTGTCGCGCCTGCCGCAGCGCCGTGACGGCCCCGCCGATCGGCGAGCGGCTGCCGTCGTCCTGCATATCGACCGGTCCGGGGATCATCGCCCACCTCCATGGGCGGGATCATATCCCACTAACGTGGGGGAGTATGAAAGATTTGCTTGCCGCGCGGAGAGCCGCTCAGTCGCGCCAGCGCTGCGCCGCCGCGTCGTCATGTGCCCGCGCCTCGACCCAGCGCGTCGCGTCGCCGACCGTCTCGCGCTTCCAGAACGGTGCATCGGTCTTCAGCCGGTCGATCAGAAAGGCGCATGCCTCCAGCGCCGCCGCGCGGTGGGCGGAGGCGGTCCCGACGAAGACGATCCGCTCGCCCGGCCGCATCGGACCGACGCGGTGGACGATCGTCGCCGCACTCAGCCCCCAGCGCACCCGCGCCGCCTCCGCCAGCCGCACCAGCGCCGCCTCGGTCGCGCCGGGATAATGCTCCAGCTCCAGCACGCTGACGCCATCGTCGGCACGGACCAGCCCGGTGAAGGTCGCCACCGCGCCGCCATCCGTCTCCAGCGCCGCCATCTCGCCTGCGCTGTCGATCGCGTCGGGGGATACCAGGACCCGGATCATCCGCCCGTCACCGGCGGAAAGATCGCGACCTCGCGCGCGCCCGCGATCGGGCTGTCCAGGGCCACGAACGCCTGGTCCACCGCCGCGCGCAGCTTGTCGCGCTCGGCAAAGGCGGCGGCATGACCGTCACTCCGCGTAGCGAGCCAGTCGACCAGCGCGGCGACGGTGTCGACGCCCGACGGCGGCGTCACGTCTTCCTCCGCCACGCCGACCCGCTCCCGCACCCAGGCGAAATACAGAATTTTCAACGACACCCGCCTTAGTTTGTAAATCCGCTACCCCACCAACCTCGTCACCCCGGACTCGATCCGGGGTCCTGCTTCTTCCGGGAGGTTGGCGAGGAAGCGGGAACCGGCTCAAGGCCGGGGTGACGATCGCAACCGCCGCCCTCAATCCATATGCTTCAGGCCGACGCGCAGGTAATCCCACCCCGTCACCACCGTCAGCGCCGCCGCTCCCCACAGGCTGGCAAGCCCGATCACCTTGATCCACGCCTCGCCCGGCAGCGCGCCGGACAGGATCAGCGCCCCCAGCGAGACGAGCTGCAGCGTCGTCTTCCATTTCGCCAGCTTCGACACCGGCAGCGACACCTGCAGCCCCGCCAGGAATTCGCGCAGCCCGCTGACCGCGATCTCGCGCAGCAGGATCACCAGCGCCGCGATGATGTGGATGCCGGTGATCGCCGCGACGTCGTCGTGCCGCGTCCCCACCAGCATCAGGATGACCGCCGCGACCATGATCTTGTCCGCGATCGGGTCCAGGAACACGCCCAGCTTCGATACCGTCCCCTGCGCACGCGCCAGGTAACCGTCGAAATAATCGGTGATCCCCATCAGGCAGTACAGCGCGAAGGCGATGCCGAACCCCGCCTGCCAGCTGGGCGACCACAGGAACGCGACCAGCAGCGGCACCATCACGATCCGCGACAAGGTCAACAGGTTGGGCAGCGACAACATGGCGCCGGACGTGGACCGCCCGCGCGCCCGGCGCAACCCCCGCGCGCGATCGAACCGCTGCGAAAATCAGGGTTTGGATCGTGCGGCGGCAATCGCTATGTCCCCGCCGGGTAGCAACAGACGGGGGCCGGTCCGGCGTCATGATAAATGCCCTCGGGCTCCTGAAGCGGCGACGATTCCTGCCGCTGTTCACCACCCAGTTCCTCGGCGCGTTTAACGACAATCTCTTCAAGACGGCGATGGTCCTCTTCGCCACGTACGAGATCTTCGCCGACGAAACGCAGGAAAGCTTCTTCAACGCGCTGGCCGCGGCGCTCTTCATCCTGCCGTTCTTCCTGCTGTCCGCGCTCGCCGGGCAACTCGCCGACAGCGTCGACAAGGCGCGCATCATCCGCATCGTGAAGACCGCGGAGATCGGCATCATGGCGATCGGCGCCGCCGGACTGATGCTGGCCCGCGCGGGCGCGCCGACGCTGGCGGTGGCGATGATGCTGACCGCGGTAGTCGGGCTGGGGGTCCACTCCACCTTCTTCGGCCCGATCAAATACGCCATCCTGCCGCAGCATCTGAAGGAGGACGACGTCCTCGGCGGCACCGGACTGGTGGAGGCGGGGACGTATCTGTCGATCCTGCTCGGCACGATCGTCGCCGGGTTCGTCTACCACTCGACCACGCTGGTCGCGGCGCTCACCTTCCTGGTGGCGGTGGCGGGATGGATGACCGCGCGTGCGGTGCCGCCCGCGCCCCGACTCGGGCCGAAGCTGACGCTCGACTGGAACCCGGTGCGCGCGTCGTGGCGGCTGGTGTCGGGGACGATGCACATCCCCCGGCTGTTCCTCGCGATCTGCGCGATCAGCTTCTTCTGGACGATCGGGTCGGTCCTCATCATCATCTTCCCGCCGCTGGTGAAGAACGTGCTGACGGCGGACGCCAGCGTCGCCAGCCTGGTGCTGGCGGTCTTCTCGATCGGGGTCGCGATCGGCTCGGTCGTCATCAACCTGCTGTTGCGCGGGCAGATCTCGGCGCGCTTCTCGCCCGCCTCGGTCCTCGCCATGGGCGTCGCGGTGCTGGGATTCCGCTTCGCGGTCGAGGGGTGGGAGCCGGCGCGCGCGGGCATGCTGTACGACATGGCCGGTTTCCTGGGCCAGCCGCACGCGATCGTGGTACTGGCCGCACTGCTCGGCGTCGCGATCTTCGGCGGGATGTTCGTCGTGCCGCTCTATGCCTTCCTGACCACCACCGTGACGAAGGACCAGACCGCACGCACCGTCGCCGCCAACAACGTGGTCAATGCCGGTGCGATGACGATCGGGTCGGTCGCGGTCGCGGGCATCACCGCGCTGGGCGTCACCCCCTCGCAGTTGCTGCTGCTGGTGGTCGCGATGTGCGGCGTGTCGGCCCTGATCGCACAGCGGCTCCATCGCGCCTGCGACTGACGGTTCAGGCGATCAGCGTGTAGAAGCAGATGAAGAACGCGACGAAGCTGAGCGCGAACAGTTTCCAGTCCTGATCGTCACGCTGCACGGGCAATGCCTCCACCACGGGCGGCGGCAGGGTCCGGCGAAACGGGTGCCGGGCGGCTTCATGGGTGAGGACGAGTCGGCGTTCCATACGCGGGTCTTAACGGTTGATTTACGATTTCGGCTATGTCGCCGAACAGTTAACGTCCATCCCGTAACGGGACGATCCCGAGGAGAGACACGGATGCCGCTCTACGCCTTCAAGGGGAAGCGCCCCACCCGCCACGCCACCGCCTGGGTCGCCCCCAGCGCCGACGTCGTCGGCGACGTGGTGCTGGGCGAGGATGTCAGCGTCTGGTTCGGCGCGGTGATCCGCGGCGACAACACCACCATCCCGATCGGCGCGCGCAGCAACGTGCAGGAAGGCGCCATGCTCCACTCCGATCCCGGCAGCCCGCTGACCGTGGGGGAGGATTGCACGATCGGCCATCACGCGATCCTCCACGGCTGCACCATCGGCAACCGCGTGCTGATCGGCGTGGGCGCGACCGTCCTCAACAATGCGGTGATCCCCGACGACTGCCTGATCGGCGCCGGCGCGCTGGTCACCGAAGGCAAGACCTTCCCCCCGCGCAGCCTCATCATCGGCAGCCCGGCGAAGGCGGTGCGCGAACTCGACGACCGCGCCGTGGCGGCGCTGAAGATCTCGGCCGCGCATTACGTCGAAAACGGCCGTCAGGCAGCGGCGGGGCTGGAGCGCGTGGAGTAGCGGAACCTCGTCACACCGGGCTCGACCGAGACCTCTGCGAAAGTCGTAGATCGCTCGACAAGCTCGTCGTTCCCCGGCGAAGGCCGGGGCCCAGTTGGCGTGCCTTTTCCGTCGGTTACCGCCGTTCCCCAGCTGGACCCCGGCCTCCGCCGGGGAACAAGGGACTGACTTTCGCAGAGGTCTCGGCTCGACCCGGGGTCCCGCTTCTTCCCGGGATCTGAAAAGCGGGATCCCGGCTCAGGGCGGGACCTCTACAGAACGGCCGCAACCGCGCTGCGAACACGCCGTGCTCCTGCGAAGGCAGGAGCCCAGGATCAAGCAGAACAACGGCCTATGGGACCGACAACCCCGGGCTCCTTCGTGCGCAGGAGCACATCGAAGACTTTCGCAAAGGTCCCGCTCAAGGCCGGGGTGACGCCCACGGAGCCCCCCACTTGCCATCCCCGGATCCCCCCGACATAACCCGCGTTATGTCGATCCCGAGCATCATGTCCCGCCTGCGCCTGCCCGTCATCGGGTCGCCGCTGTTCATCATCTCCGGCCCGGAACTGGTGATCGCCCAGTGCAAGGCGGGGATCGTGGGATCGTTTCCGGCGCTCAACGCGCGCCCGCAGGCGCTCCTCGACGAATGGCTCCACCGTATCACCGAGGAACTGGCGGCGCACAACCGCCAGCACCCGGATCGCCCCGCCGCCCCCTTCGCGGTGAACCAGATCGTCCACAAGTCGAACGACCGGCTGGAGCAGGATCTCGCCACCTGCGAAAAGTGGCAGGTGCCGATCACCATCACCTCGCTCGGCGCGCGCGAGGAACTGAACCAGGCGGTCCACGGCTGGGGCGGCATTACGCTCCACGACGTCATCGACGACCGCTTCGCGCGCAAGGCGGTCGAAAAGGGCGCCGACGGCCTGATCGCGGTCGCCGCCGGCGCGGGCGGCCACGCCGGGCGCACCTCGCCCTTCGCGCTGATCCAGGAAATCCGCCAGTGGTTCGACGGCCCGCTGGCGCTGTCCGGCTCGATCGCCAGCGGCGCCGCGGTGCTGTCGGCCCAGGCGATGGGCGCCGACTTCGCCTATATCGGCTCGGCCTTCATCGCGACCGAGGAAGCCAACGCGGACGAACGCTACAAGCAGGGCATCGTCGACAGCCGCGCCGCCGACATCGTCTATTCCGACCTCTTCACCGGGGTGCACGGCAACTACCTGCGCGGCTCGATCGTCAACGCCGGGCTGGATCCCGACAATCTGCCCAAGGGCGATTACAAGACGATGGACTTCGGCAGCGGCGGCAACGACGGCACCGTCAAGGCGAAGGCGTGGCGCGACATCTGGGGCTCGGGCCAGGGCATCGGCGTGATCGACCAGGTGGAATCGGTCGCCGACCGCATCGACCGCATGGAGCGCGAATATCAGGCCGCGAAGGAGCGCCTGAAGCTGGTCGCCTAATATCGTGCCCTACACCCTCCGTGCTCCTGCGCACGCAGGAGCCCAGGGTTGTCGGATCTCAACGGACGTGGCTCTGCCGTACCCTGGCTCCTGCCTTCGCAGGAGCACAGCCTGCTAACCCAGACGTCCCGCACCATCGCCCCCGCCGCTCGGAGCCCCGCTCCCCTCAGAACGACGTCGCCAGCCGGTCCAGCATCGTCCGCGCCGGGCTCACCACCGGGGCTTCCAGTTCCTGCGCCTCGTCCAGCCGCGCCACGCGGCGGTGCAGGTCGATGCTCGACAGGATCATGCCACGCGCCGGTGCGGGCATCGTGTCCAGCACCGCCGCGTCGGTGACCGGCGCATTGCCCAGCCGCCGCTGCTGCTGCAACGCCTGCCCCAGCGTCAGTTCGCCCGCGATCACCGCGCGCTGCGTCAGCAGCCACGCGATCACGTGCATCAGCCGCGTCGTCACCTTGAGGGACTCGCAACTGAACGCGACGCGGTCCATCGGCGACAGCGCCTCGCGCTCGGCGCGCCCGCCCTCGTCGAAATAGCTGCGCGCCTCGTCCGCCAGCAGCATCGCTTCCGTGTAGAAGGAATCGATCAGGCGGCGGTGCATCAGCGGGTCGGTCAGGAACTCGGCCATGCCTGCGCTGTGCCACGAACGCCGCCCCGCGGCCAAGCGATGGTTATGCTGAACGCCGCGCCATTCGTCTCATTTTCGTCGCGGCGTGGGGCGTTCGCGTCAGGCGATGATGTCGGGGATCAGCTGGTCCTCCAGCGCGGCGATCTCGTCGCGCAGCCGCAGCTTGCGCTTCTTCAGCCGCATCATCTGCAGCTGGTCGGGCACGCCCCCCGCCGCCAGCGCGACGATCGCGGCGTCGAGGTCGCGGTGCTCGATCCGCAGCAGGTTCAGCCGCGCGATCGCCTCGCCATCGTCCAGCGTATCGTCCATCGCATCCCCCAGCAGCGCGCCTTCCTTCCCCTTAGCGTAAGCGACCCCGCGGCTGTCATCCCCGAATCGCATGTCGTCGCACATCTGCCGCGATCGGTCGAAAGCAACGAAAAGAGACGCGACTTTATGGGCGGTTCGTGGTTCAATCCGGGACTGTTGGTTCAACCACGAAGGAGGCAACTGCCATGCAGACCGCGCACATCTCGGCTCTCGAGGCCAAGCATGCGAACCTCGACCAGCGCATCGTCGCCGAGTCGCAGCGTCCCATGCCGGATACGGTGGCGATCGCGGAACTGAAGAAGCAGAAACTCAGGCTCAAGGAAGAGATCGCGTCGAGCCACTAGACGCTCGCGCCCTTCGGCGACGCGGCCCGGCGGACCCTTCCGCCGGGCTTTTTCATTTCACCCGCAACCGCGGATAGCGCGTCAGCCATCGCTTGCCCGCCACCCGTTCGTCGAAGACCGCACGCTTGCGGACCACGAACCCCGGCGTCGGCCGCACCACCAGCGCGAACAGGTCGTCCAACCCGTACGGCGCGTTCACCTCCAGCCGATCGTCCGCGCCCAGGCGGACCGCCACCGCGGTCGCCGTCTCCGGCCATGCCCGCATCGCCGTCGCCACGTCGGGATACGGCGCATCGCCGTTGCGGACATGCATCCGCGCCTGATTCTTCACCGACCAGTCGTAATCCGGCAGCCGTTCGCGCAGGGCATGCTCCCATTGCCGATCCAGTACGGGATCGCGCCGCGCCGCATCGTGCCACACCACGTCCACGTCCCCCACCGGCGCCGCCGCCAAACGCCCGTGCAGCGCATCCCACACCGCATCGCGCACGAACCCCGCCGCGATCCACGCATCGGGCAGTGCCAGCGCGCACACCGCCTCCATCGCCGCCACCCGCGCCGCGTCCTGCGTCAGCAGCGCGACCAGCGTCGCCTCGTGCGTCAGCGCTTCAGCTGCCCGGCCACCGCGCGACGCGTCGCGCTGCCATAGGGCGGCTTCAGCCCCGCCAGCTTCGCGACGTCGATCTTCGGCTGGCGGTACACCGCCTTGGCGTGGCTGAAGGTCCTGAACCCGTCCAGCCCGTGATACGCCCCCATCCCCGACGGCCCGACGCCGCCGAACGGCAGGTCCTCCATCGACACGTGGAAGATCACGTCGTTGATCGTCGCCCCACCGGAGATGGTGCGATCCAGCACGCGGCGTTCCTCGCCCGCGTCCTGCCCGAAATAATAGACCGCCAGCGGCCGGTCGCGTGCATTCACCGCCTCGATCGCGCCGTCGACGCCCCCTGTGTAGCGGCGGATCGGCAGGACGGGTCCAAAGATCTCCTCCTGCATCAGCGTCATGTCGTCGGTCACGTCGCGCACGATATGCAGCGGCATCTTGCGGCTGTTCGACGCGGCGAAATCCTCGCCTGCGGGGTTCACCGTCTCGATCGTCGCGCCCTTCGCACGCGCATCCTCGATCCAGTCGGTCAGCCGCTGGTGGTGCCGGTCGTTGATGATCGCGGTATAGTCCGGGTTGGACAGCAGCGTCGGGTACATCGCGGAGGCCGCGGTCTTTAGCCCCTCGACCACCGCGCCCTCCTGCTCGGCGGGCACCAGCATGTAATCGGGCGCGAGGCATATCTGGCCCGCGTTCAGCATCTTGCCCAGCGCCACCCGCTCGGTCGTGCGCGCGATGTCCGCGCCCTGGCCGACGATCACCGGCGACTTGCCCCCCAGTTCCAGCGTCACCGGCACCAGATGGTCGGCCGCCGCATGCAGGATGTGCCTGGCGATCCCGGTCGCGCCGGTGAAGATCAGGTGATCGAACGGCAGCTCGGCGAACGCCTTCCCCACCTCCGGTCCGCCGGTCACGAACGCCAGCTCGTCGGGTGAGAAGTACAAACCCACCACCTCCTCGAACACCGCGGAGGTCGCCGGCGTGAACTCGCTGGTCTTCACCATCGCGCGATTGCCCGCAGCGAAGATGCCCGCCAGCGGCGACATCACCAGATTGACCGGGAAATTCCACGGCGCGATCACGCCGACGACGCCCTTGGGCTGATATTCGACCGCCGCCTTCGCGCCCAGCAGTCCCAGCGGAAACTGCACCTTGCGCTTCTCCGCCTTCGCCCACCGATCGACGTGCTTCATCGCATGCGTGATCGGCGTGATCGACCCGCCGATGTCGGTCAGCATCGACTGGTCGCGGCTGCGGTGGCCGAAATCCTCGCTCAGCGCGTCGCAGAAACGGTCGGCGTGGTCGGCGATCATCGCCGCGGCGCGCTTCAGCCGGTCCTTCCGGACGGAAAGCGGCTCCGGCAGCGCGGCCATGAATGCGCGGCGCTGTGCCTCCAAGATCTGCTTCATCGCGCTCTCCCCGTTAAACGCCTTCTTCTTGTCGACCTCGATGCCTCAGTTCGAACACCCCACCAGCCCCGCCATCGGCACCACGATCGTGTCGCGCCCCGCGCGATCGATCCGCAGCGTCGCCGTCGGCACCGCCGCTCCCTGCCCCAGCGTCGCGCGCTGCTCCACGCGCATGTCGAGCGTGGCGTCGACATCCCCCGCGGCGAACCGCGCCTCGGGCGTGAAGCCCAGCGTCGCGGCGCGCCCGTCGGCACCGTCGATTCGGGGATAGTCGGTGACCCGGCCGTCCAGCGCAACGCGCAGGCTACCGGGATCGGCGGTGACCATCGCCGCCAGCACGCGCGTCTCCCCGGTGGTGAACAGATACGCCGCGCATCCCTTCGCCGGCAGCGCCTGTTGCGGCAGCGCCCCCAGCGGCAGCCCGTCGATCGAGGCCGGCGGCGTCGCCGCCGCCTGAACCAGCGCAAGGATGAGCGCGATCGTCATGCCGTGGATCCTATCATGACCAGCCACGCCGGGTAAGCCGCGATCGCCAGCAGCGTGCCGAGCGGCAGCATGTCGTCGCGCGCCACCGCGTCCCCGCGCACCCGCCGCCACAGCGTCCAGCCCAGCCCGATCAGTCCCGCCACCAGCAGCACCGAAGGCAGCATCCGCCAGCCCAGCCACAGCCCGATCGCGCCGAACAGCTTGGGATCGCCCCCGCCCAGGCCATCCACCCCGCGCCACGCGCGATAGCCTGCCGCGACCAGCCACAGGAGCGCAAAGCCCGCGACCCCGCCGATCAGGCGCTCGGCCGGCTCCGGCGGCGCGATCAGGCTCGCCACCCCGCCCGCTCCCGCAAGCGCCAGCACCAGCGCATCCGGCAGCCAGAAATCGCGCGCGTCCATCACCGCCAGCGTCAGCAGCAGCCAGCCGAACACCGCCCCCGCAACGCCCGCCACACCCGGCGCCGCCAGCGCGCTGGCCACCCCGATCGCCGCGCACCCCGCCTCGATCGCGGGATGCCGCGCGTCGATCCGTGCGCCGCACGCGCCGCATCGCCCGCGCGCCGCCGCCCAGCTCGCCAGCGGCACGAGATCGCGTGGGCTCAGCGTCCGCCCGCACCCGTCGCACGCCGATCGCCCGCGCAGGACCGACCGCTCCTGCGGCCAGCGCACCGCGATCGTCGCCAGGAAACTGCCCGCGATCGCGCCCAGCAACCCCAGCGCGATCGCCCAGACGCCTGCCTCAGCCACGTTTTCGGATCAGATAGCGGTACACGCCGAACGAATTGATCCCCAGCAACACCATGTTCTGCGCCCCCAACGGCTCGTCCCGCGACAGCACCGCGCCCGCGATCCACGCGATCGAGGAGGTGACGAACAGCGCCATGCCCCATCCCGTCACCCGCCGCCCCGAATCGAGCGATACCATGAACGCGGCCACCACGCCGCTCACCGCCGCATACCATTTTAGCAGGTCGATCATCGACATGGCGTAGCCGCGCGCACTGCGGACGCGCGTTGACGCAGGTTACGTTGTGTTGCCTCCACGGAACGCTTATGTGCAGCGCAACATCGCGTTCGATAATCGAGAGGAACCCAGCGCCATGGCCACCGATCCCGTCGTCATCCTGTCCTACGCCCGCACGCCGATGGGCGCGATGCAGGGTTCGCTGTCCGACGTGTCCGCCACCGATCTGGGCGCGACGGCGGTGAAGGCCGCGGTCGAGCGCGCCGGCGTCGACGGCGCGGATGTCGAGCGGATTTACATGGGCTGCGTGCTCCCCGGCGGTCTGGGTCAGGCACCCGCGCGTCAGGCAGCGATCAAGGCCGGCCTGCCGAAGTCGGTGCAGGCGACCACCGTCAACAAGGTGTGCGGCTCGGGCATGCAGACCGTCATCATGGGCGCGGAGGCGATCGCCGCTGGCTCGGCCGACCTGATCGTCGCGGGCGGGATGGAGAGCATGACCAACGCGCCGTACCTGCTCAAGAAGCACCGCTCGGGCGCGCGCATCGGGCACGACACCGCCTACGACCACATGTTCCTTGACGGGCTCGAAGACGCCTATGAGCCGGGTCGCGCGATGGGCACCTTCGCGCAGGATACCGCCAACGAATATCAGCTGACCCGCCAGGCGCAGGACGATTATTCGATCGAGTCGCTGCGCCGCGCACAGGACGCCATCAAGACGGGCGCCTTCGCGGACGAGATCGTTCCCGTCACCGTCAAGACCCGCAAGGGCGACGTCACCGTCGACACCGACGAGGCGCCCGGCAAGGGCATGCCCGACAAGATCCCGACGCTGAAGCCCGCCTTCGCCAAGGACGGCACGATCACCGCCGCCACCAGCAGCTCGATCAGCGACGGCGCCGCCGCGCTCGTGCTCGCACGCGAAAGCGTCGCGGCGGCCAAGGGGCAGAAGCCTGTCGCGCGCATCGTCGCGCATTCGGCGCATGCGCAGGAGCCGTCCGCCTTCACCACCGCTCCCGTCGGCGCGATCCAGTCGCTGCTCAAGAAGGCGGGCTGGAGCATCGACGACGTCGACCTGTTCGAGATCAACGAGGCGTTCGCCTGCGTCGCGATGTTCGCGATGCGCGACCTCGGCATCCCGCATGAGAAGATCAACATCCACGGCGGCGCCACCGCGCTCGGCCATCCGATCGGCGCGTCGGGCGCGCGCATCATCACCACGCTGATCGGCGCGCTGAAGACGCACGGCAAGAAGCGGGGCATCGCCTCGCTCTGCATCGGCGGCGGCGAAGCCACCGCGCTCGCGATCGAACTCGTCGACTGACGCAACCACCTCCCGCCGTCATGCCGGACCTGTTCCGGCATCCACCGTGCCGCACGCCGGCCAGACGTTGCGCAAGCGGACGAGTGGACCCCGGAGCAAGTCCCGGGTTACGAAGCGGAAGGTACACCACCCACCCCGTCACCCCGGGCTTGACCGAGACCTCTGCGAAAAGGTGCTGACGTTTTGGTATGAAAATGATTCGGTGCTGTTGAAGGAGCGGCGTCGATGGAACAGCGTGGATTTGCGGAGGCGTTCTTGCCGGCGGGCTTTGGGTGGAATGCGCGTCTGGAGCGGATCGCGGCGCTGATCGACTGGGCGCGGGTGGATGCGCTGGTGCGGCGGGTGCGCCCCGGTACGACGGGTCGTCCGCCATACCGGGCGCTGGCGATGGTGCGGGCGTT
>CAJYKB010000009.1 GCA_913774925.1 uncultured Sphingomonas sp. | reverse complement strand
AGCAGCGCGGCTTCCGCTACAGCTACGACATGCTGGGGGAGGCGGCGCTGCTCCAGCGGGCGAGCGCGCTTCAGCGCCTCCGCAATCGTCTCGCCGGTGACGAACTGCTCGCCCATCATCCGCATCGCCATGTCGACGCCGCGGCGGATCACCGGCTCGCCCGCGCGCGCGATCAGCCGCGTGAGCGCGGCGGCAAGACCGCTGTCGTTGACGCTGCCGGTCAGTTTGCCGGTGACGACAAGCCCCCAGGTGGCGGCGTTGACGAACAGCGAGCGCCCGTCACCGACATGCGCGCGCCAGTCGCCGCCGGCGATCTTGTCGCGGATCAGCGCGTCGCGCGTCGCATCGTCGGGGATGCGCAGCAGCGCCTCGGCCAGGCACATCAGCGCGACGCCCTCCTGGCTGGACAGCGCATATTCCTGCACCAGCCCCTCGACACCCGTACCCTTGTGCTTGGTGCGCAGCGCGGTGACGAGCGCGGCGGCGGTCGCCTGCGCCGCGGCGCGCAGGTCCGGGGCGAGCGTCGCTTCCTCCAGCAGGGGCGCGATGCAGGCCGGCTCCGGCCGGCGATAGGCAGAGGTGATGCGGCGGCGCAGCGGGGTGGGGGTGCGCACCGGGGGGGCGAAATCGGCGAAGGGCGGCTGGGTCATGCCGACCCGCATAGCAGATTCGCTGCTGGCGATCTGTCCGCAGATACGGCAGAATCAGGCGATACGAACCTGATCGGAGGGACATGGCAGACCGGATCGCCGCCAAATCGTTGTCGGACAGTCCGATCGACGCGTTCGACCGGCGTATCATCGACGCGTTGCGCGCCGAGGGGCGATTGTCGGTCGCGGAACTGGCGCGGCGCGTCGGGCTGTCGAAGACGCCGTGCCAGGTGCGGCTGCGGCGGCTGATCGATCAGGGGTATATCCTGGGCTTCCGCGCGATCGTCGACCCGGCGCGGCTGGGGCTGGACCATGTCGCCTTCACGGAGGTGAAGCTGTCCGACACGCGCGAGGCGGCGCTGGAGGAATTCCGCCGCGCGGTGCTGCGCATCCCGGAGGTGGAGGAATGCCATATGATCGCCAGCAGCTTCGACTATCTGCTGAAGGTGCGCACCCCCGACATCCGCCGCTATCGCGCGGTGCTGGGCGAGCGCATTTCGTCGTTGCCGCATGTCGCGAGCACGTCCACCTTCGTCGCGATGGAGACGATCCGCGACCCGGCGGTGTAGAAGACGGCGGATCGCGTTACACACGCCACCATCGTCATCCCCGCGGAGGCGGGGATCCAGAGCCGATACGCTTGCGATTGCTTCGCAGACGTCAGCGTATCTGGATTCCCGCCTGCGCGGGAATGACGGAGTAGAGAAGCAGGAGAGCCCGATGACCAGCCGTCCCCTCGTCGATCCCGAATTGCTGCCGCTGCTGGAAGGGTGGCCCACGATGACGCTGACCGCGGACCTCCTGCCGCTGGCGCGCGGGCGGGAGATTCCACGGCCGCCGGTGCCGCCGACCAATGTGTCGCGCGAACGGGTGATGGTGCCGGGGCGCGACGGGGCGCCCGAGGTCGGGCTGGACGTCTATCGCCCCGGCGACGCAGCGGGGCCGGTCGGGTGCATCTATCATATCCATGGTGGCGGCTATGTGATGGGCGCGGCGGCGGAAATGGAGTTCTTCCTGCGGCCGATGGCGCAGGAGCTGGGCTGTGCGATCGTCTCGGTCGACTATCGGCTGGCGCCGGAGACTCCGCATCCCGGGCCGGTCGAGGATTGCTATGCCGGGCTTGCCTGGACCTTCGCGCAGGCGGAGCGGCTGGGTGTCGATCCGGCGCGGATCGGGGTGCTGGGGCAGAGCGCGGGCGGCGGGCTGGCCGCGGGGCTGGCGCTGCTGGCGCGCGACCGGGGGGAATATCGCCTGGCCTTCCAGCATCTGGTCTATCCGATGATCGACGATCGCACCTGTACGGGCGCGGCGCACCCGGTGGCGGGCGAATTCATCTGGAATCGGGGAAGCAACCATTTCGGCTGGTCGTCGCTGCTGGGACAGGAACCGGGCGGGGCGGACGTGTCGCCCTATGCCGCGGCGGCGCGCGCGGCGGACCTGGCGGGGCTGCCGCCGACCTATATCATGACCGGCGCGCTGGACCTCTTCGTGGACGAGGATCTGGACTATGCGCGCCGGCTGATCGCGGCGGGGGTGCCGACCGAGGTGCAGGTCTATCCGGGCGCGTTCCACGGATTCGACGCCTCGCCCGATGCGGCGGTGGCGAAGCGCGCGCGGGCGGATCGCAACGCCGCGCTGGCGCGTGCGCTGGGGTAGCGGCATGTGCGTGCTGGCGCTGGCGTGGCGCGCGCATCCGCGCTGGCGGCTGGTGGTGGCGGCGAACCGCGACGAATTCCACGCGCGCGCCGCAGCGCCGCTGGCAGAATGGCCGGACGATGACATCATCGCGGGGCGGGACCTGATCGCTGGGGGCACGTGGCTGGCGGTGACGCGCGCGGGCGGGTTCGCGGCGGTGACGAACCTGCGCGGATACGGCGCGCCGGACCCGGCGAAGGCGTCGCGCGGGGCGCTGGTGGTCGATCTCGCCCGCGGCGCGGCGGGCAATGCGGCGGCGGTGAACCCGTTCAACGCGATTGCGGTGCGCGGCGGGGTGGCGACCTTCCTGACGAACCGGCCCGTGGTGGCGTCGCATGCGCTGGCACCGGGGGTGCATGCGATGTCGAACGGTCCACTCGATCCGCCCTGGCCCAAGACGCAGCGGCTGTCGGGGCTGATCGCGGCATGGCTGGATCGACCGGCGGCGGACGAGGACATGCTGTTCGAGGGGCTGCGCGATCGCTCGCCGCCGGTGGCCATGGGCGGCGATCCGGTGGCGATCTTCGTCGACGATCCGGTCTATGGGACGCGGTGCAGCACGCTGGTGCTGGTCGATGCGGCGGGGCGGGGGACGATCGTGGAGCGGCGGTATGACGCCGGCGCCGAGAGAACGGGGGAGACGCGGCTCGATTTCGCATGGCCCGGCGGATAATTGCGATGCGTGGGCGCGGTCCGTGGCGCGACAAACGCATAACTTTCGCGAGAGGGCCGGCTAGATTGAGCCGATCGGGCGTCGTTACGCCCGCAACGACGTCGTGGCGTATCGAAGGGAGGCGGGCGTGCGGGGATTGGCATGGCTGGCGGCGGCGCTGATCGCGGCGCCGGGGGCGGCGCAGGGACCCTTCGAGGAGCCGGCGGTCGTCACGACGCACCGCTTCGCGCCGCGCGGGTTCGATTATCGCGCGGAGGCGGGGCGGATCGCGATCCGCGACGCGGAGACGGGGACGCCGCGCGCGCAGATGTTCTACGTCGCCTATTCGCGTCCGCGCGCGGCGGGCGCACGACCGCGGCCGGTGATGTTCGTGTGGAACGGCGGCCCCGGCGCGCCGTCGACCACGCTCCAGTTCGAATTCGCGGGTCCGCGGCGCGTCGAGGGGGCGCGGATGGTCGACAATGCGGAGACGCTGCTCGATCGGATCGACCTGGTCTTCGTCGATATGGTCGGCAGCGGGTTCAGCCGGCTGGCGCGGGCGGAGGACGCACCCGCGTTCTATGGGACGATCGCCGATACGCGCGCCTTCGCCGAGTTCGTCCGCGCGTGGCGCACGACGCACGACGCAGGCGAGGCGCCGACGTATCTGATGGGGGAAAGCTTCGGCTCGGCGCGGGCGGGGCAAGTGGCGTATCTGCTCGGGCAGGCGGGCGCGCCGGTGGCGGGGCTGGTCCTGATCTCCGGCGGGCTGGGGCTGCCCGATGCCACCCCGGCGGCGCTGGCGAGCGCGCTGCACGTGGTCGATCTGGCCGCGACCGCGCGGGCGATCGGCAAGGGCGCGGGTGCGGACGACGCGGCGGTCGCGGATTGGGCGCGGCGGGTCTATGCGCCGGCGCTGGACCGCGCGGCGACGCTGCCCGCGGCGGAGCGCGACGCGGTGATCGCGCGGCTCGCGGCGCTGACCGGGATGCCGCCGGCCGCGATCGACGCGACGACGCTGCGCTTCACCCCGCGCGCGTGGCTGGTGGCGACCAACCCCGGCGGACCGCCGCGCAACGCCTATGACATGCGGCTGACCGCGGAGCCGGTGGTGGCGGAGGCGGAGATGGTGCGCGAGCTGCGCGGGGGGCTCGGCTATCGCACCAGTCTGCCCTATTGGGGCGTGGAGCCGATCGACAGCGGGTTCGGCCCCGACGGCAGCTTTCCGGAAGCGGCTGGCGCTCGCTGGAACTGGGCGACGCAGAAGATGACGCCGGAGGAAGTGCAGACGGAATATCGCCGCGCCGCCGCCGCGGGTGACGGCCCGCCGCGGCTGGGGCCGCCGCCGCCGGGTACGGCGGAGGCGATGCGCGCCGCGCCGGCGCTGCGGGTGCTGGTCGCGACGGGCGTGTACGACAGCTACAGCAGCTGCGCCGCGAACCGCGAACGCGTGGCGCGGCTGCCCGCCGACCTGGCGCCGCGGGTGACGTTCCGCTGCTATCCGGGTGGGCACATGATGTACCGCGACGCGTCCGCGCGGCGTGACTTGTCGAACGATGTCGCGGCGTTGGTCGCCGCCGGGGAGAAACAGCGATGACGCGACGGCCCGCCCTGATGCTGATGACCGCGCTGGTCGTCGCCGCGCCGGTGACGGCGCAGACCGCGCCGGTCGAGCGGCGTGCGGAGACGCACCATGCGGGCACGTTCGACGGACAGGCGGTGCGCTATACCGCGGTGGTGGAGGACAATATCGTCCCCGCCGAGGACGGTCGCGCAGGCGCGTCGATCGTGACCACCGCTTACCTGCGCGACGGGGTGAAGGACGTGGGCCGCCGCCCGGTGCTGTTCGCGTTCAACGGCGGGCCGGGGGCGGGCTCCGCGATGCTCAATACCAAGGCGCTGGGGCCGCTGATCCGCGCCGACGAGCCGGCCGGGACGATGGCGGGCGCCTCCACCGCGCCGCTGGTGGCCAATCCCGACAGCGTGCTGGACGCGGTCGATCTGGTCTTCGTCGATCCGGTTGGCACGGGGGTCAGCCGGGCGCTGCCCGGGGTCGATCCGCGGCAATATTACAATGCCGACGCCGACGTGCGCTCGGTGCGGCAGGCGATCGCGCACTGGCTGAAGGTGCATGGGCGCGAGGCCTCGCCGCGCTACGTGATGGGGGAAAGCTATGGCACGGTGCGCGCCGGGCTGCTGATGCGGGATCGGGCCGCGCTGCGGTTCGACGGGGTGATGCTGGTGGCGCTGGTGGGGCGGACGCCGGGGCCGGACCTGCCCTATATCACCGCGCTGCCGACGATGGCGGCGGGGCGCTGGTTCCACCGGCCCGAGACGCGCGGGGGTCAGAGCGTGCGGCAGGTTTATGACGCGGCGGTCGCGTTCGCGCAGACCGATTATGCCAGCACGCTGATCCGCGGCGGGAGCATGAGCGATGCCGAGCGCGAGGCGATGGCGCGAAAGGTCGGTGCGCTGATCGGGCTGGACCCCGCGCTGGTGCTGGCGAACGGGTGGCGCGTGCCGAAGAACGTGTGGATGTTTAACCTGTTGAAGGACAAGGGGCAGCGTACCGGGCTGCTCGACGTGCGCGTCACCGCGCCGCTGCCGGCGGATCAGGAGGGCGACGGCGCGCTCGACGATCCGGCGCTGGCGGTGGTGCCGACGGGGGCGAAGAAGGACGGCAAGCCGTTCAACCCCGCCGACGTCGGGCCGGTCCCCAACCCCGTCTTCGGCCAGCACCTGACGCGCGACCTGAAGTTTCCGACGAGCGACACCTATTATGCGGTCAATTTCACCGCCAACGCGCAGTGGAAGCATGATCCGACGATCGATGCGGTGCGCCCGGTGGCCGAGGCGATGCGCGCCGATCCGCGGCTGCGGCTGTTCTGGACCGCGGGGGTCTATGACCTGACCACCCCGGCGTATGAGGCGCGCTACGGGCTGGACCAGGCGGGGATACCGGCGGCGCGGCTGACCGCGGAGATCTTCGACGGGCCGCACGGGGTGTATGAGGGGGCGGCGAACCGCGCGAAGTTCGCGAAGGCGGTGCGGGGGTTCGTAGCGCCTTCGTCACCCCGGCCCTAGCCGAGCCCTCTGCGAAAGTCGCGGATCGCCCGACAACGTCGCGGTTCCCCGGCGCAGGCCGGGGCCCAGTTGGCGTGGCTTTTCGGTCTGTTACCGCCGTTCCCCAGCTAGGCCCCGGCCTGCGCCGGGGAACAAGGAACTGAGTTTCGCAGAGGTCTCGGTCTAGCCCGGGGTGACGGGCGTCAGGATCCGTACATCGCGCGCGCGTCGTTGCGGAAGGAGGCGCCGCTGTCGCTGCGGCTGTAGAACATGTGGCCGCCGGGATAGACGCGAAGACGCACGCGCTCCGCGGCGCCGAAGGCGGGCATCTGATCGACGATCAGGCGCGAGGCGAAGTACGGGCAGGACAAATCGTCCCAGCCGTGGACGATCATCACCTGCATCTTGGGGTCGACCGCGATCGCCTTGCGCAGGTCGGTGACGGGGGCGTCGTCCGGCTTGCCGCGGTCCCAAGCTTCGTTGACCGAATAGGAGAGCGCATTGTAGCGCGCGTCGGTCTTCCACCCCACCTCGCGCGTGACGAAATCGACCATCGCGCTGGTGGTCGGCGCGATCAGCGCGTCGAGGATGGGATCGTTGGCGCGCTGCTGCGAGGACCAGGGGAAGGGATCGAAGGCGGTGACGTTCGAATCGTAGATGCTGCCGATCGTCCCCTCCGCACGGTGCACTTCGCGCAGATAGGTGGCGGTGTCGACGCGCCCGCCGAGCTTCTTCACCAGCGCCGGATCGAGCCCGGTCAGTTCGGTTACGCGCGCGACGAGGCGGGCGGTCGCGTCCGGGTCGGAGCGCCCGCGGAGCAGGTCGCGCAGGTAGTCGCCGCGGACATAGTCCTCGACCTGCGCCATGGCGGCGGGGGTGAGGCGGCCCTGCCGCTCCAGATTGGCGGCGGCCATCGAGGGCAGCGCGGTCATCCACGGCAGCGGCGACAGCGCGGTGGCGTCGTCGCGCGAGGCGGGGTCGAGATAGGGCGAGACGAGGATCAGGCCGCTGACCCCGACGCCGATCTGCGACTGAAGCTCGTAGGCGATGCGCGGCACGCGGTAGCCGCCGTAGCTTTCGCCCATGATGTACTTGGGCGCGCGCAGGCGGCCTTCCTTCACCAGCCAGTCGTAGACGACCTTGCTGAGATACTTCACGTCCGGGTCGTTGGCGTAGAAGGACTTCTTTGTCGCCTCGGCATCGACCAGGCTGCGGCTGAACCCGGTGCCGACGGGGTCGATGAAGACCAGGTCGGTGAAGTCGAGCCAGCTGTTGGGGTTGTCGCGCGCGATCGGCGCGTCCGACGGGGCGTCGCCCTGCGCGCCGAACTGGACGCGCTTCGGCCCGATCGCGCCCAGGTTGAGATAGACCGACGCCGCGCCGGGGCCGCCGTTGAACGCGAAGGTGACCGGGCGGCGCGCATCGCCGCCGGGGACGGTATAGGCGGTGTAGACGACCTGCCCGATCTCCTTGCCCTTGTCGTCGCGCACCGCGATCGTGCCGACCGTGGCGCGGTAGGAGACGGTGCGCGTGCCGATCCGCGCGCTCTGCATGATGCTGCGGTCGGCGGGGAGCGGGGGCAGCGACAGCTCGGTCTTCTTCTCCGCGGCGGCGGGCTTGTCCTCCTGCGCGAAGGCGGGGGCGGCGGTCAGCAGGAATGCCGCGGCGGCGGTAAGGGGCGTCAGACGCATGAACATCCTCGTTGTTTTGCCGGTCGTTAGCGCGCGGGCTCCTTCAGCACCAGCGGCAGCCCGGCGACGATCAGGTGGACGTGGGCGGCGGCGGCGGCAACACGCTGGTTGACGATGCCGGCGGCGTCGCGGAACGCGCGGGCGAGCGCATTGTTGGGGACGATGCCCCAGCCGACCTCGTTCGCGACGAGGATGATCGCCGCCTGCGCCCCCGCCAGCGCGGCGAGCAGCGCGTCGCAGGCGGCGGGGATGTCGGCGTCGGCCAGCAGCAGGTTCGACGTCCACAGCGTCAGGCAGTCGACCAGGATCGTGGCGCCCGGCGCATCGGCGGTGCGCAGCGCGGCGGCGAGGTCGCTCGGCGCCTCGACCGTGTGCCAGCGCGCGTCGCGGTCGGCGCGGTGGCGCGCGATACGGTCGCGCATCTCGTCGTCGAACGCCTGCGCGGTGGCGACGAAGACGAGCGGGCCGCCGGCCTTCTCCGCGAGTGCCTGCGCATGGCGGCTCTTGCCAGAGCGCGCGCCGCCGAGGACGAGGGTGGTCACGCCCATAGCAGCCATGCTCCCAGCAATGCGGTTTCGAGCCATTCGATGCCCGCGCCGTGGACGTCGCCGCTGACTCCGCCGAGACGACGCCGCGCCCACAGCGCGAAGGCGGCGATCAGCGGGACGGTGGCGGTGAGCCACGGCAGGGCGACGCAGGCGGCGGCGAGCAGCAGCGTCCAGCCGACGATATCGCGCCAGCGCACCGCGGCGGCGACCTGCGCGCCGAGGCCCGGCTTGAGCGGGGGCAGCAGGCGCGCCCAGACCAGCGGCGCGATGCGGGCGGCGGCGGGAATCGCGGCCAGCATCCACAGCGGCGCGGCAGTGGCGATGATCGCGTGGAGCAGCACCAATTTGGCGAGCAGCTGGACGACGAGGGTAACGGTGCCGAAGCTGCCGATATGCGGATCGGCCATGACCGCGATCAGCCGCGTGCGGTCGCCGTGCGCGGCCCCCAGCCCGTCCGCGACATCGGCGAGGCCGTCGAGGTGGAGCGCGCCGGTGATCGCGGTCCACACCACCAGCGCGGCGAGCGCGCCGGTCCATGCGTCGCCGATCGCGGCGGCGAGCGCAAGCGCGACGCCGATGATCGCGCCGACCAAGGGATAATAGCGGACAGCGGCGGCGAGATCGGCGGGCGTGGCGGTGACGCGGGGGACGGGCAGGCGGGTGAGGAACGCGACGGCGAGCAACAGCGGGGTCATGCGCGCAATCCGACGATCTGCGTCGTTCCGCCCGGCCAGCAGCGGAGCGTCAGGATCGCGGCATAGGGCAGGTGGAAGGCCCAGACCTGCCGCGGGTCGAACCCGCACGTCACCGCGAGCGCCGCGCGGATCGCGCCGCCGTGGGTGACGACCAGCGTGTCGTCAGCGCAATCGTCGAGCGCGGCGGCGATGCGGGCGGTGAGGGCGGACCAGCGTTCTCCGCCGGGTGGGGCGTGGGTATCGGGGTCGTCGTAGAAGAGCGACAGCCGGTCCGGGGCAATCGCCGAGGCAGGCAGGCCGTCCCAGTCGCCGAAGTCCAGCTCGCGCCAGCGCGGGTCGATGCGGGACGGGGCGGGGGCGCAGTCCTGGGCGCGGAGGAGGTCGGAGGCAACGACCTCGCAATAGGCGATCGTGGCGGCGGCGGCGCGGCAGGCGGCGATGCCGGCGGCGGTCGCGCGGGCGTCGGTGCGGCCCAGCAGCAGCCCCGGGATTGCGGGCGCGCCGTGGCGCATCAGGTGGATCGTGCGCGCGGTGTCGCTCACGCGTCCGCGACGCCTGCCTCGGCAAAGGTCGCCATGCCGTCATGCGCGGCGAGCGCGGCGCGGACGATCTGCGCGGCGACCGCGGCACCGCTCGCCTCGCCCAGCCGCATGTCCAGCGCCAGCAGCGGCGACAGCGCGAGGCGGTCGAGCAGGCGGGCGTGGCCCGGCTCCGCCGAGCGATGCGCGGCGAGGCAATGGTCGAGGATCGCGGGGCGGTGCGCCGCCAGCGGGGCGAGCGCGGCGGTGGCGATGAAGCCGTCAAGCAGGACGGGGACGCGCTGCATCCGTGCGGCGACGACAGCTCCGGCGATCGCGGCCAGCTCGCGTCCGCCCAGCCGGCGCAGCATCTCGAACGGGTCGCGCGCGTCGGCGCGGTGGAGCGCCAGCGCGGCATCGACCGCGGCATGCTTGGCGGCGAGCGCGGCGCCGATCACGCCCGTGCCCGGGCCGACCCAATCGCGCGCGTCCCCGCCCAGCGCGGCGGCGCACAGCGCGGCGGCGGGGGTGGAATTGGCGATTCCCATCTCGCCGGGGATGAACAGGTCGAGCCCCGGCGTGACCGCGGCGGCGCCGGCGTTGAGTGCGGCCAGCGTTTCGTCCACGTCCATCGCGGGGGCGATGGCGATGTCGGCGGTCGGGCGATCCAGATCGAGCGGGACGACGACCAGTTCCAGCCCGGCGGCATGGGCCAGCGCGTTGATCGCTGCACCGCCGCGCTCGAAATTGGCGACCATCTGCGCGGTGACGTCGGCGGGAAAGGCGCTGACGCCCCGCGCGGCGACGCCGTGGTTGCCGGCGAACACCGCGATCCGCCCGCGATAGATCTGCGGGCGCGCGCGACCGTGCCAACCGGCGATGAAGATCGCGACGTCCTCCAGCCGGCCGAGCGCGCCGGCGGGCTTCGTCAGTTGCGCCTGGCGCGCGGTTGCGGCGTCGCGTGCGGCGGCGTCAGCGGCGGGGAGCCGGTCGAGCGCGTCCAGAAAGGCGGCAGGCGTGGTGAAAACGGCGGGCACGCCCCGCGCCCTATCGGTCCCTGGCAAAGCAGGTCAACCGCGCGCGCGGTTCGGTCGTGAATCGCCTTGCCAGGCGCGCAGCCCCTCGCCCAGTGCGTCCAGCCCGGCGGCGAGCAGCACGGGCGGTTGCGCGAAGCCGATGCGGATGTGCCCGGGCGCGCCGAAGAACTCGCCGGGCGCGACGACCACGCCGGAGCGCTCGCCCAGCCATTCGGCGAAGGCGGCGGTATCCTCCACGCCGATCAGGCGCGGAAAGGCGACGCAGCCGAAGCGCGGCAGCGTGCCCTCGATCAGCCCCTGCGCGTGCCAGTCGGCGAAGGCGGCCGCGGCAACTGGCCGCGCGGCGTCGAGCACGGCGTGGGTGCGCGTGGTGAAGGCGGCGGCATCGTCCAGCACCAGCGCGGCGGCGGCGTGCGACAGGTTGGACACGCCGAACTCGAACCGGTCGGCGAGCGCCCGGACGCGCGCGATGACCGCAGCGTCGCCGACGATCCAGCCGCAGCGCAGCGACGACAGGCCGAAGATCTTGGTCAGGCTGCTGATCGTGACGAAGCGCGGCGACAGCGACGCCGCGGCGCACGGACGCGTGGCGGCGTCGGCATAGTCGCCGTACACCTCGTCCACGACTACCAGCAGGTCGTGTTCCTCCGCGAGGCGCGCGAGCGCCACCAGCTGGTCGTGCGGGATCACCGCGCTGGACGGGTTGTGCAGGTTCGACACGACGACCATCCGCGTCGCCGGGCGGATCGCGGCGGCGAGGCGGTCGAGGTCGAGTGCGAAGTCGGGGGCGGGGCGCTGGAACGTGTCCGCGGCGATGCCGTGGAGCGCGGCGATCCCGCCGAACAGGTCGAAGCCCGGCGTCTCCACCGCGATCCGCTGTCCGGGGCGCAGCAGCGCACGGTAGAGCATCGACAGCGCGGCGGTGGCGCCGGTGGTGCACAGCACCTGATCCGCCGCGACGCCGTAGCGGCGCTTCAGGTGGGCTACGACATGCGGATTGCCGCCGCTGAACGCGCTGACATAGCGGTCGGTGACGGGCGCGGCGAAGGCGCGCGCGACGGCGTCGGTCAGCAGGTCGGCGGGTTCGGGGACCGAACTGTCGAACAGCGGGACGATCCGCCCGCCTGCGGACCGCGCACGCGCCAGCGTCCGCCGGATCCACAGCGCGTAGCTGTCCGCTTCGAGTACGTCGGTCATCCGGTGTCGAGTCCCCCTCGACGCGGGATTGTAGCGGCCGGCGGCGGCAACGTTATCCGAAGTGGCGGAGGCGTGCGGGCGCGGGTGCATAACCTTGCCGGTCAGCGCTGCGCGCGGCGCGCATGGGCGAGATAGTAGATCGCGCCGATCGCCAGCCAGCCGCCGACCAGCGCATAGGGGCGCCAGTCCGCCTCCAGCCCGGCGACGATGATGACGGCGGCGGCGGCCACCGCGCACCACGCGACCGCGATCATGCTTTGGGGTGCGATCCGCAGCCACGCGCCCGCGGCGACTCCCTCCGCCCCCCTCGCCACGCGGATCGCGCAGAGCGAGCAGGCGATATACTTCAGCATCGTCGGCAGGTTCACTGCGAGCAGCAAAAAGACGAGGCTGTCGGGCATCAGCAGCCCGGTCATCGCGCAGGCATAGGCGAGCAGGATCGCACGATGCGGCGTGCCGAAGCGCCGATGGATCGCGGCAAGCGCGGGCGGCAGCGCGGCGCGGCGTGCCATCGCGAACAGGCTGCGCGAGAAGACGAGCGCGGTGGCGTTCATCGTCTTCAGGATGGAGACGGTCGCGGCACCCACCACCAGCGGTAGCGCAAGCGCGCCCAGCGGCACCTGCGCCGCGGTCAGCAGCGGCGCCTTGCTGGCGGCCAGCGCGGCCGGACCGACCAGGCCGAGCGCGGTGGCGGCGACCGCGCCGTAGATCAGCGCGGTGAGCAGGATGGCGAGCGCGATGCCGCGCGGGATGGTGCGCTGCGGATCGCGCACTTCGTCGCCGATCTCCACCGCGGATTCGATGCCGAGGAACAGGCTGATGAGCAATGGCAGCGCGGCGAGGATCGCGGGGACACCGTTCGCGAACAGCGGGCCGATCGTGGCGGCGGACGCCTGCGGCGCGCCCGTCGCGACGATGATCGCGAGCACCGCGATCAGCAGCAGCATCAGCACGGTCTGCACGCGCGCGGCGACGGTGACGCCGATGTAGTTGAGCGCGAAGACGAGCGTGATTGCCGCCGCCACCACCGGGGTGGCGGGCAGCGCGATCGCCATGCCGAGGTAGTTGACCAGCACGCGGGCGAGCACGACGGTCGCGCCCACGTTGCTGATGATGCGCAGCCAGGCGATCGCAAAGCCGGGGAACGGCCCCAGGAAGCGGCGCGGCCATTCGTAGGAGGCGCCCGACACCGGCAGCGCGGAGGCGAGCCAGGCATAGACGGTGGCGAACAGCAGCATCGGCACGATGCCGAGCGCGATCGCGACCAGCAGCCCCGATCCTGCGACCTCAGCCGCGGGTTGCAGCACCGAGAAGATCGAGACGCCGATCGCGGTGCCCGCGCCGAACATGACGACCCCGGTCAGCCCGACGCCGCGGCTCAGATGGGGTTCAGTCGACATGGTCATGCGCCGCCGCGCCGAAATAGGCGGCGCCGACATGGCCCAGCGCCGCGGGCGGGGTCGCGGTGGGGAGCGTGACCGGGGGTGGGGGCGCGAACGGCTCGATCGCGAGCGCGCGGTAGATTTCCGCCGGATAATAGATCGCGCCGGCGCGCATCACCATGCGCGGCGCGCGGATCGCGGACACGTCGCGGGTCGGATCGCCGGCGAGCAGGACGAACTCGGCGACCTTGCCGCGCTCGATCGAGCCGCGCGCGGCGGTGTCGCCGAGGTAATCGGCCGCGCTCCAGGTGGCGAGGCGCAGCGCGTCGGCGGTAGGGATACCCGCCTTGGCGTACAGCTCCACCTCGCGCTGGACGGTGAAGCCGGTGGCATCGTCGGTGCCGGGCAGCAGGCGGATGCCCTCGCCGTGGAGCAGCTTCATCGTGTCGAGCAGCTTGACGAAGGCGGCGTGGTAGCGCTGGTCCTCCGCGGCGTCCTTGAGCGGCACGAAGGTGCGCTGGCGGTAGCGGCGATAGCCGATCGGCATGTGCGACAGGTACGCCGCATCGCCCTCCGCCACCGTCCCGGCGCGGCTGAGCATCAGGCGTTCGAGGATCACCGCGGTGGTATCGAGCGCGGTGCGATGGTCCTTCATCAGCGCGACCGTATGTCGGACGCGCGGCGAGGCGAGGTCGAGGTCGGCGGCGCGCGCCATGCCGGTCAGTCGCAGCGGGGTGCGCGTATCGTCCTTCGCGTCGAGCAGCCAGCCGAGCATCAGCTGGTTGATGTGTGCGATCGTGTCGTACCCGTCCGCGATCACGCGGTCGGGCGAGGAGAAGGCGGGGACGTGGCCGGTGACGCCCAGTCCCAGCCGGTGGGCCTCGGCGGCGATGGGCTTCACCCAATCGGGGTCGAAGCTGTTGTAGATCTTGATCTCGCGGTAGCCGCGGTCGGCGTACCAGTGCACCGCCTTCATCGCGTCGTCGAGCGTGTCGGGGATGATCCCGTTGCGCGCCGAATAGGGGCTGCGTCCCTCGATGAAGCCGTCGGGGACGATGTGCGGGCCGGCGATCTCGCCGGTTTCGACGCGGGGCAGCAGGTCGAGCAGGAAGTCGTTCTTGTTGCCCATGTCGCGGGTCAGCGTGACGCCCGCGGCGAGATAGAACAGCCCGCTGTCGAGCGAGGTATGCGAGTGCATGTCGGCGAGGCCGGGCATCAGCGTGCCGCCCTGTCCGTCGATCACCAGCTGGTCCGCGGGGGCGGGGGCGGTGTCGCCGGGCAGGACCTGCGTGATACGGTCGCGCATGACGACGACGGTGGAGGATATGCCCAGCGTACCGGTGCGCGGGTCGAGGATGCGGACGTTGCGGATGCGGACCGGCACGTCGTAGCGGTGCGCGACCTTCGCGCTGATCGCGCGGACGCGCTCGCCCTCCAGCTCCGCGCCCAGCTTCAGCAGCGCGGGCGCTTCCTTCTCCTGACCGGTGCGGATCGCGACGCCGGTGGCGCTGAAGGTCGCGAACAGCCGCTGCTGCGCGTCGAGCATCAGATAGTCGGGCGACAGCTGGATGCCGTCGAGCCGGACGACGGTGACGGGCGTCGTGCCGACGCGCATCGTGCGCACCTTTGTGGCGGTGACGCGCCCGCCGGGCAGGGTCGCGATGCTGCCGCCCGCCGCCAGTGCGGCGCGGGCATAGACGCCGGCGGCCCAGGGGCTGTCGTCGTTGAGGATGTAGAGCGCGGACGTCGTCGCGGGTGCCTCACCCTTGTCGGCCTGGCTTTCCCAGGTGACGCGGCCGGCGATCCGGCGGAAGCGCTCCGCGACGGGGCCGCCCATCAGCGAGGTGCCGGTGACAGTCCATTCGACGGGTACGCCGCGCGCGCCGAGCACCAAGTCCTCGCGATGCTTCGGCCCGCGGCCGTTATCGTCGACGCGATAATCGACGCTGGTGTGGTTGCCGGTCGTATCCGCGACGACGCTGCCGACAATTTCACCATTGGCGACGATCGACAGTCTCTCCGTTTCCGCCAGTGCCGGGGAGGCGGTGAGGAGGAGTGCGAGGAGGGCGCGTCTCACAGTGCGCAGCCCGTGTCGGGCGTGCCGGGGATGCGTTCCCACTGCCACGCGTCGACGGTCTCGCCGCGGGGGAGATATTCTAGCGGGAAGATGCGCCCGTCGCGCTTGATCGTCAGCTTCATCAGCGCGGTCTGCTCGCCCTGGAGATAATCCTGCGGGGTCCATGTCACGATCGCGTCGCCGTCGCGCAATCCGGCCTGCGCCACGGCGGAGCCGGGGACGACGCCGGCGACGATGCGGTCGGGCGTGGCGAGGATCGCGCCGTCGAAGCCGGGCTCGAACCGGCGCAGCGGCTTCGCGACGCGGCGGAAGCAGGGGCCGAAGGCGTCCGACGCGGGCAGCGGCATCGCGCCGTCCAGGAAAGCCCGGAAGTCGGTCACCGCGCGCTCGCCGAGTTCGCGGCGGAGCAGCGCTTCCCAGTCGGCGTTGGTGGTGGGACCGCGCAGCGCCAGCATCGCGAACATCAGGTCGTCGAGCGAGCGCTTGCCGCCGGACGCCTTGCGCACCTTGTCGTCCAGATCGGCGAAATACAGCATGCCGCGATCGTAGGGCAGCGTGCGCAGCCGCGTGTCGCGCCAGAAGTTGGGCGCGATGTCGCGGTTCGGCGCGGTCGCCTTCGCGCTGGTATAATAGCGCGCGGCATGGGTGTTGAGGTCGGTCAGGAAGGCGGCGGGCGTTACCATCCCGAAGCGCAGAGGCAGGCGGCGCTGGTAGAAGGTCGCCAGCCCCTCGCCGAACCAGGAGGATTCCAGTCCCGCCGGCTGTTCGATGAACGGCTGGAAGGTGTGGAACATCTCATGCGCCAGGGTGAATTGCAGCTCCTCCGGATCGCTGCCGGGGCCGCCGGGACGGCCATAGGTGGCGACGAAGGAATGGTAGAGCCCGACGCCGCCGCCCGCGTTGATCGGGTTGAAGCGCAGGAAGACGCCGTAGGGCGGGGGCGATTTCTGACGGAAGAAGCGGGAATAATGGCCGTAGAGTGTGCCGGTCCAGCGCATCAGCGCGGGGCCGTCGAACGGCGGCGTGCCCTGTAGCGCGGAGAAGAAGCCGGTCGCGGGCGGGGTGGCGGGCCAGGTGGCGACGCGTCCCGCCATGAAGAAGCCCATGCGGATCTGACCCGCGGTCAGCGGTTCGGCGGCGGTGCGACGCCCCTCACCCAGCGAACTGACGCCGCGCGCGCCGCTGGGCAAAGCGGAGAGATCCCAGGCGATGGTGGTGCGGTAGCCAATGTCGCCGGGCGGCAGCGCGAGGAAGACATGGCCCGCGCCCGACACCGCGGCATCGTCGGTGCGGAAGGCGAAGGGCGGACCGGACCCGCGAACCGGCAGGTCGGAGGCGACGGGAAAGGCGTAGCGGACGGTCAGCGGGCCATCGATCGCGCGATCGGCGATCCATTCGCGCGACGGGCCGCCGGCCTCCGCATCGCGTGCGGCCGCCACCGGCAGATCGACGTCGCGCGCGCGCAGCGTCACCGCGCCGCGGGCGTCGCGCGCGTCCATCGTGGTGATGCTGCGCGCGACGGTATCGACATTGCTCGCCACCAGCGGCAGCCGCAGCACGGGCATGCCCGCCGCCGCGGTGACGCCGCGGAAGCGGAGCGTCACCGCCAGCGTGTCGACGGTGCCGCGGGTGGCGTGGGGCGCCAGCACGATCTCCACCGCAGGCGCCGCGGCCGGCGCGGCGAGCGCGAGGAGAAGGGCGGCGCCCGGCATCAGAAGCGGAACCGCGCGCCGGCGAAGAAGCTCCGCCCGATGATGTCGCCGTAGTTGATCGTCGGGTAGGACGGCTGCTTGTCGGTCAGGTTGTTGACGCCGAAGCGGAACGCGAACGTGCCGATGTCATAGGCGAACGACACGCTGTGCGTCGTGTTGCTCGCGATGTTCGGGTTCGGATTGTTCTCGATCGTGGCATTGGGCAGCGCCAGCACCGGGCTGAGGTAATAGGCCTGATAGGTGAAGCGGAACGGCCCGTTGCTATAGCGCAGGTCGAAGCGCCCCGCCCAGTCGGGCTGCTCGCTATTGGTGATCGGGCTGCGCGCGGTATTGTCGGAGCGGGTGAAGACCGCGCCCGTCACCGAGCTTTCCAGCAGGCCGGTGTGCGTCGCCGCCACCTCGAACTCCAGCCGGCCGGCGGTGCCGCCCAGCGGCAGGACGTAGCTGATGTCGTAGGTTTCGCCGCGATAGCGGATGATGCCGGCGTTGAACGTCGTGGTCCGCCCGGTCGCGAACGATCCGGCCTGGCTCGACGCGGTGGCGGTCGAAAGGCGGGTGAAGGCGTCGCACACACCGGCGGCGGGCGTCGGATCGTCGTAGCAGGCCTCGGCGAAATTCTGCGTGGTGAAGCCGACCAGCCCGTCGGTCAGGTCGATCTCGATCCGGTCGGCGGTGATCGTCAGGCCGGGGATGAAGCGGGGCTGGGCGACGACGCCGTAGGTCCAGGTCTTCGCCACTTCGTTGCGCAGCGAGCGGTTGCCGCCGGTCGTGACCAGCGTGGTCTGGAAATTCTCGCCCGAATTCTGGAATGCCGCCAGGCGATCCGCCGCCGATGCGCCGGCCGCCGCACCGCCGGGGCCGCCGGTGCCGTAGGTCGGATTGGCCTGGAACAGCGCCAGACAGGCCGCGCGGCGCTGCGTCGGGTTCGGGCCGCCGGAAATGCGGTCCGCATCGCACGGATCCTGGTTGCCGCTCTCCAGGTTCTGGACCGCGGGTGAGACCAGCTGCGTCAGCGTCGGCGCGCGGAAGTTGCGGCTGCGGTTGGCGCGCAGCCCGATGCCCGCGACCGGTTCCCACCGTGCGCCGACGTTCCACACCTGCTCGTCGCCGACGATCGAATTGTTGACGAAGCGATAGGCGCCCGTCACCTCCAGCGCGTTGACCAGCGGCAGGCGGAAGTCGCCGCCAACAAGCGGCACCAGCACCTCGCCCGAGACTTCGTCGGTATTGTAGCGCCCGCGCTGCGGCACCACCGGCGCGGTGCCGAACAGACCGGCCTGATCGGCGGCGAAGGGCGTGAAGCGCGCGGTTTCGTCGCGATGTTCGTAGGCGCCCGCGAACTTCACGTCACCGCCCGGCAGCGTGACCACCGCCCCGCTGAGCGTCGCCAGCAGGTCGACCTGCTCGTTGCGATAGCGGTTGCCGGTGCGCACCGAGACGTAGTTGCGCGCATCCTGCGACACGTTGCCGTTGCCGAACGGATTGATCGGCGCGCAGGCGGCGTCGTCATCCGCGGTGCTGGCGTTGGCGTTGATCGCGCAGACGATCGTGCCCGACGCATTGCGCGCCGCCGAGATGGCGTTGTTGTAGCGCGCCAAGTTGACACCCCACGCCTGCCGCCGCCCGTCGACGCGCGCATAGCTGCCCGAGACGCTCCAGTCGAAACGGCGGCCCGCGACGTCGAACGCGCCGTCGAGGGCCAGCAGCCCGCGATACGTCTCGGTGCGATAGGTCTGGTCGTTGTCGGGGGTCAGGTCGTTGAACACCTTCGACAGGAACAGCGGCCCGCCCGCGGCGAAGGTGGGCGACAGCGCGCTGAGCGCGGTGACCGCGCCGGTGGTCAGGAACGGATTGTTGCGCGTGAACGCGATCGGTCCCGTGCCCAGCGCGCTCGACCCCAGGATGGTGTTGGAGCGGACCTGCAACCCCTCGGTCGCGTCGGTGCGCGCGTACAGCAGCTCGGTCGACAGCGTGACGCCGTCGGTCAGGTCGTAATGGCCCAGCACGTTGGCGGTGACGCGCTCCACCCCGGTGCGCAGCGTGCCGACCAGCTTCGAATAGGGGAAACCGTCGCCGCCGGCGGCGAAGGGGACGCCGTATTGCGTGCCGATGTTGAAGTTCGCGACGCTGCCGTCGGGCTGGAACTGACGCCCCAGCAGGAAGCGAGAGACGGGAGCGGGGGTGGTGAAGATCACCCCGTTGGCGTTGAACTCCCAGAAGCGCGCGTCGAAGATCTCGCGCGTGGAGGGGATGCCGTCGCTGGACGAGGTATTGGCGCTGTTGGGCACGGTGATCCGGCCCAGCTGGGTGCGCGGGCGCGTGTCGTAGGCGAGCGGGGCGACGCGCGACCATTCGACGTTGGCGGCGATATTGCCGCGCCCGCCGCCGAAATTGGTGCCGGCGGTCAGCCGCGCGCTGTAGGTCGGGCGATCGCCGCGTTCGGTCACGCCGCCCTGCGCGTCGCCCTCGATGCCCTGAAAATCCTTGCGCAGGACGTAATTGACCACGCCGGCGATCGCGTCCGACCCATAGACCGCGGCGGCGCCGCCCTGCACGACCTCGACCCGCTGGAGCAGTCCGACGGGGATGATGTTCGCATCGACCTGCGAATCGCCCAGCCCGCTGGACGTGGTGACGGTGCGGCGGCCGTTGACCAGCGTCAGCGTGCGCCCGGTGCCCAGACCGAACAGCGACGGCGCGTTGATCCCGCTGCCGCTGCCGTCGCCGCTGCCGTTCGCCTGCGTCAGCTGGCGGTTGAGCGACGGCTGGACGTTGAGCGCCTCGCCCGCGCTGACGAAGCCGCGATCGGCGATCGTCTGCGGATCGATGACGGCGACGGGGACGGTCGTGTCGGTCGCGGCGCGGCGGATCCGCGAGCCGGTGACGATGATCTCCTTGTCGGCCGCGCCGTCGTCGGCTGCGGCGGCCTCGATGCTGCCCGACGCGATCGGGGCTTCGGGGCGCGCATCGGGGGTGGCCTGCGCCATGGCGGGGGCGATGCCGGCAAGCATCGCCGCGCCGGCGGTGGTGAGCAACATCCCCGCGCGGAGCGAAATCGTGAAACCGTGACGCATGTCTTCCCCCGAAATTACCTGGCTGCGTGTCCCTGCAAGCGCGTCCGCCCTCTTCAGAGGCGATCCGATCGCAGCCACAATAGGTCAGGCGGGGGCGATTTCTTTTCGTTTCGCTGCGCCGGATCGCGTGCCGGCGCATGATTTATTCCGCGGCGGCGGGCTCAGCGGCGGCGATGCGTGACCATCCGCTGGTGCAGGTCACCGATCGCGCGGCTGCCGGTGGACTTGAACAGCGCGGGCACCAGCCCGTGGACGAGGCAGGCGAGGCCGGCGCCGATCATCGTCACGCCGAACCGCGTGGCGACCATCAGATGGGCGGGATAGCTTTCGCCGACGCTTCGGGGGTGATCGACGAACAGGCGGTTCAGCATCGTGGCGCTCCATGAAAAACGGTGCGCGAATAATAGCGGTGAGGTTCGGAGAATGGGTTCTCAATACCGCGGGCATTCCGCTATATCGGTGGAAGATGTTCTCTTTTGAGGGTGTAATGGAGAAGCCTGTTCTCGACGCGATCGATCGTCGCATCCTCGACATCCTCCAGGAGGACGCGACCGTCCCGATCGCCGACGTGGGCGAGCGCGCAGGCGTGTCGCAGACCGCGTGCTGGAAACGGATCAAGCGACTGGAGCGCGACGGGGTGATCGCGCGGCGGGTCGCGGTGCTCGACCGCGACCGGCTGGGGCTGGGCGTGACGGTGATCGTGGCGGTGCGAACCGCGCATCATAGCGACGAATGGCTCGAAACCTTCGCACAGGGCGTGTCGCGGATGCCCGAGGTGGTCGAATTCTACCGCATGAGCGGCGACATAGATTATCTGCTGAAGATCGTGGCGCGCGATATCGCCGACTACGACCGCATCTATCGCAAGCTGACGAAGGTCGCGCCGCTCCACGACGTCAGCTCCTCCTTCGCGATGCAGGAGATCAAGTCGACGACGACGCTGCCGCTCGACTGAGTCGCGGCGCCCCGTCCGATATGTTGCTCGAAAGCGACACCGCTTGACAGACGTGCGCCCGAATGAATAAATCAAATTGATTACTGGTTGGGCGAGCGCTAACCGCGGCCCGACATTCGACAGGAGGGGATTACGATGCGTTACGGTCGCGAGCCGTTGGTTCGTTCGAAGCTGCTGGCAGCGGCATCGTCGGTGGTGATCGTCGCCGGGCTGCTGCCCGCCGCGGTGCTGGCGCAGACGCCGGTCGGCAACACGCCCGACGTGAATGCGACGCCTGCCGATGCGGTGGCCGCCCCGTCGCAGCAGGCCGATACGTCGGAGGACATCGTCGTCACCGGCATCCGCGCGTCGCAGGCGCGCGCGATCGAGGTGAAGCGCAACGCAGACAGCGTGGTCGAGGCGATCAGCGCGCAGGACATCGGCAAGCTGCCCGACGTCACCATCTCCGACTCGCTGCAGCGTATCCCCGGCGTCCAGATCCGCCGCGACGCGGGCGAGGGCGGCGCGGTCAACATCCGCGGCCTGCCGCAGGTGACGACGTTGCTGAACGGCGAGCAGTTCCTGGGCGCCAATTCGGTGACCACGGTGCAGCCGAACTTCACCGACATCCCGTCGCAGCTGTTCGCGGGCGCGACCGTGTTCAAGTCGCCGACCGCGTCGCTCCAGCAGGCGGGCCTGTCGGGCACCGTCGACCTGCTGACGCGCCGCCCATTCGACCTGAAGGACGGGCTGACCATGTCCGCCGCGGCCGAGGGCCAGTATGGCGACAAGACGAAGAAGTGGAATCCGTCCGCCAACGGGCTGCTGTCGTACCGCGGCGAGCGGGTCGGGCTGCTGGTGTCGGCGGCGTACAGCGACCTGACGCTGAGCAACAGCTTCCGCGGGATCCAGGATTACGGCGTGCGCACCCGTCAGGAGCGCAACTATCTGGACGACAAGGGCAACACCGTGCGCGACTTCGGCGTGGGGCTGCCGGCCGGCACGTCGCGCGGCACCCCGATCACCGAGAATGGCCGCGTGATCGGCTACGACGTGAACGGTGATGGCGACGCGAACGACGCGTTCATCACGCCGCAGTCGCACACCGCGTGGAACCGCATCACCAGCCGTGAACGCTTCGGCGCGAACGCCTCGCTCCAGTTTGAGATCAACGACGCGCTGCGCCTGACGGCGGACGCCTTCTACACCCGCCAGACGCAGTTCGACCGCACGGCCGGGTTCCAGTTGCAGGCAGTCGACTGGCAGTCGTCGCCGTTCATCCCGACGAAGTCGTCGGACACCGGGGCGACGATCCTCGGCAGCGTCGACGGCGGTGCGGGAGCCAATGTGTCGCGCGCGCTCAACCTGTATTCGGTGCAGGCCTACAATTACGACCTGCCCAACTTCGACAGCTATTCGGAGACGTTCCGCATCAAGAGCGAGTCGCAGAACTACAACCTGCAGCTCGACTGGAAGCCGAGCGACACGTTCAAGGCGACCATCCGTGGCATCTACGGCAAGGCGTATCGCAACAAGGATCAGAGTTACACCCAGTTCAGCCTGACCAACGGCACGCAATGGGCGTATAACGGGGTCGGCAACTATCCGGCGTCGCTGGGTGGCGACAAGCAGTTCAACCCGAACGGCTACCAGATCTACAGCCAGAAGGCGCTGGTCGACTATTCCAGCGGCGCGCCGGCGTTCGGCTTCACGAACGCCTTCCTGTCGCAGGCGTCCGACCCGTCGCGTTATGGCCTCAAGACGATCTCGTCCGAGGGCAACCAGTATCAGAACGGCGATCTGTGGGCGCTGCGCGGCGATGCGGAGTGGCAGGCCAACGATCAGGTGAAGGTGTCGTTCGGCGGCCGCTACGGCGAGCGCAGCGTGGACCAGTTCACCTTCGAGCGCGTGTCGCCCTTCTACGCGGGCAATCGCGACAATGCGGCGAACCCGGCCAACGGCTGCCTCGTCAAGTGGAAGGCGTTCGACGTCAACCTGAACGACAGCAAGTGCCAGGTGCGCGATGCGTCGGGCGTTGCGTATACCGCGGGCTACACCCGTCTGGCGAACGACCCGGTCTTCTCCGGATTGATCCGCCAGTACCAGCTGCCGGCGGCCGGGACGCCCGCTCTGTTCGTCCTCGACCCCAAGGCGATGGACAACTCCGAGGCGTGGCAGAACAAGTTCTACCCGGGCAGCATCAACAACGTGAACCCGGCCGACAGCTTCACCGTGAAGCTGCGCCAGATCTCCGGCTATGCGCAGGTGTCGGGCGAGGGGGAGCTGCTGGGCATGGCGTTCCGCGCCAATGGCGGCGTGCAGGTCGTCAACACGCGGCTCAACGTCCGCCAGAACATCGTCGGCGCGCCGCAGCCCTACGGCGTGTCGGGGGTCGATGCCGGCGATTTCGTGACGAAGCGTGAGTTCACCGACTTCCTGCCGGCGTTCAACGTCGCGTTCGACGTGACCGAGAAGCTGCGCGCGCGTGCGTCCTTCTCGAAGACGATGACGCTCCTCGACTTCCAGCGCTGGGGCGGTGGCCTGAACGTCAACTATGCGATCAACACGACGATCACGCCGGCGCGGTTCGAGGCGTCGGGCGGCGACTCCTACGGCAATCCGAACCTGGATCCGTGGCGCGCGACCAACGTCGAGGCGAGCGTGGAATATTACACCGGCCGCTCCAGCCTGATCGCGGCGGGCGTGTTCCACATCGCGGTCGAGAGCTTCATCGACAACACCACGATCAACCGCACCGACATTCCGGACAACGACGGCGTGATCCGCCGCGTGGTGCCGATCCGCACCCCGGTGCAGGGCAAGGGCGGGACGCTGAAGGGTGTCGAGGCCTCGGCGCGCCAGTCGTTGCGCGACTACGGTGTCGACGGCTTCTTCGGCGGCTTCGGTCTGGACGCGAACTACACGCTGTCGCTGGGCGAGACGGGTCGCGTCGACCTGGCCGGCAACAAGCAGCCGTTCCAGGACAATTCGAAGCACCAGGTGAACGCGGCGCTGTGGTACGAGCAATACGGGTTGCAGGCGCGCGTTGCCTACAATTACCGCTCGAAGCGTCTGCAGTCGTCGGATTACAGCGGCATCACGGGTCTGGCGGTGTATCAGAAGCCGACCAACTACGTCGATGCGTCGGTGTCGTACGACGTGACTCCGTTCCTGACGCTGTACGGCCAGGCGTCGAACCTGACTGGTGAGACGGAGCGATACTACCTCACCTTCCCGAGCCAAGTGTTCAACGAGAACATCTACGAGCGTCGCTTCATCGCGGGCGTTCGCGTCAAGTTCTAAGTCCCGTCGGCCCCCTGCGCGACGACCACCTGCCGCCGCTTCGATCCTTGGGTCGGGGCGGCGGTTTTTCTATATTCGACATTCGACGAAGTCCGTCATTCCCGCGCAGATGACGGGGTTGGGGAGGATCAATGACGCAGGCACAACCGATCCGGTCGATCGTGATCGTCGGCGGGGGCACCGCGGGGTGGATGGCGGCGACCTATCTGGCGCGGCGGCTGTCGCACATGGCGCCCGACATCACGGTGGTGGAGAGTTCCGCGATCGGCACGGTGGGTGTCGGCGAGGCGACGGTGCCGGCGATCCGCGATTTCTTCGCCGCGGTCGAGCTGGGCGAGCCCGATGTGCTGCGCGAGACCGAGGGGACGATCAAGTTCGGCATCCGCTTCGACGGGTGGAAGGCGCCGGGCGAGCGCTTCTTCCACCCGTTCGGGCTGTACGGCGTGCCGGCGCGGGGCGTGGCGTTCCACCAATATTGGCTGAAGATGCGCGCGGCGGGGGAGACGGCGCCGCTGTCGGACTATTGTCTGGCGACGCAATTGGCGGAGCGCGGGCTGTTCCTGCCGCCGAGCGACCGGCCGGCGAACGACCTGGGCGTGTTCAATTTCGCGGTACATTTCGATGCGTCGAAGTTCGCCGCGCTGCTGCGGCGGCTGGCGACCGCCAACGGGGTGCGGCACGTCGATGCGCGGATCGCCTCGGTCGATCTGTTGGCAGAGGACGGCGCGGTCGCGGCGGTGGTGCTGGACGACGGGCGGCGCGTCGCGGGCGACCTGTTCGTGGATTGCTCGGGGTTCCGCAGCCTGTTGTTGGGCGAGGCGCTGGGGGTGCCCTATGTCGACTGGCGCCAGTGGCTGCCGTGCGCTCGCGCGATCGCGATCCCCTGCCGCGCGGCGGACCGCCCGCCACCGCCGCTGACCACCGCCACCGCGCGCGCGGCGGGGTGGCAATGGCATATCCCGCTGCGGCACCGCATCGGCAACGGCTATGTCTATTGCTCCGATTTCACCACCGATGCGGCGGCGGAGGAGGTGCTGACGGCGTCGCTGGAGGGGGAGGCGCTGGCCGCACCCAACTGGTTGCGCTTCACGACGGGGCACCGTGCGCGCTTCTGGGAGAAGAATGTCGTCGCGCTGGGGCTGGCATCGGGGTTTCTGGAGCCGCTGGAATCGACCAGCATCACGCTGATCCAGTCGGGGCTGGAGCGATTGGTCGCACTATTCCCCGACCGCGCGTGCGACGCGCGGCTGGCGGCGACGTACAATCGCCCGTCGGTGCTGGAGTTCGAGCGGATCCGCGACTTTCTGCTGCTGCATTACCGCGCGAACGGGCGCGTCGGGGAGCCGTTCTGGGACCATATGCGTGCGGTGCCGCCGACCGAGGGGTTGCAGATCAAGCTGGATGCGTGGCGCGCGGGTGGCGAGTTCGTGCGCAATGAATGGGACACGTTCCAGGATCCGAGCTGGTTGAGCATGTATGCGGGGTTCGAGGACTGGCCCGCGCGGCATTCGGTGCTGGCGGATCAATTCGACGAGGGGGAGTTGCGCGACATTCTGGCGCGGATGCGCGAGGCGGTGGCGGGGACGCTGCGCCATGCGGAGCCGCATGCGGCGTTTCTGGCGCGGGTGGTGGGGGGGTAGCTTGTGCTCGTGCGCACGCAGGAGCCCAGGGTTCCACGCCCCAACCAGCGTTGGCGTACGTGACCCCTGGGCTCCGGCGTTCGCCGGAGCACAACATTATTTCGCGCAAGCCGCCGTCTGATCCGCGACCATTCCCAGCGCGACGCGCGACAGGCTGATCGTGGTCGGGCCGGTCAGCGTCAGCGCGAAGGGGACGTCGAGCTTCGACAGGTCAGCGCCCGCCTTCACGAAGCATTTGAGCGGGACGGACAGCGTCTTCCACTGGCCCTGCGGCAGCGCGGCGAGTTCGGGGAAGGGGAGTTCGGTCACGGTCGCGCCGCCCCGCACGCCGATCGTGGGCGTGCCCGACACCGCACCGTCGCGGCGGACGGTCATGACCAGCGTGACGTCGCCGTTCGACTGGCGCGTGACGTCGACCGGCACCTGCGTCGCGAGCGCGATCGTCGCCTGGCCCTGTGCGACGGCGAAACGGCGCGCGCCCTCCTGCACGACGTGATCGGTCGCCGTCACGGTGACATGGCCTGCGGCGGCGCTGGCGGGTACGTTGGTGATGCGCGTCGCCGAGCCGCCGGGGGCGCCGACCTCCAGCGACCAAGCGGCGCTGGGTGTGCCGCGGTCGAGGTACACGCCCTCAGTCGCGGTCTCGGGTACGCCCGCCACCTCGGGCAGGCGCGTGAAGGGCGCGGCGCCGGTCAGGCCGTAGCCGAGCGGGAAGAGCGTCGCCGCGCCGGGGGCGGCGCTGACCGGCCAGGCGGTCGGTAGCTTGCCGGTGAAGCCGCGCTTCGCCGCGCCGTCCTTCCCCGCCACCAGCACGTCGGCGATGCCCGCTCCCTCCGACCCCGGAAGCCACGCCACCACGAAGGCGTCGGCGGTGTTGAGCGCGGGGTTCACGTACAGCGGCCGCCCGGTCAGCATCACCGCGACGACGGGCACGCCCTTCGCCTTGAGCACCTTCATCGTCGCCCAGGGCGCGCGCAGTTCGGGGGCGAGCTGGAGCGCCTTCAGGTCGCCCTGGAATTCGGCATAGGGCGTCTCGCCGAAGACGACGATCGCGACATCGGGCTTCGTGGTGAAGCTGCCGTTTGGCGAGAGCGTCGCGGTGCCGCCCGCGGCGGTGACGGCCTGGTCCAGCCCCTTCCAGATCGTGGTCGCGCCGGGGAAGCGCGAGGCATCGACCCCGGTGCCCTGCCACGTCAGCGTCCAGCCACCCGACTGGCGACCGACATCGTCCATGCCGTCGCCCGCGACCAGCACCTTCGCGCCGGGGCGGATCGGCAGCACGCTGCCCTGCTGCTTCAACAGCACCAGCGACTTCGCCACCGCCTCGCGCGCGATGGCGCGGTGTGCGGGGCTGCCGAGCAGGTCGAACTGCCCCGCGAGCGGACGCGACGACGGACGGCCCGCCTCGAACAGCCCCATCCGCGCCTTCACCCGAAGGATGCGCGATACGGCATCGTCGAGGCGGGTCATCGGCACCTGCCCGGCCTTCACCTGCGCCAGCAGCGAATCGTACAGCGGCTTCCAGCTGTCGGGCGCCATGTAGAGGTCGATGCCCGCGAGCAGCGCGGTCGGGCAGCTGGCGTTGGTGC
>CAJYKB010000008.1 GCA_913774925.1 uncultured Sphingomonas sp. | reverse complement strand
CGGGCGGCAGGTGTCCACGCTGCCCGCGACCAGCTTCAGCGCCGATGGCGACGTGCTCGTCACCGGTCAGGGGAATGGTGCGGTGTCGAAGGACTGACCTCCTCGATCCCATGAAAAAGGGGCGGTGCCACGCGGCACCGCCCCTTCCTTTTTACCCGCACGAAACGCCACTGGTGCGGCCGGCTGCCTGAGCTCCCTTGGCAGCCGGAACCGGTTCGTCAGAAGTGGGCGATGATGCCCAGCGTCGGACGGAAGCTGTTGGTCCAGCCGAAGGTGGACACTTCGCCGCGCAGACGGATGCCGGAGTTGCCGGTGATCCCGCCCAGACCGATCTCCTTCGGACCGACCTCGAAGCCGACGCCGTAGGTCACGTCGTGGAAGTCGCGGTTGGTGTCGACGCGCTTGTCGAAGTTGACCCACTGGTAGCCGACCTTGCCGTAGATCATGCCGCTCTCGCCGGCGCGGAAGCCGAAGCGGCCGGCGGCGCCATACTGCCAGTCGATGTCACCTGACACGCCCTTGGCCACGTTGCCCTCGGCACCGACGAAGACCGGCCCCAGCGGCACGTTCACGCCCACCAGACCCTCGACCAGCGACCCGTTCAGCTTGTCGCCGATCGGCGCGCCGGGGACGCTGTCCTTGGAGAATTCCTCCCAGCCGCCGCGGACGCCGAAATACGGCTCGATGCCGAACGCGCGGGTGCCATCGGGTGCGGTGGCGGTGGTGCCGGTGTCCGACGCCATGTCCTGCGCCAGCGACGGGGTGGCCACAAACGCGGCCGAAGCGGCAACGGCCGCAAGAACGAGCTTACGCATACGATCCCTCAAATCTTTACTGTTGTTGCCCGGTCTGCCGCACCGCAGGTCCGGGCTTGGACTGCGCTAACCGCGCTCGTCGGGCTTGGTTGCTCGCAATCGCACAATGATCGCGATCAAGATTGCAACTGTTGCCGTTCTGACACGGTTTCTGTCGGCCACATGAACGGGTCGGTGCCATTATGGCGGCGATACGGCACACTTGCCGCACCGCCGCCACATCACCGGCCGCGGCGTGTCGGCGCGTGAAAGTCCGCCGGCTTGTCCGCGACCCAACGCAGGAACCGCGCGACCGCCGGCCATTCCCGCACCGCCTCCAGCGTCCCCGCGCGCGCAAGTGTCGCATTGTCCGCCGCGGCATGCAGCGCCCGGTGGCAGATCGGATGTAGCGGCGCGGTCTCCACCCCGCCCTCGCTGCGCGGCACGACATGATGCCATTCGACGCGCACGCCGAGCGGACGCGCGCACAGCGCGCAGGTCGCGGGGATGTCGCGTTCCGCCGCGGCACGCGCCGCTGCCTCCGCCAGCCCCGCCTTGCGCTTCACCCGTCCGGTCATGCGGCAACAGCGCGCACGACCGGCTTGGCGTTCCGGATGCGATGTGCATAACAGGAGTTACGGCGACCGCGGGCAGCGCGGCGCGCGGGAGAGGAAACGCCATGCCCCAACCCCATCCCCTGTTCGACCTGTCGGGTCAGGTCGCGCTCGTCACCGGCGGATCGCGCGGGCTGGGGCGCGAGATGGCGCTGGCCTTCGCCGACGCGGGCGCCGACGTCATCATCTCCAGCCGCAAGGCCGATGCGTGCGAGGCGGTCGCCGACGAGATCCGTCGCCGTGGCCGCCGCGCCGCCGCCATGCCCGCGCATGCAGGCCGCTGGGACGAGATGGATGCGCTGGCGGAGCGTGCCTGGGCGGCGTTCGGCCGCGTCGACCTGCTGGTCGCCAACGCCGGCATGGGGCCGATGACCCCCAGCCACGAGGTGAGCGAGGCGCTGTTCGACAGCGTCGTCTCGCTCAACTTCAAGGGGCCGTTCCGCCTGATCGCCAACATCGCCGATCGCATGGCGCGCAGTGACGGCGGCAGCGTCATTGCCACCTCCTCGATCGCCTCGCTGGAGCCGATGCCCGCGGTCGTCTCCTATGCCGGGGCGAAGGCCGCGCTCAACGCGATGGTCGTCAGCATGGCCGCCGAATATGCGCCCAGGGTCCGCATCAACGCGATCGCCGCCGGCCCCTTCCTGACCGACATCGCCAAGGCGTGGACCGAGGAGGCCCGCGAGCGCGCGCCCAATGCGCTCGGCCGTCCCGGTCGGCCGGAGGAGGTTGTCACCACCGCCTTGTGGATGGCCAGCCCGTCATCCTCCTTCGTCACCGGCACCGTGGTGCGCTGCGACGGCGGGCGGCGATGAGCGCCGCGCTGGAGGCGGGCGCGGTCGACGCCGCTTGGCTGACCGAGCGGCTGCGCGCCGCGGGCACGATCCGCGACGCGCGCGTCGTCGCGGTCGAATCGAAGGCGGTCGGCGTCGGGATGCTGGGCGATTCGATCCGCTTCGCGGTCACCTACGACCGTGACGAGGGCGCGCCCGCCAGCTTCGTCGGCAAATTCGCCGCCGCCGATCCCGTCAGCCGCGCGACGGGCCGCGACTTCGGGCTCTACGCGCGCGAGGTCGGCTTCTACCGGCATCTTGCGCCGACCGTCGCGGTGCGCACCCCGCGCTGCCACGCCGCCGAATACGACGCCACCGACGGCAGTTTCGCGCTGCTGCTGGAGGATCTGACCCCCGCGCGCCCCGGCAACCAGCTCACCGGCTGCGATCTCGCCGACGCGGAGGCGGCGATGGAGCAGGCCGCCGCGCTTCACGCCCCGCGCTGGAACGACGACAGCTTGCGCGCGCACGACTTCCTCGACACCAGCGCCGCGCGCGATGTCGTGCTGAAGGTGTTTCCCGACTGCCTCGCCGAGTTCCACCGCCGCTACGACGGCGTGCTGGAGCCCGAATATATGGCGGTATGCGACGGCTATGGCGCGCGCATCCACGCCGCGATGGCCGCGCCGGACGGGCCGTTCACGCTCACCCACGGCGATTTCCGCCTCGACAACATGCTGTTCGACGCGAACGGCGGGCGCGACCGGCTCGCGATCCTCGACTGGCAATCGCCCGCGATCGGCAAGGGCGCGGTCGACGTCGCCTATTTCCTGGGCCTCGCGCTCTCGATCGAGGACCGCCGCCGCCACGAACGCCACCTGCTCGACTATTATCTGGAGCAGTTGCGCGCACGCGGCGTGCGCGACTACGGCTACGACGATCTCTACCGCGACTATCGCCTGACCTTGCTGTCGGGCGTGTCCACCGCGGTCTTCGCCAGCGCCAGCACCAAGCGGACCGAACGCGGCGACGCGATGTTCCTCGCCATGGCGCGCGGCGGCTGCGCCCAGGCGATCGACACCGACGCGCTCGCGCTGCTGGGATAGAAGCTTGTGCTCCTGCGCACGCAGGAGCCCAGGGTCACGCGCACGATCGGCTGCGGCTCTGTGGCGCTCTGGGTTCCGGCGTTCGCCGGAACACGACTCACCCCGCGTCCGGCCCCTTATATCCCTTCAGCTCGTCGCCGATGATCCGCACCACGTGCAGCACGTTGGTGGACCCCGGCGTGCGGAACGGCACACCCGCCATCACGATCACGCTGTCGCCCGCCTTCACGATCCCCTGACGCAGCGCGATCCGCTTCGCCTTGGCGACCATCTCCTCGAACGATCCGACATCGCGGGTGGACACGTTGTGCGTCCCCCACAGCAGCCCCAGCCGCCGCGCGGTGTCGGGATTGGGCGTCAGCACCAGGATCGGCACGGCCGGCCGCTCCCGCGCGATCCGGCGCGCGGTCGAACCCGACGTCGTGAAGCAGATGATTGCCGATGCCGATACCGTCGCCGCGATGTTCTTCGCCGCTTCCGCCAGCGCGTCCGCGGTGGTCGGGTCGGGGCGCGTCACCGTGAAGTGGATGCGGTCGCCGTGCGCCGGATCGCGCTCCACCGCATCGCCGATCGCGTTCATCATCGCGACCGATTCGACCGGCCACGCGCCCGCCGCGCTCTCCGCCGACAGCATGATCGCATCCGCCCCGTCGTAGATCGCGGTGGCGACGTCGGACACTTCGGCGCGGGTCGGCGAGGGCGACTGGATCATCGATTCCAGCATCTGCGTCGCCACCACCACCGGACGGCCCATCTTGCGCGCGGTCTCGACGATGCGCTTCTGCAGCGGCGGCACCGACTGCGGCGGCAGCTCGACGCCCAGATCGCCGCGCGCCACCATGACGCCGTCGCACAGCTCGACGATCTCCTCCAGCCGCTCGATCGCGGCGGGCTTCTCGATCTTCGCCATCAGCGCCGCGCGCCCCTGGATCAGCCGGCGCGCCTCCGCCAGATCCTCGGGCCGCTGCACGAACGACAGCGCGATCCAGTCCACCCCCTGCTCGATCGCGAAGGCCAGGTCGGAGCGGTCTTTGTCGGTCAGCGCCGCCATCGGCACGACCACGTCGGGGACGTTGAGCCCCTTGTTGTCGCTCAGCGCGCCGCCGACCTCGACATTGGTGACGATGCGGTCGGCGTCGTGATCGGTCACGCGCAGCACCAGCTTGCCGTCGTCCAGCAGCAGCCGCGCGCCGGGTTCGATCGCGGCGAAGATCTCGCGGTGGGGCAGCCGCACGCGCGTCGCATCGCCCGGCGTCGCGTCGTGGTCGAGCACGAAGGTGCTGCCCGTCTCCAGCATCACGCGCCCGCCCGCGAACTTGCCGACACGCAGCTTCGGCCCCTGCAGGTCGGCCAGGATCGTGGTCGGGCGGCTGAACCGCGTCTCCATGTCGCGGATCGCGCGGATCACGGCGACCTTCGACGTCTGGTCGCCGTGGCTCATGTTGACGCGGAACGCGTCCGCGCCCGCCTGGAACAGCGTCGCGATCATCTCGGGCGTGCTGCTCGCGGGCCCGAGCGTGGCGAGCACGCGCACCTTGCGCGACCGCGGGAGGATCGTGTTCGCATCGAGCGTCGGAGTGTGGGTCATGCGCGTTCCTGCTTTGCCGCCCGGCGCTCTAGCGGTTAACGCGCCGGGATCAACCTCGATCGGTTTTTGGAGACGATTGCATGGACCCGCTCGACACCGTTCCGGACGCCGCTGCCGCTGCCGCCTTCCGCCGGCTGGTACGCCACCTGCGCCACCGCACCGACGCGCAGAACGTAGACCTGATGGGGCTGGCGGGCTTCTGCCGCAACTGCCTGTCGGACTGGACCGCGAAGGCCGCCGGCATCGACAAGGAGAGCGCGCGCGAAGCGATCTACGGCATGCCCTATGCGCAGTGGAAGGCCGCGTACCAGCAGGAGGCGACGCCCGAACAGCTCGCCCGCATGGCCGACAGCGTGAAGAAGAACGCCTGACGGCGCCACGCCTTACCCTGCGGCGCGCACGCGTGCCTGCGTGCCGCGGGTATAGACGCGGTCCTCGGGCAGGATCGTCTCGATCTCGATATCGGGCTGGCCCGCCATCGCCGCATACAGCGGCGCGAAATCGGTATTGAGCGTCTGGTCGAGCAGGTCGTCGAAGCTGTCGATGACGAAGTAATTCTGCTGGAAGTCGTCGATCCGGTACTTCGTGCGCATCACGCGCTCCAGGTCGAACGCGATCCGGTTGGGCGACGGATCCTCCAGCGCGAAGACGGACTCGGTATAGGACGACACGATCCCGGCGCCGTACAGCTTCAACGCGTCGCCCGACCGCACCAGCCCGAACTCGACCGTGTACCAATACAGCCGCGACAGTCGCTCGATCGCCCCCATCGCCGCCGCGCGCTGCCCGCCGCGGCCATAGGCCTGCATGTAATCGGCGAAGACGGGGTTGGTCAGCAGCGGCACGTGCCCGAACACGTCGTGGAAGACGTCGGGTTCCTCCAGATAGTCGAGCTGATCCGGGCGGCGGATGAAATTGCCCGATACGAAGCGGCGGTTGGCGAGATGGTCGAAGAAGACGTGATCGGGCACCAGCCCCGGCACCGCCACCACCTGCCATCCGGTCGCCTTCATCAGCCGGTCGGACAGCTCCTCGAAATCGGGGATGCCCGGCTTCGACAGCCGCAGCACGTCCAGCCCCTCCAGGAACTCCGGTGTCACCCGTCCCGGCAGCAGCCGCGCCTGCCGCTCGAACAGCGTGTCCCAGGTCGCATGTTCCTCGGCCGTGTAGCGATCCCAGCCCTGCGGGATCGTCCAGTCGTCGGCGGCGCCCTCGGGCGGGGTGAGCAGGTCGGTGGCCATCGGGGCAGGATAGCGCAGGATAGTATGAAATGAAACTATCCCGCGTGCTTGCCTCCGGCCGGGTGACGCCGCACAGCGGAGCGACAAAAGAGGAGAGCCGTATGTCCGTGAAAGTGATCGCCTTCGTCAGCGTGAAGGAAGGCCAGGAAAACGCATTCGAGGCCGCCGCGCGCATCTGCGTCGCCGCGTCGCGCGCGGAAGCCGGCGTGCTCCACTACGACCTGTGGCGCGAGGCCGAGGGTGAGCGGCGCTATGTGTTCAACGAACTCTACGCCGATCAGTCGGCGGTGCAGGCGCACATGACGTCGGACCATTTCAAGGCGTTCGGCCTCGCGGCGCGCGACCTCGCCGCCGCGCGCCCGACGATCATCGCGACCACTCCGGTCGACGTAGCGGACTGATTAGCGCACGGCCGGGGCGGGGCGACCCTATTGCTCCGGCCAGGCCGTCACGCGGCGGACGAACATCTGTTCGCGCGTGACGGTCGGCTTGCCCGCCCAGCCGCCGCCCATCGCCAGGTTGAAGATCAGGTACATCGGCCGCGTATAGTCGGACGGCGTCCGCGTCGAATGCGTCAGCTTTCGGTCGATATAGAAGCTGAGCGTATCCTTGCGCCACAGCACGCCATAGGTGTGCCAACCGCGCTGGCACGACACGCGCGTGTTGCGGGTCACCCCGCCCTTGGGCGCGGTGATGCTGTGATAGCTTTGATAGATCTTGCCGTCGCCGACCGCCTCCAGCACGTCGATCTCGCCGTGCTGCGGCCAGATGTAGGACGCTTCGGCCGGGATCATCCACAAGGCGGGCCAGGCGCCCTTCGTGCAGACGGGTACGTTGGCGTCGAATTCGAAATAGCCGCGCAGTTGCGCGAAGCTGAACTTCGTCGACGCATATCCGCTGCGCCACTTGCCGTCGCTGCCCTTGGTCGCGGTGACGGAAAGGTAATAGGGCGTCCGCCGGAACGCCGAGTCGGTAGGCTGGGTGTCGTTGCCGAACATCGTCGTCGACCCGCCCTTGTCGACCGTGCGCCAGCGATGCAGCGGCCACGTCTTGGCATTCGCATCCGGCCCGGCATCCCAGGTGACGAAATTCTCGCTGAAGGTCGCCGCATATTTCGGCACGATCGTCGTTGGAGCCGACGCAGCGATAGCCTGCGCCGCCAGTAATGAAAGCATCGGAAGGTCCCCACCCCCGGCGGCATCGTCACCGCCGTGATCGTTATGTGAGGCGAAGATGACATCTTCCATCCATTCGCGGCGCGGGATCGCACGGCTTCCCCTCATTTCCCAACGGCTCGTCGCATACGCAGCCACAATCGAAATGGAAGCAACGGCTTAACCCCAGCGGAGCGATCGTGGCGAACGGCCGTGCGACCCCCGCCACCGCAAAAAACGTCAAAAAGCAGCACAAGGCGATGTAACGCCCCTCGCCATCGCCTGCGGTAGAGCGAGGCTACGAAAGAGGCCGTCCGAGCGCCTCGACATCAAGGGAGAGGGCCATGAGCGCCAGGATCACCGCCGTCCTGCTGGCAGGGGTTTCGCTTGCATTTCCTGCGGTCGGCCATGCCCAGTCCGCGGACCCGCTGCCCGCCACCGCGCCCTATCCCGACACCTCGGCCGCTCCGGTCACCGCCACCGCCGCGCCGCAGGAGCCCGGCGTGACGAGCGACGGCGACATCGTCGTCACCGCGCAGCGCCGCGAGCAATCGGTGCTGTCGGTGCCGATCGCGATCTCCGCGATCGCGGGCAACACGCTGGCGACGAAGGGCATCACCAATTCCGCGAACCTCGCCGCGGCGGTTCCCAATCTCCAGATCAGCAGCCCCTATGGCAACACGCAGCCGAACTTCTCGCTGCGCGGGATCAGCGTCGCCAACGAATACAATTCCAACCAGGCGTCACCGGTCGGCGTCTATATCGACGACATCTACCTCGCCAGCCGCACCGCGCACGGCATGGGACTGTTCGACCTGGAGCGGGTCGAGGTGCTGCGCGGACCGCAGGGCACGCTGTTCGGGCGCAATACCACCGGCGGCGCGATCAACTTCATCACGAAGGCGCCCGCGCTCAGCGGCAACAGCGGCTATGCCGAGGGCGGCTACGGCAACTTCGACACCTATACCGCGCAGGCCGCGATCGAGACGACGATGGTCGAGAACCAGCTCGGCCTGCGCATCTCCGGCAATTACGCGCAAGGCGACGGGCAGATCGACAACGTCTTTCCCGGCGGTCGCGATGCCAATTCGCAGAACACGTTGCAGGGCCGGGCGGTGCTTCGCATCCGCCCGGGCGACGGTCCGCTCGACATCAAGCTGAAGGTCTATGGCGGCCGCGATCGCGGCACGCAGGCCGCCGTCCACGGGCTCCAGCCGTTCCGCACCGGGCTGGGCTTCTTCCAGACCAACGAGAATCGCATCGGCCTGAACCGCACCGAGGCATACGGCGCCTCCGCGACGATCGCCTACGAACTGTCGCCGACGCTGACCTTCACCTCGATCACCTCGCGCGACGGCGGCGCGCAGAACCTGCAACAGGCCGCCGACGGCTCGCCGCTCGACGTCCTCGACATCAACTGGCGTTCCAACTTCCAGCAATTCAGTGAGGAAGCGCGCGTCAATTACGCCGGCGACCGGCTGAAACTCGTCGCGGGCGGCTTCTACGGCTGGGATCAGGTCACCACCGACAACACGTTCAACATCGGCCAGGTGCTCGGCCCGGGCGTGAACGGCGGCTTCTTCCAGCATTACCGCCAGACGCGCCGCTCCTATGCGGTCTTCGCGCAGGGCGACTACGACCTGACCGAGAAGCTCGTCCTGACGCTGGGCGCGCGCTACACCTGGGATCGCAGCCGCTACAGCGACGGCTATGCCTATCTGTTCGCCGGCGACATCGGGGGCGCGCAGACGCCGCTCGCCACCACCGTGCCGTGCGCGGGCGTGACCGGCACCTGCGCCTATGATCCGGGCGCCCGCTTCGCGGTCAATGGCCGCAACAACGCGCTGACGGGCCGCGTCTCGCTCGCCTATACGTTCGACGGCGGCACCCTGGTCTATGCCAGCTACAACCGCGGCTATCGCTCCGGCGCGTTCAACGGCGGCGGCTATACCTCGTCCGCGGGGATCAACTACATCGCGCCGGAGCGGGTCAACGCCTATGAGGTCGGCGTGAAGGGGCGCTATCTCGACAATGCGCTGACGCTCAGCGCCGCCGGCTTCTACTACGACTACAGCAACCAGCAGGTGCAGGACACGCGCCCCGGCCCGGTATCGTTCCTGGTCAACGCGCCCAAGGCGGAGGTGTACGGCGCGGAGGGCGAGGCGCGGCTGCGCGTGTCGCCCGCGATCACGCTGACCGCGGCGGCGGGCTATCTGCATGCGACCTACAAGGAGCTGACGCTCCAGAACACCGTGCTCAACGGGAACGACCTGCCCTTCGCGCCGCGCTTCACCGCGCAGGGCGGGGTGGACCTGACGCTGTTCCGGGACGGCACCAACGGGCTGACGGTATCGCCTAGCGTCGCCTATTTCTCGCGCCAGTATTTCTCGCCCTTCAACACCACCAACGCGGTCGGCACCGCGCAAGCGAACAGCGAATTGCAGCAGGAGGGCTATGCGAAGGTCAATCTGACCGCCGCGCTGACGACGGGCCGGATCACCTTCAAGGCGTTCGCCAACAACCTCTTCAACGCGCGCACCTACGCCTACGGCCTCGACCTGCGCGGCGCCGGTTTCCCGTACAACTTCCTCGTCCCCTCGACGCCGCGCACCTACGGCGGCTCGATCCGCGTGGCGTTCTGACCATGGCCGTCGATCTGAAGGATCCCGCGCTCTACGAGGGCGGGGTGCCGTGGGACACGTTCGCGGCGCTCCGCCGCGACGACCCGGTCCACTGGAACCCGGAGAGCGACGGCGCGGGCTTCTGGGCGGTCACGCGCCACGCCGACATCGTCGAGGTGTCGCGCCAGCCGCAATTGTTCTCCTCCGCACACGAGAACGGCGGCCACCGCATCTTCAACGAAAACGAGGTCGGGCTGACCGGCGCGGGCGAGTCCGCGATCGGCATTCCCTTCATCTCGCGCGATCCGCCGATCCACACCCGCTACCGCAAGTTCGTCATGCCCGCGCTGTCGCCGGTGCGGCTCGACGGGATCGAGGCGCGCATCCGCGAGCGCGTCGCGACGCTCATCGCGGACATTCCGCTCGGCGAGGCGATCGACCTCGTCCCCGCGCTCTCCGCACCGCTCCCGCTGATGACGCTGGCGGAGCTGCTGGGCGTCTCGATCGACCTGTGGCCCAAGCTGTACGACTGGACCAACGCCTTCGTGGGTGAGGACGACCCCGAATTCCGCCAGAGCCCGGACGCGATGGCGGCGACGCTGGGCGAGTTCTTCGCCTTCGCGCAAGAGCTGTTCGAGGCCCGCCGCGCCAAGCCCAGCGGCGACATCGCTTCCCTGCTGGCCAATGCCGAAATAGACGGCGTGCCGGTGCCGTTCGGCGACTTCGTCGGCAACCTCATCCTGGTGCTGGTCGGCGGCAACGAGACGACGCGCAACTCGCTCAGCCACGGCGTCGCCGCCTTTTCCGCGCACCCCGATCAATGGGACGCGATCCGCGCCGACCGCGATCTGCTCAAGACCGCCGCGCCGGAGATCGTCCGCTACGCCAGCCCCGTCATGCACATGCGCCGCACCGCGACGCAGGACACGACCGTCGGCGGGCATCCGGTTGCGAAGGGCGACAAGGTGGTGCTGTGGTACATCGCCGCCAACCGCGACGAGGCGGTCTTCCCCGATGCCGACCGGTTCGACGTGCGGCGAAAGGGCGCGCAGCATGTCGGCTTCGGCGCTGGCCAGCATGTCTGCGTCGGCTCGCGGCTGGCGGAGATGCAGCTGCGCATCGCGTTCGACATGCTCGCGGAGCGTGTTACATCCTTCGCGGTGCAAGCGCCGCCGCGACGGTTCCGGTCGAACTTCATCAACGGCCTGAAGAACCTCGACGTCGTCCTGCGGCCTGCGTGATGAGAGGAGGGCTGTCTGCGGTGTCGACCAACGAGACGATCATCGCGAGGACGATCGGGCGCGCGCCCGATCGCAGCGTCAACATCGGTGCGTGGCAGTTCGCGCGCTGGCGCCAGTTCATCGGCAGCTACGAATTGCCCGCATTGGTCGATCCGGTCTTCGTCGTTCATGTCGGGGGAAAGCCCGACACCCGGCTGTGGCAGGCCGATCACTGGAGCAGCGAGCGGTCGGTGCCCGGTTGCGCGACGATCGTCCCCGCCGACGTCAGCACCGGCTGGCGGATCGACGGCGAGCTGGACGTGGTCACCGTCTCCGTGCCGCTGGCCGAGTTGAGCCGGGCGAGCGCGGTCGAGCAGTTCCAGGCAATGCGCTTCGCCTTCGCTGACCCGCTCGGCATCGCGCTCACGCGCCAGATCCTGGGCGAATTGTACGCCGCGCCGACGCAGGAGCGCGAGACGTATATCGGCACCCTGCTCGAGGCACTGCGCGCCCATACGCTGCGCGGCAGCATGGGGCCGACCGAGGCGCCCATCCCCAGCGCGGATGCCTCCGCCTACCGCATCCATCAGATCATGAACGAGATACTGGCGCGTCCGGAAGCGGACCACAGCCTGGACGCGCTCGCCCGTCAGGCCGACCTGACCCCGTCGCATTTCTGCCGCGTCTTCAAGAAGGCGACCGGCACCACCCCGCACCAATATGTCATGAAGGCGCGGCTCGACCGCGCGCAGGAGCTGCTCGGCGGATCGGACATGCCGATCGCGGCGATCGCCGACCAGCTGGGCTTCACCAGCCAGAGCCACTTCACCCGCGCCTTCCGCCAGTACGCCGGCCAGACGCCGAGCGGCTGGCGGCAGACGATCCAGTAGAGGAACCCACCCGCCATGCAGACCACCGCCGCCGTCGCCCGCCAGCCGCAGGGCGACTTTTCGATCGAAACGGTGGAGGTGCAGGCGCCGCGTGCGAACGAGGTGCAGGTGCGAATCGCGGGTGTCGGGCTATGCCACACCGACCTCATCTTCCGCGACCAGTTCGCCCCCTATCCCCTCCCCGCGGTGCTGGGGCACGAGGGCGCGGGTGTGATCGAGGCGGTCGGCGAGGGGGTCGAAGGGCTGGCGGTCGGCGACCGCATCGTGCTGGGCTTCTCCAGCTGCGGGCAGTGCGAGCGCTGCGCCGAGCATCTACCCAGCTATTGCCGCGATTTTCCTCCGCTCAACTATGCCGGGATGCGGCTGGAGGACGGATCGAAGGCCTTCGCCAATGGCGACGAGGCGATCGCCTCGCATTTCTTCGGCCAATCCAGCTTCGCCGCGAACACCATCGTGCGTGCGCGCAACGTCGTGAAGGTGACCGACGACTCGGCGCCGCTGGAGATCCTCGGGCCGCTCGGCTGCGGGTTCCAGACCGGCGCGGGCGGGGTGATGCGCTCGCTGGCGTGCCGCGCGGGGTCGTCGATCGCGATCGTCGGCGGCGGCCCGGTCGGGCTGGCGGCGGTGATGGGCGCGGCACTGCGCGATTGCGCGACGATCATCCTGGTCGAGCCGGTCGCGGCGCGGCGCGAACTCGCGATGGAACTGGGCGCGACGCACGTGATCGATCCGGCGGCGGGCGACGTCACCGCCGCGATCCGCGCGATCCTGCCAGG
>CAJYKB010000007.1 GCA_913774925.1 uncultured Sphingomonas sp. | reverse complement strand
AGCAGCCGCCCCGCGATCCGCGGCGTACCGCGCGACCGCCGCGCCACCTCGATCGCGCCGTCGCGCGCGATCCCCAGCCCCAGCAGCTGCGCCGCGCGGCTGACCACGCGCTCCAGTTCCTCGACGGTATAGAATTGCAGCCGGATCGGGATGCCGAAGCGATCGCGCAGCGGCGTCGTCAGCAGTCCCTGCCGCGTCGTCGCGCCGACCAGCGTGAACCGCGGCAGGTCGATCCTGACCGAGCGCGCCGACGGCCCCTCGCCGATCATCAGGTCGAGCGCGCGGTCCTCCATCGCGGGGTACAGCACTTCCTCGACCGCGGGCTGGAGGCGGTGGATCTCGTCGATGAACAGGACGTCGCCGTCCTCCAGATTGGTCAGCAGCGCCGCCAGATCGCCCGACTTCGCGATCACCGGCCCGGAGGTGGCGCGGAACCCCACCCCCATTTCGCGCGCGACGATCTGCGCCAGCGTGGTCTTGCCCAGCCCCGGCGGCCCGAAGAACAGCACATGGTCCAGCGCATCGCCGCGCGCCTTCGCCGCCTGGATGAACACACGCAGATTCTCGCGCGCCGCCTTCTGCCCAACGAATTCGTCGAGATGCCGGGGCCGCAGCGCGGCATCCACATCCTCCGCCGAACGCAGCGGGGACAGCAGGCGGTCGTCTTCCTCGGTCACGCTTCGTTCCGTAGCGGAGGCCGCCCGGTGATGTCGAGAACTCAAGCCAAGTCCCGTCACCCCGGGCTCGATCCGGGGTCCGGGGTTCCGCGCGCCCGACACCCGTCGGGGCCGGAAACCCTGGATGCCGGAATCGGTCCGGCATGACGGACGCTACCCCTTCGCCGCCTTCTTCAGTGCCAACCGCACCAGCGCGTCCAGCGACGCGACCGCGCCCAGCTCCTCCTCCGCCGCCGCGACCGCGCTCGCCGCCTCGGCCGGGCGGAACCCCAGGTTCAGCAGCGCCGACACCGCATCCGCGCCCGCGCCCGCCGGCACCACCTGCGCCGCCGCCGCCGGCCCCAGCGCCACCCCGCCCACCTTGTCCTTCAGCTCGCGCACGATCCGCTCGGCCAGCTTCGGACCGACGCCGTTGGCGCGCGCCACCGTCGCCTTGTCCTGCGCCATCACCGCGCGTGACAGATCCGCCGGCTCCAGCGCCGAAAGGATCGCCAGCGCCACGCGCGCGCCGACCCCCTGCACCCCGGTCAGGAGCCGGAACCAGTCGCGCTCCGCCGCATTCGCGAAGCCGACGAGGCGGATGAAATCCTCACCCACCAGCATCTCGGTGAACAGCGTCGCCGCCTCGCCCACCGGACCGATCGCCGCCAGCGTGCGCGCCGATGCGCCGACCAGATAGCCGACCCCGCCGACATCGATCACCGCATGGTCGAGGCCGATGGCCTCCAGCCGTCCCTTCAGATGTGCGATCATGTCCTTGCGTTAAGGCCATCCTTGAACCGGGTGCAACACCTGTGGCAGCCACCATGGATGCCCCGGACCCCGCTGATACCCGACGAAGAACCCGCCGCGGCGCCGCCCGCACCCCGTGCCTTGTGGATCGCGATGGCGGCGGCGGGGTTCGTCGCGCTGCTGCTGCTCGGCTTCTCGATCATCGATCAGGAGACGTTTCGCTGGGACCGCGCGATCATCCTCGGCTTGCGCGTGCCCGGCGACACGAAGCAGCCGATCGGGCCGGAATGGCTGCATCAGGCCATGGTCGACATCACCGCGGTCGGCAGCGGCACGATCCTGACGCTCGCGGTCGGCATCACGGTCGGGCTGCTCCTCGTGCGCCGGCTGTGGCTCACCGCCGCGCTCGTGCTGGCAGCCACCGTCAGCGGCTCGCTGCTCGCCGCGCAGGCCAAGTTCTTCTTCCACCGCACCCGGCCCGAGCTGGTCGACCACCTCGTCCCCGTCACCGGGCTCAGCTTCCCCAGCGGCCACGCCACCAACAGCGCGATCGTCTTCCTGACGCTCGCCGGGCTCATCGCGCAGGTCGAGCGAGGGCACAGCGCGCGCACCTATACGATGGCGGTCGCGATCGTGTTGGTCGGTGCGATCGGGGTCAGCCGCGTGTACCTCGGCGTGCACTGGCCGTCGGACGTACTGGCGGGCTGGTGCGCGGGCACTGGCTGGGCGGCGCTGTGGTGGTGGCTGGGCGCGAAGGCCCGCGTCTCACTCGTCCGCCGCCGCCAATAGCTGCCGCGCCGCCTTCAGGTGCGGCGCGTCGACCATTTTGCCGTCGAGCTGGAGCGCCCCCGCCCCTGGGTTGGCGTCGAACAGCGCCACGATCGCACGCGCCTGCGCCAGTTCCGCCTCGGACGGAGAGAAAGCCGCGTTGATGACGGCCACCTGCGCGGGGTGAATCGCCATCATCCCCGCGAATCCGTCCCGCCGCCCGCGCGCGGCATAGGCCGCCAATCCGTCCAGATCGCGAAAGCCGGGATAGACCGTCTCGATCGCGGGCACCCCCGCGGCATGCGCCCCGAACAGCGTCAGCGCGCGCACCACGCGATAGGGATCGGTATATTGCCCGTCCGCCTCGCGCGAGGTCGCGGCCCCGATCGCGGCCGGCAGGTCCTCCGCCCCCCAGGTCAGCCCGGCGAGCCCGGCGCCATCATAGTCCCCCAGCGTGAACACCGCGCGCGGCGTCTCGCTTGCGATTGGCAGCACCGCATAATCGCCCGGCAGCATCGCGCGCAGCGCCGTGACCGACGCGCGGCCCTCCGCCTTGGGCAGCACCACGCCCGCCATCCCGGCGCCCGCGATCGCCGCGACATCGTCCGCGATCAGGTCGCCGTCGAGCGGGTTGACCCGCACGAACAGCGCCGGCCCCGCCGCCGCGTTCGCACCGACGAACGCCCTGACCGCCGCCCGCGCCGACGCCTTCGCGGACGGCGCGACCGCATCCTCCAGGTCCAAGATCAGCGCATCCGCGCCCAGCCCCAGCGCCTTTTCCATCCGCTCAGGCCGGTCGCCCGGCACGAACAGCAGGGAGCGCAGCCTCACCGCCCGCGTTCCGCCAGCGCGCGCTCCCACGTCAGCGCGTCACGCACGATCCCGTCCAGTTCGGCACGCTTGGGCGTCCAGTCGATCGTCTTCAGGATCGCGCCGTTATCCGCCACCAGCTCTGCCGGATCGCCCGCGCGCCGCCCCTCCATCCTGCGCTGGATCGTCATGTTGGTGACCCGGTCGACCGCGTCCAGTACCTCCAGCACGCTGAACCCGCGGCCGTAACCAGCGTTCAGGATATGGCTCTCGCCCGGCTGCGCGATCAGCACCTTCAGCGCCGCGACATGTGCCTCCGCCAGGTCGGTGACGTGGATGTAATCGCGTACGCCCGTTCCGTCGCGCGTCTCGAAGTCGGTGCCGAACACCGACACCGCGTCGCGCTTCCCCGTCGCCGCCTCGACCGCGATCTTGATGAGGTGCGTCGCCCCCACCGTCGACTGCCCGCTGCGCCCCTGCGGATCGGCGCCCGCGACGTTGAAATAGCGCAGGCAGGCGTAGTTCATCGGATGCGCCGCCGCGACGTCGCGCAGCATCGCCTCGGTCATCAGCTTCGACATGCCATAGGGATTGATCGGGCGCGTCGGGTCGGTCTCCTTCACCGGCACCCGCTCGGGCGTGCCGTATGTCGCCGCGGTGGAGGAAAAGATGAAATGCGGCACGTCCGCCGTCACCGCGCTCTCGATCAGGCTGCGCGTCGCTGCGGTGTTGTTGCGATAGTATTTGAGCGGATCGCTGACCGATTCGGGCACCACCACCGATCCGGCGAAGTGCATGATCGCCTTGACCCCATGCTCCGCGATCACGTCGCGGACGCGCGGATCCTCCACCGCCATCTCGACCAGCGTCGCGCGCGGATCGACCGCCCAGTCGAATCCGGTGACCAGATTGTCGATCACGACGACCTCGAAGCCTGCGTCCAGCAGCGCCAGCACCGCGTGGCTGCCGATATAGCCAGCCCCGCCCGTCACCATCACCTTGCCGTCGAGCATCGTCGCGCGTCTCCCTTTGTCCTGCGCCTAGCGCGTTCCTACATGACTGGCAAAGGAGACGCATAGATGACGGAATACGCAACGCTCGCCGGTGGTTGCTTCTGGTGTACGGAGGCGGTGTTCAAGGACGTGATCGGGGTTGAGAGCGTCGAGAGCGGCTATATCGGCGGCCATGTCGCCAACCCGACCTACAAGCAGGTTTGCTCGGGCAGCACCGGCCATGCCGAGGCGATCCGCGTCGGCTTCGATCCCGAACAGGTGAGCTACGCCGACCTGCTCGACATCTTCTTCGCCACGCACGACCCCACGCAGCTCAACCGCCAGGGCAATGACGTCGGCACGCAATACCGCTCCGCCATCTTCCCGGAGACGGTGATGCAGCAGGAGCAGGCCAACGAAGCGATCAAGCGCGCCGCCGCCGACTGGCCCAAGCCGATCGTGACCACGGTCGAGGAATTCGGCGATTGGTATCCGGCCGAGGATTACCACCAGGATTATTGGGACACCGAAGGCCAGCGCAATCCCTACTGCCTAGCGGTCATCCCGCCGAAGCTCCAGAAGCTCCGCAAGAGCTTCGCGGCGCGCAGCAAGGCGGTGACGGCGTAGGCGTACTGGCCGTTTGCGGCCATTCCCCTGCTCTGCTCCTCCTCTGTTCGTGCTGAGGAGGCACTGAGCTTGTCGAAGTGCCGTCTCGAAGCACATGCCCTTCGAGACGAGGCTTCGACAAGCTCAGCCTCTCCTCACGGCGAACGGAAGTAGGACGGTTACATGCGGATCCTTATCCCCCCGCCGCCGCGCGCCGCAGCCGATCGTTGATCGCCACCCCGACGCCGACCTCCGGCACCGCCGCCACCGCAATCGCTTCCGCCGCGCTCGCATCCGCGCGGTGCAGCGCATCGAACAACCGCGCCGCTGCCTCCACCACATCACCGCCCGCCGACAGCGTATCATCGCCCGCGACGTCGCCGAACCCGATCAGCCACTCCCCCTCGCGCGCGTCTACCGCCCCCATCCGCAGCGGCTTCGACGGTGCGTAATGTACCGCCAGCTGCCCCGGCGCGCTGACATGCGCGGTCCGCCCCGCCGCCACCGGCAGCACCTGCGCCAGCATCTCCGCGGTCACCGGCCCGGGGCGCAGAATCGTGCGCCTCGCCAGAATCGTCGATTCCACCCCCGCCGCGGTTGCGCCATCGTCCACGATCAGCGGCACCCGTTCCCCCAGGCTCGCCGCGACATGCTCCGCCCGCGTCGGGCTGATGCCGTTGCTGGCATTGGCCGATGGTGCCGCCAGCGGCGCGGCGCTCGCCGCCAGCACCGCGCGGAACGCCCGGTGCGCCGGCACCCGGATCGCGACGGTCTCCAGCCCCGCGGTCACCAGCGACGCGATCCCAGCGTCCGCGCGCAGCGGCAGCACCAGCGTCAGCGGCCCGGGCCAGAACCGCGCCGCCACCGCCCGCGCATCCGCGTCGAACACCGCGATCGCCTCCGCACTGGCGAGATCCGGCACATGCACGATCAGCGGATTGAACGACGGTCGCCCCTTCGCGGCGTAGATCCGCGCCACCGCCGCCGAATCGCGTGCGTCCGCGGCGAGGCCATAGACCGTCTCGCTGGGCAGCGCGACGATCCCGCCAGCGCGAATCACCCCCGCCGCTTCCGCGACCGCGGCCTCGCCGTAGCGTCGGATGACGGGGAGTTGAGCGTGCATCGCGAGCGGCTATAGCGGCACCATCCGGGAGAGAGAAATGACCTTCACCGCCGCCGTCGCCGACCAGCGCTTCGTCCTCGATCACATCGTCCGCCTGGACGAGCTGGCCGCCACCGACCGCTTCGCCGCCGCCAGCGCGGACGTGGTCGACGCGGTGCTCGACGGCATCGCACAATTCGCGGAAGGCGAATGGGCGCCACTCAACCGTGCGGGCGATACGGTGGGCGCGAAGTGGACCCCCGACGGCGTCGTCATGCCCGCCGGCTACCCGGAGGCGTATCGCGCCTATGTCGAGGGCGGCTGGGGCACGATCGGCGTGCCCGAGCAGTTCGGCGGACAGGGCCTGCCCTTCGTCATCCAGGCCGCGGTGCTGGAAACGCTCGGCACCGCCAACATGGGCTTCGCGCTCGCCCCGATCCTCTCGGTCGGCGCGATCGAGGCGCTGGCGCACCACGGCTCGCCCGAGCAGCAGGAAACCTATCTGCCCAAGCTCGCCACCGGCGAATGGACCGGCACCATGAACCTGACCGAGCCGCAGGCGGGCAGCGACGTCGGTGCGCTGCGCACCACCGCCACGCCGAAGGGCGACGGCACGTTCGGCATCAAGGGCACGAAGATCTACATAAGCTTCGGCGACCACGATCTGGCGGAGAATATCGTCCACCTCGTCCTCGCCCGCACCCCCGGCGCGCCCGCGGGCACGCGCGGCATCTCGCTGTTCCTCGTGCCGAAGGTCCGTCTCGACGGCACCGCCAACGACGTCCGCGTCGTCTCGATCGAGCACAAGATGGGGCTGCACGCCTCGCCCACCTGCGTGCTGTCGTTCGGCGACCACGACGATTGCATCGGCGAGCTGATCGGCGCCGAATATGGCGGGATGCGCGCGATGTTCACGATGATGAACAACGCGCGCCTCAACGTCGGCCTCCAGGGCGTCCAGGTCGCCGAGGGCGCGACGCAAAGGGCCGCCGCATATGCCCGCGAGCGCATCCAGGGCGTCCGCGACGGCGCGCCCGCCGCGATCATCGAGCATGCCGACGTCCGCCGCATGCTGCTGCGGATGAAGGCTCAGACCATGGCCGCGCGTGCGCTCGTCTATTACGCCTGCGGCATGGTCGACCGCGCCGGCCTCGGCGACGCCAAGGCGAAGGAGCGGCTGGAGATCATGACCCCCCTCGCCAAGGCGCACGCCACCGACCTCGGCAACGAGGTCGCCAGCATCGGCGTCCAGGTCCATGGCGGCATGGGTTATGTCGAGGAGACGGGCGCGGCGCAGTTCTTCCGCGATGCGCGCATCACCCCGATCTACGAGGGCACCAACGGCATCCAGGCCGCCGACCTCGTCGGGCGAAAGCTCGCCATGTCCAACGGCGGCGCCTTCGCCGACCTGATCGCGGACTTGCGCGCCGAGGCGCAGCATCCGCAGCTCGTCCGCCTGATCGACGCCTGCGAAAGCGTCGGCCGCCGCCTCCAGACCGCGGAGGCGGACGATCGCCAGGCAGCGAGCTATCCATTCCTTACGATGCTGTCGGTCGCGTCGTGCGGCTGGCTGCTGGAACGCTCCGCGCGCGTCGAGGGTGCCGATGCGGTCAAGAAGACCGCCGCGGCCTTCTACCTCGACCAGCTGCTGCCCGAGGCGCTGGGGCTGGAAGCCGCCGCCGACGCGCCCGCAAAGGTCCTCTACGACCTCCCCGCCGACGCCTTCTGACCCCTGTTCCCCGGCGAAGGCCGGGGCCCAGTTGGGCAGGTGTCCCGCAGTCACGACACACCCGCAACTGGACCCCGGCCTCCGCCGGGGAACAGCGTTACCGGGCTAGGCGAAATCCCCCAGTCTGTCCGCCTCGCCCTCCGGCAACCCGGACGCGTCGTCGTCCATCGGCGGCTGCTCGGGGTGCGCCACCTCGTCGGCCGGGGTCGGCCGCACGCCGTCGTTCTCGTCGGGATCCTGCTGCATCGTCCACTCCTCTCGATCGAGGGGTCAACGCACGGGATCGCCTCCCGGTCGCGTCAGCGCGCCTGTTTCGGCCGCGCGATCCGCGACAGATCGTGGTCCGCCAGCGGCTCGGCGAAGTCGATGCCGCATTCCTCGCCGTCCGACCACACGATCCAGCCGTGCGTCTCGACCCCGCCCGCGAACGTCACCGTGACGCTGCGCCCGACCAGCGCATTGTCGGGCCGCTCGACGCGGCAGCCCAGCAGCGACACGTCGATCAGCCGCAGCAGCCGCGGCTCCGCCATGCCCAGCCGGACGCCGACATGGCTCCCCGACAGGTAGCGTTCGACGGTGCGCGCGTCGCGCTCCAGCCAGCGCGGCAGGATGGCGGGGGTGGGTTCGAAGCTCATGGACCCGACGCTAGGCCGCGATTGCCTGCGGATAGGTTAAGGCGGCGGGCTCCGGCACCGCCGCCACCGCGACGCTGCCCGTGCGCTCCAGCTTGCCCCAGCCCACCTTCGGCCCCGTCGCCGCGACATAGAGCGCGCGCAGCACCACCGCATACAGCAGCTGACGATAGCCGAACCGCTGCATCAGCAGCCTGAGCGCGGGGAACCGCGCCTCCCGCCCGTCGAGCCGGAACGCGATCCATCCGCATGCCAGGTCGACAGCCGCGAACGCCGCCCAGAACCCCGCCATCGCTAACGCGTCGCCCCCCGCCGCGTCCCAGCCGCGGTCCTGCACCCGCCACGCGGTGCCCACCACGCTCAGCAGCAGCGCGATATCGATCAGCGGCGCCGCCAGCGTGAACAGGAACTGGAACAGCGCCGCCTGCGGCAACCCGACGCGGCCCAGCCCGCCGCGCCGCCCCATCAGCGCACGATGCTTCCACAGGCATTGCAGCGTCCCGAAGGCCCAGCGGAAGCGCTGCTTGAACAGCGCACGCACCGTCTCCGGCGCCTCGGTCCAGGCGATCGCGTCATTGTCGCACGCCACGCGCCAGCCCGCGCGCTGGATCGCGATGGTCAGGTCCTGGTCTTCCGCCAGCGTATCCTCCGGGTAGCCGCCGACCGCGTCCAGCGCGATGCGCCGCCACGCGCCGACCGCGCCCGGCACCACCGTCACCGCCCCCAGCGACGCGAGCGCGCGCCGCTCCAGGTTTTGCGCAGTGACATATTCCAGCGCCTGCCAGCGCGCGATCAGCGTGGTGCGGTTGCCCACCTTCGCATTGCCCGCCACCGCGCCGATCGCGGGGTCCGCGAACCAGCGCGTCAGCTTCGCGATCGTATCGTCCTCGAACTGCGTATCGGCGTCCAGCGCGATCACCACATCGCCCTTCGCCCGCGCCAGCGCGGTGTTGAGCGCGCGCGCCTTGCCCCCGTTTGCCAGCGTCAGCAGCCGCACGCGCGGATCGATCCCGAACGCCGCCGCGACCACGTCGCTGGTGCCGTCGGTCGACCCGTCGTCGATCACGATCACCTCGACCCGCGGCCCCCGGCTGGCCAGGATGCGGCGCACCGATGCCTCGATCACGCGCGCTTCGTTGAGGGCGGGAATCAGCACGGTCACGAAATTGGGCACCAGATGGCGCGCGCCCAGCGGCTCCGCCTCGCGCTGTCGCCGCCGGAGCGCGAGCGCCGTCAGCGCCAGCGACCGTGCGATGCCGATCGCGATGATCGCGGCGAACAGCATCGCGCCGGCATCGCGCAGCCACGCCAGCATATCGAACAGCCCGCGCGTCCCCGCCGCGCTGCCTGCGTCGGCGGTGGCCAGCACCGGCATCACCCGGTCGCGCGAAACCCCCGCCAGCGTCGAGACACCGACGAATTCATACCCCTTCGCGCGCAGGCCGCGGATGATGAGCGGCACCGCCGCGATCGTCTGCGTCCGGTCGCCGCCCGAATCGTGGAGCAGCACCACCTGCGCCGGGCGCGTCGCGGTCCCCGCCTCGACCTGCGCGATGGTGCGCGCCGCAATCGTCGCAGCCGCCGGCCCCTGCCAGTCGAGCGGATCGACGTTCAGGCCGACCGTCCAATAGCCCAGCCGCGCCGCCACCCGCGTCGCGTGCAGCTCGTCGCGGCGATCGGGGTCGGCATCGCCCAGGAACGGCGGGCGGAACAGCGTCATCGCACGGCCCGTATAGGCCTCGACCAGCCGCTCGGTCGCCTTCAGCTCCAGCGCGATCGCCCCCTCCGACCGCTTTGACAGATCGGCATGCGAGGTGGAATGGTTGCCCAGCTCGCTGCCCTGCGCGACGATCCGCCGCAACAGCTCGCCCTGCCCCAGCGCGTTGGCGCCGGTGACGAAGAAGGTCGCCGGCGCCTTCTCGCGCGCCAGCACGTCCAGGATCGCGGGGGTCCACGCCGGGTCCGGCCCGTCGTCGAACGTCAGCGCGACGAGCTTGCGGTGCGCGCCGGTCCGCTCCACCCGGTCGGGCTGCGGCAGCCGCGCATACTGCGCCGCGCGGATCAGCGCGCCGTCCCAGCGCACCGCGCGCGCGCCGTCCGCCGCCTCGCCCGCGATCCGCATGATCTCGCCGTGCCCGCTGACATTGATCCCCGCCGGCGCGGGCAGCGCCGCCATGTCGGGGCGCGTGGCGTCCGACAGCGCATTCCATACCCCCGGATCCTCGCTCCCCAGCCGCCACAGCGCCACGCCCGCGGCACCGGTGCGGCGGATCGCCGCCATCTGGTTCGCCGCGCTCATCGCGTCGAGCAGCCACACCTGATGGTCCTGCCCGTCCGCCCGGTACGCGAAGTGGCTGTTGCCGCTCGCCGCATCGAACGTCGGCACCACGCCCGCACGCGTCGCCAGCGCCCAGGCGTCGGCGATGCTCAGCGGCGTCGTCTTCCTGCCTGCCCAATCATAGGCGTAGCTGCCGATCGCCACGATCGCCTTGTCCGTGCCGACCTGCCGCACCACCGCGTCGACCACGCGCGCGAACCACGGCTGCGATGCGATCGGCCCCGGCTCGCCGCCCATCCAATGCTCGTCATAGGCCATCAGCACCAGCCGGTCGGCGACCCTGGCGATCGCCGCCAGATCCCAGGCGGGATCGGCCACCGGCACCGCCAGCGTCACGACCCACCCCTTCGGACGGAAGCGCGCGCGCAGTTCGCCCAGGAAGGTGCGATAATCCCCCTGCGCGCCCGCCGGCAGGCTTTCCAGGTCGAGCAGCACGCCCGCGCCCTTCTGCTGCGTCACCAGCGCCTCGATCTGCCCCGCCAGCCGCGCCCGCGCCCGCGCATCCGCCAGCAGCGCCGCGGTGCCCGCACCGTCCCACGTTCCGTCCGCCGCGGCATTCTGCACCATCGGCAGCACGCGCGGCCGCTTCGTTGCGCGCGCCAGCACGCCGCGCAGATAGTCGTCGTCCTCCGCCACGAAGCGGTGATCCGCCCCGGTGACGGTGGCAAGGCCGGGGACCAGCCATTCCAGCTCGCCGACATGCGCCGCCAGCGACCGGCGGGAGGCATCGTCCCACGGCATGTAGAAGCCCATCGTGCCGCCGGAGATGCGCCCGCCCGCCGCCCGGGGCAGCCACGCCCCCCGCTCGACGGCGGCCTTCGCCGGAACCAGCCCGCGCGGCGCATCGGCGCTCGCCGCGAAGCGCGGTGCCGCCGCCGCCATCGGGCGCAGCACGGCGGCGGCCAGCAGCGCCAGCAGCAGCGCCGGCACCGCCGCCGCCACGACGAGCAGCATCCGCACCCGCCGCCCGCGTCGTCCGCTGGCATCGTAGAATATCGCCACGCCTGTCCCGTTCATCGCCGATGGATGGCATCGCCGATACGGCGATACGGCGAACAACCCGTTAACCACCCGGTCCGTACGCTACCCGGATCGGTGGACCGCCGCGTGTCTCCGCACGGGACGATCATGCGACGAACCGATGCGACGGCGCGCAGATCGCTGTCGCGAACCTGTCATCTGGCCATCATACTCGCCGTCACACACTGATCGGGACGGGGTTACGGAACATGGCGGCGAAGCCGGACTACACGCGCTATTTCAAGCTCAGCGACGGCGATTTCTTCGAGGACTGGAGCACGACCGCCGCGGTCGTCGCCACCGACGACTGGAGCAAGGCGCTCTATTGGGCCGGCTATCTGGGCAACGTGTCCAGCTCCACCAGCGCGAACGCGGTGCCCGCCAATTCGACGACCATCACCGATCTGGGCGACATCGACGCGGTGATCCTGGGCAGCAGCGTCAACAACACCTCCGGCGGCGTCGGCGTGTTCCAGACGCTGGCCGACCCGGTCGTCGCGCTGCAGGGCTCCGGCACCGCCGATTCGCCCAGCCTGGTGCTGCATCTCGACGCCACCGGCCGCTCGGGGATGAAGCTGTCGTTCGACCTGCGCGACATCGATTCGACCACCGACAATGCGGTGCAGTCGTTCGCGGTCCAGTATCGCATCGGCGACAGCGGCACCTGGACCACGCTCCAGTTCGTCGCGGACGCCAGCGACGGGCCCAGCCTGACCAAGTCGGTGGGCTATTCGCTCGATCTGCCGTCCGCGCTCGACGGTCAGTCGCAGATCCAGCTGCGCTTCGCGACGTCGAACGCCACCAGCAACGACGAGTGGGTCGGCGTCGACAACGTCTCGGTCACCTCGGTCGCGGGCGGGGTCAGCGACACGATCGCCCCGACGCTCACCGGCTCCACCCCCGCCGATAACGCCGCGGGCGTCGCCACCGACGCCAACATCGTCCTTCGCTTCTCGGAGGCGGTCTATGCCGGCACCGGCAATATCGTCCTGAAGGGCGATAACGGCGACACGCGCACCATCGCGGTCGGCGATACCAGCCAGGTGACCATCTCGGGCGCCACCGTCACCGTCAATCCCGCCGCCGACCTGGCGGGCGGCGTGCGCTATCACGTCGAGGTCGCCTCTGGCGTCTTCGTCGACGTCGCGAAGAACGCCTATGCCGGCACCGGCGGCGATCCGATCGACTTCACCGTCGCCAATCCGCTCCAGCAGATCGCGATCGGCACCATCCAGGGCGAACGGCACGTGTCCGAGTTCGTCGGCGCAACCGTGCTGACGCAGGGCGTCGTCACCGCGATCGACACCACCGGCTCGCGCGGCTTCTGGATGCAGGACCCCAACGGTGACGGCAATGCGAAGACGTCGGACGCGATCTTCGTCTTCACCGGCGCGGCGCCGACCGTGACGGTCGGCCAGTCGGTGCAGGTCCAGGGCGTCGTCAACGAATATACCGCCGGCATCGCCACCAACCTGCCCGTCACACAGCTGACCGCGCCGGTCATCACCACGCTCGCCACCTCGCTCGGCACCGTCACCGCGACGGAGATCGGCGCGGGCAAGCTGCTGCCGCCGACCTCGATCATCGAGAATGACGGCTTCTCCAGCTTCGATCCGAAGAGCGACGGCGCCGACTTCTACGAGGCGCTGGAGGGCATGGTCGTCACCATCCACGGCGCCACCGCGGTTGCGCCGAGCAGCAGCGGCTCGACCTGGGTCATCGCCGACGGGGGCATCGGCGCGACCGGCGTCAACACGCGCGGCGGGATTACGCTGACCGGCGGCGACATCGTCACCGCCGACTTCAACCCGGAGCGCATCCAGGTCTATGTCGACTCGGGCGTGCTGGCGAACTTCAGCCCGAACTACGTCATGGGCGACAAATTGGGCGATGTGACCGGGGTCATCCATTACTTCGGCGGCAATTACGAGCTGATCGCCACCTCGATCCAGAACACTACCTCGACCGCGGTCCCCACGCGCGAAACCACGGCGCTGGTCGGGGACGCCGGCCACCTGACCTTCGCCGAATACAATATCGAGAATTTCAGCGCGCTCGCCGCACAGGACAGGATCGACCAGCGCGCGTCCGACATCGCCAACAACCTGCGCGCGCCCGACATCGTCGCGCTCGTGGAGGTGCAGGACGCCGACGGCGCCGGCGGCGGCACCGACCTGACCGGCACCGCCAGCGCGCAGAAGCTGATCGACGCGATCGTCGCCGCGGGCGGCCCGCGCTACGCCTATGTCGAGGTCGCGCCGACCGTGGCCAACACCAACGGCGGGCAGGCGAACGGCAACATCCGCAACGGCTTCCTCTACAACACCGACCGCGTCGGCTATGTCGACGGCAGCGCGCGGCTGGTGACCGATCCCGACCTGTCGAACGGCGATGCCTATCGCAACAGCCGCAAGCCGCTGGTCGCAGACTTCACCTTCAACGGCCAGACGGTCACGACGGTCGCGGTCCACAACACGTCGCGCATCGGCAGCGACCCGCTGTTCGGCACGGTGCAGCCCCCCGCCAATGCCGGCGATCAGAGCCGCAACGACCAAAGCGGGATCCTCGCGGCCTATATCCAGAAGCTGCAGCTGGCCGATCCGAACGCGAAGATCGCGGTCGCGGGCGACTTCAACGGCTTCTACTTCGAACAGTCGCTGACCGTACTGGAGCAGAACGGCAGCCTGACGAACCTGACCCGTCAGCTCTCGCCCGAGGAGCGCTATTCGACCATCTTCGAGGGCAATTCGCAGCAGCTCGACCACATCCTCGCCTCCGCCGGGCTGGCGGCGGATTCGCAGTTCGACATCGTCCACCTCAACACCGGCTTCGCCGATCCGGTCAGCGACCACGACCCGACGCTGGCGCGGTTCCAGATCGATGCCGCGGTCGTGCTCGGCGGCGGTGCGGACGACGTCAGCTATGCGCGGGCGGTGCGCGCGGTGACGGTGAATGCGGGCGCGGGCGACGATGCGGTGACCGGCTCGGCCTTCGCCGACACGCTGTTCGGCGGCGCGGGCGCGGATCGCCTGCGCGGCGGGGCCGGCAACGACACGATCCGCGGCGGCACCGGCGCCGATCGCGTTCAAGGCGGCGCGGGCAACGATACGTTCGTGTTCTTCGCCGGCGACCTGGCCGACCCGGCGACCAACGGCGGGCAGTTCGATCACATCATCGACTTCCACGGCGCGGGCACCAGCGGCACCGGGGAGTAGGACTTCCTCTCCTTCACCGGCTTCGGTGCGGGCGCGCGACTGGAATATGTCCGCGATCTGGGGGGGCGCGACGGCGTGCAGATCTACTGCATCGTCTCCGACGCGGGGGTGCAGGGCCAGTTGCTGGTGCAGATGGCGGACGGCATGAACAAGCTGACCGCCGGCGACTACGCCTTCTTCTGATCGCACACGAAGGAAAGGGGGCGGGCCGGCGTCCGCCCCCGCCCTCTCCTCAGGGCCGCAGGATCGCGTCGAAGCGGATACCGATCACCAGCACGTCGCGCTGCCGCGTGCTGCCGGAGGGATCGACGATATATTGCACGTCCGGCTGGACCGCGAGATGCGGGGTCAGTTTCGTACGATAGGACAGTTCGAACGCCGTCTCGCCCAGCGCCGTATCGGGCGTTACCGATCGCGCCAGCGCCGAGGTGCGGGCGTGCGCAATGCCGAAGCCCAGTTCGCCCTGCCCCTCGCGTTCGAACAGGCCGCGCGCATTGACGCCGATGCTGCCGAAATGGTCGAACAGGTTGAACCGCCCCGCCGCGGTGCCCAGGCGGAAGAAGGCGGCGAGCGACCTCTCCTCGTCCCCCGCCACCTGCGCCTCGCCGCGAAGGTACACGCCCGCATTGCCGGTGCCCATCGCCGGCTCGGTGTCGAGGTCGCCGTCCGCTGCGGCGCGCTGGATCTCGAACTTGGCGGTGTATCGCCACGTCCCCGCGATCAGCCGCGCCTTGCCGACATGTACGTCCGCCTCCGCGATCGCGAAGATGCCGTCGCGCGGCTGCAGTGCGATAACGGTGCGCCCCGGGTGGCGCGGGTCGCCCGGCGTCCCCTCCAGCGCCGCACCGCGCAGCGTCAGATGTTCGCCGATCATGCCCTGCACGCGCACGCCCGGCGCGGTCACCGGGAAGATCGACGGGCCGTTGTTCCCCGTCTGCGACAGATCGGTTCCGGTGCCGAACGCGCTGTTGACGAACATCGCGGAGGTTTCGAGCATGTCGAACTCGCTGCTGACGTCGTACAGCCCGACGCGCGCCGCCAGCCGCTCGTCGCCATGCTCGATCCACGCCTCGTACAGCCGCACCGCCTGCACGCCGGTTTCGATGTTCGACACGATCTGCGCATCGCCCGCCAGCGCCGGCGAGAAATTGGTGCCGTTGTTGTAGAGCACGTAGACGAAGGCGCGCGTGTTCGACAGCTTCGCCACCCGATCCAGGTCGATCGCCATCGTCGCGTCGAGATTGTCGAGGTAGCGCACCCCCTTGCGCACCCCGCCATGCACGACGCCCAGCACATCCGCCTTGTAGCGCAGGTTGAACGCGACCGCAGGCTCCGCCGGCTCCTCGCCCTGCGCGGCCGCGGGCAGCGCGGCAAGCAGCGTCAGCGCACCAAATGTCCCGATGATCGACCGCAGCACCGCATCCCCCAATCCTGCCGGTAGGTTGCGGCGATAACAGCGATATATGAAGCTAAAGTATGCGGCCAATCGCGTGTTTTACGCCGGTCCAACCCGCTCGGACGGCCGAAGTGGTGAAGATGATAATCAGTCGCGACGCGGTTTGATTTCTGCCAACGCCTCTTTTTCTGCTGCGGCGTCCATCGGATCGCCCTTCGCCATCGCTGCGACATCCGCCATCATTGCCGCCTGCGGCGATCCGGCCTGTCGGAACTCGCTGCGTTCTTGCACCGCCCCGCCGTAGAGCCTCGCGAGCCCCCATTCGCCGTCATGGGCACAGGCGATCCCCGCGGTCGCCTGCCGCTCGAACGTGCGGCACAGCGCGCCGCCCGCATCGCGGAACGTCAGCCCGACGCGCACCGGCGCGTCCGCCGCCTGGGTCGAGGCCAATTGCGTGTCGAGCGCGCGCCCGATGTCGCCGCGCACCACCGCCCGCCCGTCCGCCAGCGCGATCGTCCCCGTGTCGCGCGGCAGCATCTGCCCGACCATCGCGCCGACCAGCAGGCTGGCCGCGACCGCGCCGCCCCAGGCCCAGCGCCGCACAGGCGCACGGTCGGGCTGGCGCAGCGGCGTCACCCTGGCGGCATCCTCCAGCATCCGCGCGACCGCATCGGGGACGGTCGCCGCCGGCGCCAGCCCGCCGCGCAACCGCACCGCAAGCGCGCGGTGACGCGCCACTTCCTCGCCCAGCCGCGGATCCTCGGCGATCGCGCGTTCCACTCGCTTCGCCGCGATCGGGTCCAGCTCGCCATCGGCATAGGCCATCAGCATGTCCGCCTCGATCGTCATGCCGCTTCTCCCAATCGGGTCATTAAGGCCTCCCGTCCGCGCACCAGCCGCGAGGTCAGCGTGCCGATCGGCACGTCAAGTATCTCGGCAGCTTCCTTGTAGGCGAACCCTTCCACCACCACGAGCGCGACCGCCTCGCGCTGTTCGGCGGGCAGCGTCTGCATCGCGCGCATCACGTTGCGCAGCTCGACGCTCGCCTCCTGCTCACCCAGCGCGCCTACCTGCTCGCCCTCGTCGGGCGGCACGAACGTCTCGCCCCGCCGCCTGGCGGCGCGCGCGGTATCGATCCACAGGTTGCGCATCATCCGGTACATCCAACTGTCGAGCCGGGTGCCCGGCTGCCACTGATCCTGCCGTACCAGCGCACGCTCCACCGACGCCTGCAACAGATCGTCGGCGTCGGCACCATCGCGTGCCAGCGCATGCGCGAAACGGCGCAGGCGCGGTATCAACGTCAGCAATTCGTCCGTGAAACTCGACGATCCCGGCACCGATACCTCGCCTTTCCTGGATGAAACGAACCCCGCGCGCCGTTTCATCCAGCATGACACGAATGTGATTTGGGTTAAGATGCTTCCGATGACGCGCCCCCCCCGCCTGTTCGCCGCCACCGCCGTGCTGCTGGCGCTGCCCGCCGCCGCCGCGCAGCTCGTGCCGCCGCTGGGCGGCGGCGTCGGGCGCACGTTGGGCGGCGTCGCGAACACGCTCGCCCCGGTGGAGGCGACGCTGGCGGACGCGCGTGCCCTCGCCCGCGACCAGCTTCGCCGCGTCCGCGACCTGGCGCGGCGTTATCCCGACCGCGTCGAGATCGACCGCGCCGGCGACGCGGTGCGCGCGGGCGAACTGGTGGTCGTGGACGCCGACGACGCCGTCGTCGCCGCGGCGCAGGCCCATGGTTTCCGCCTGATCGAGCGCAGCGACCTTGGCGACCTGGGCGACCTGGGTATCGGCTATGCGCGCTTCCGGGTACCCGACGGGCGGTCGGTCGATCGCGCACTGCCCCGTCTGCGCGCGCTCGCCCCCGGACGTGACGTGAGCGCAGATCCGCTCCACTTCCCCGGCGGCACGCTCGGCGCCGCGACGCTCGCCTCCACTGCCCCCAGCGCGACGGCGAGCGGCACCCGGATCGGCATCATCGACGGCGGGGTGCGCGCCGGCACACCCGGCCTCGCCCGGCAGCAGGCGTTCGCCGCCGGAGCGCCCCAGCCCAACGATCACGCCGCCGCGATCGCGTCGCTGCTGACCGGTGGCGGCGGCGTCCGTGCCAGCGCGCCCGGCGCCGTGCTCTACGTCGCCGACGTCTATGGCAGCGATCCCGCGGGCGGCAATGCGGTGGCGATCGCGCGCGCGCTGGCATGGCTGACGCGCGAGCAGGTGCCGGTCGCGGTCGTCAGCCTGGTCGGCCCTAGCAACCCACTGCTGGCGCGCGTCGTCGCCGCGGCGCGTCAGCGCGGAACGATCGTCGTCGCCGCGGTCGGCAACGACGGCCCCGCCGCCCCGCCCGCCTATCCCGCCTCCTATCCGCAGGCGCTGGCGGTTACCGGCGTCGACGCCCGCGGACGCGCGCTGATCGAGGCGGGACGCGCGACGAAGCTCGACTATGCCGCGCCCGGCGCCGACCTGCTCGCGCTCGACCGCAGCGGCCGCGCCCGCAGCGTGCGCGGCACGTCCTTCGCCGCCCCCTTCGTCGCCGCGCGGCTTGCCGCGCACCTCCCCGGCCTCGACAACGCCCTCGCCGCACTCGACCGCGAGGCGAAGCGCGGCGGTCGCGGCACCGGCCGCGGCATCCTGTGCGCCGACTGCCGCACGCCGCCGCGCTGAGAACCTGGTCACTCCAAAAAAAGTGCGCATGCGGCCGGATTAAACCCAAATCGGGCGCCGTTCTCCTTTCGAAGCGCATCGCAAACGGTGCGCGATCATTCGAAAAAGGAGACGAACGATGAAGGCTCTTTTCCTCGCAAGTGCGACGCTGGCGATGCTCGCGGCGGTCCCCTCCCAGGCTCAGTTGCTGGGCGGCGGCGGTGGTGGCGGCCTCATGGGTGGCATGGGCGGCAGCATCGGCGGCGGGCTGGGCGGTGGCTTGGGTGGCACGATGGGCTCGCTGCGCCCGACGATCGAACGCGGCACCGACCGCGTGCGTGAGACGACCCGCAGCACCACGCGCTCCAGCCGCGCTCTCAGCGGCGACGTTCAGACGCGCCGCAGCATCGATCGCCGCAGCGGCAGGGTCAGCACCGGCGGTGACGCCAACGGCAGCGCGGTCGCCGGGCTGACCAACGAGACGCAGGCGCTGGGCGCCCCGCTGTCGGGGTCCGGGAACGCCGCCGGCTCGGGCCGCGGATCGGGATCGCTCGACGCGCAGCTGGTCGGGACCGATGCGGTCCGCGACACCGCAGGCCGCGTCCGTGACGGCGCGACGACGGCGGTCGGCACCACGCGGGACCGTGCCCGGGCAGTCGCCGGCCGCGCCCGCGACGCCGCCGGCACCGCTCGCGGCCTGACGGGCGCGGTGTCGGGCACGGCGTCCGGTAACGGCTCGGCTGGCGGAAGCGCGGGCAACGGCGGTGCCTCGGGTGGGGCGAGCGGCAACGGCCTCGTGTCGCTCGACGCCGCCTCGCCGCAGGCGCTCGCCCCCGGTGCCCGGATCGAGGATGCGCGCGGCAGGCTGGTCGGCCGTGTCCAGCAGGTGCGCCGCGATGCGCAGGGCCGCGTAGAGGCGGTCGATGTCGCG
>CAJYKB010000006.1 GCA_913774925.1 uncultured Sphingomonas sp. | reverse complement strand
GGTCGACCGTGACGCGCGCGAGGCGGTGGCCATCGGTCGCCGCGGCCTTCAGCACGCCCTCCGCGGTGTGAAGGAAGATGCCGTTCAGGTAATAGCGCGTCTCTTCGGTGGAGATGGCGAAGCGCGTCTTGTCGATGATCTGCTTCAGCGTCTCGACCGGCAGCTCGAACTGGTGCGGCAACTCGCCCTCGGCGATCACCGGGAAGTCGTCGCGCGGGAGTGTGCCGAGCGAGAAGCGCGCGCGTCCCGCGACGATCGTCATCCGCCCCTCGGCCGCGGTGATCGACACCTGCGCACCCTCGGGCAGCTTGCGCGCGATGTCGAACAGCGTGTGCGCGGAGACGGTCGTCGCGCCCGGCTGATCGACTGCGGCGGCGACCGATTCGTTGATCTGCAGGTCGAGGTCGGTCGCCATCAGCCGCAGCTGGCCCTCGGCGGTCGCCTCCAGCAGCACGTTCGACAGGATGGGGATGGTATTGCGTCGTTCCACCACCGACTGGACGTGGCTCAGCCCCTTCAGCAGCGTCGCGCGTTCGATCGTCGCCTTCATCTCAATCTTCCCCCGGCCCGCAGGTCACAAGTTACCAGGGGCAATTGGCCGACTTTTCCTAACCAAAAAAGAAGGGCCGGGGCAAGCGCCCCGACCCTCCATTCCGGTCCCCTTGTCGGCGCCGGCGCCCGGCCCCAAGCCGATGCGGTCAGAAACGGACGCCGACGCCCGCCATCAGCTGGTGCCGGTCGAGGTCGATGTCGTAGCCGTCGAGCTTGCCGTAGTGCGAATAGCGATATTCGCCCTTCACGAACGCGCCCGGCGTGATGTTGTACTCGAGCCCCGCACCCAGGCGGAAGCCGTCGAGGTCGACCTTGTCGACCAGCTCGCTCGATCCGGTGGTGCCGCTGTTGTAGCGGCTCTCGACGCGGGCGTTGGTGTAGCCGGCCTTGGCATAGAGCAGCGCCAGCGGCGAGATGGCATAGCCGACGCGGCCGCCGACATAGAGGTCGCGGCCCGCGTCGACCGACAGGCGGTCGCCCGCGGCGATCTCGTTGTAGCTGCGGGTGCTGGTGGTGGCGTCGGTGATCTCGCCCTCCACCCCGAAGACGGTGTTGCCGCGCTGGATGTCGTAGCCGAGCAGCGCGCCATAGGCGAAGCCGCTGCGCCCCTCCGAATCGCCGTCGCCGCCGTCCTTCACGTTGTCGTAGCCCGCCAGCGCCTCGACGCGCGGGCCGCTGAAGGGGCCGTCCTGCGCCAGCGCGGGGGTTGCCAGCATCGCGCCGAACGCGGCCGCGACGGTGCACATTGCAAGCTTACGCATGTCTCACTCCGAAATTGCCCGCCCCGATCGCGGGGCGTGGCGGTTCAAATAGCGGCAGCCGCCGGCGTTGCATGAACCTCATATAAACAGGAATTTCCGTTGCATCTGGGCAACAGCCGCGGGACACCACGGGCATGAGCAGCACACGAAAGGGCCGCGACTGGATCGCGCGCCACGGCGAAACCGTCTTCAACGCCGCGCGCCGGATGCAGGGCGACGCGCCGCATACCCCGCTGACCCGCGCCGGCTTCGCGCAGGCGGACGAGATGGGGCGTGCGCTGCGGGCGGCGCTGGGCGCGAAGCCGGCGCTGACGCTCTGGGCCTCGCCCACGGGCCGCGCGCTTCAGACGCTGGCGATCGTCGCCGAGCATCTGGAACTGGACTGGCATCAGGCGCGCACCGACGCGCGGCTGACGGAGATCGACATGGGGTCGTGGGGCGGGCGCTATTACGCGGATCTGACCGCGGAACACGGCAGCGTGGTGCAGGCGGGCGGGCTGCTGACCTGCGCGCCCGATGGCGAAACCTACGACCGGATCGCGGCGCGGGTGTCGGGGTGGCTGGCGGACACCGACGACGATGACGGCGACCGGCTGGTCATCATGCACGGCATTTCCAGCCGGGTGCTGCGCGGCGTGATGACCGGTGCCCCCGACGACCCCTGCGGCGCGCCGGTGCTCCCGGGGCATCCGCAGGGGACGGTGACGATGATCGAACGCGGGCGCGAAACGGTCGTCCATCTCGGCACCGGGCACGCGCCCGCGTGATCCTGTCGCTGGCGCTGCTGCTGGCGGGGGAGCGTTCCGCACTGGGCGTGTGGGAGCGCTGGGCCGCGCTGCGCGATTCGCAGCCGCCGCGCTGCTTCGCGATCGCGCAGCCATTGGCGGCGGACGGCACGCCGGACCGCAGCGGCGCCTTCGCCACCGTCGCCGCGCGCTACGGGGCGAGCGGCGCGCCCGCGGTCTTCGTGCGGCTGTCGCGCGCACGCGGCACGGGTGCGGCGATCACGCTGGCGGTGGGGGAGCGGCGCTTCTCGCTGGTCGGCGATCGTCGCGATGCGCGTGCGCCGGATGCCGCGACCGATCGCGCGATCGTCGGCGCGATGCGCGGGGGGCGCGCGATGACGGTGACCTCCGCGGATGCGGCGGGCGGCGCGATCACCGATCTCTACGCGCTGTCCGGCGCGCCGACCGCGATCGACGCCGCGCAGCTGGGGTGTCGCCGGGCTGGAAAGTGAGCCCGTTTTCGCCTATGTGGCGGGGATGCTGACAGAGCCGGCCGCCATCATGCCCATCCCGGGGCACATCGACCCCGTGCCCGTCCCGCGCGTCGCCGTGCCGCGCGCGGACGGTCGCCTCGACCTCATCGGCATGCCGCGCGAACAATTGCGCCAGGTGCTGGCCGACGCCGGGCTCGACGCGAAGGCGGCGAAGCTGCGCGCCAAGCAGATCTGGCACTGGATCTACAACCGCGGCGCGACCGACTTTTCGGTGATGACCGATATCGCCAAGGCGCAGCATCCCTGGCTGGCCGAACGCTTCGTGATCGGCCGCCCGCAGGTGGTCGAGGCGCAGGTGTCCAGCGACGGCACGCGCAAGTGGCTGCTGCGCAGCGACGACGCGCAGGATTACGAGATGGTGTTCATCCCGGACGCCGACCGCGGCACGCTGTGCGTGTCGAGCCAGGTGGGGTGCACGCTCAACTGCCGCTTCTGCCACACCGGCACGATGCGCCTGGTCCGCAATCTGACCGCGGGCGAGATCGTGGGGCAGGTGATGCTGGCGCGCGACGCGCTGGGCGAATGGCCGAGCCAGCCCGAGGGGCGGATGCTGACCAACATCGTGATGATGGGGATGGGCGAGCCGCTGTATAACTTCGACGCGGTGCGCGACGCGCTGAAGCTGGTGATGGACGGCGACGGCCTGGCGCTCAGCAAGCGGCGGATCACGCTGTCCACCTCCGGCGTGGTGCCGATGATGGCGCGCGCGGGGGCGGAGATCGGGGTCAATCTGGCGGTGTCGCTCCACGCGGTGACGAAGGAAGTGCGCGATGAGATCGTGCCGCTCAATCGCAAATACGGCATCGAGGAGCTGTTGCAGGCGTGCGCCGACTATCCCGGCGCCAACAATGCGCGCCGCATCACGTTCGAATATGTGATGCTGAAGGACAAGAACGACTCGGACGCGGAGGCGTACGAGCTGGTCCGACTGCTCAAGCAGTACAAGCTGCCCGCCAAGGTGAACCTGATCCCGTTCAACCCCTGGCCCGGCGCGCCCTACGACACCTCCACGCCCGATCGCGTGCGGCGGTTCAGCGACATCATCTTCGAAGGCGGCATCTCCGCCCCCGTCCGCACCCCGCGCGGGCGCGACATCGATGCGGCCTGCGGCCAGCTGAAGACCGCCGCGGAGAAGAAGTCGCGCGCCGAGCTGGACCGGCTGGCGGAGGAAAAGCAGGCCGCGCTCGGCTGATTACGCCACGGCGCGGATCGGTTCCTGCCCCGGCTGTTCCGGGTCCAGATGATCGGCCCAGAAGCGCTGCGCCCCGGCGACCAGCGTCGTGACCGATCCGCCGACCCGGTCGAACTGACGGGTCGCCTCGCTCAGCGCCTCGGCGAGGCGACGATCGCCGTCGTCCAGCTGGCGAAACCGCTCGCCCGCGTGCGTCGTGATCCGCGTCAGCTCGTCCATCACCTGCATCACGGTATCGACGTGCGTCAGCGTGGCGGCCGCGCTGCCGCGGATCGACCCCGCGCGGACGTGAATGTCGTTCAACCGGCCGTGGACCGCGCCATTGGCCACCACCACCTCCACCACCGCGCTGCGCACGCCCGCGATGCGGTCCGCGATCGCCACCGTGGCGCGCGCGATCTGGTGCGACAGCGACTTCACCTCCTGCGCCACGACCCGGAACGGGTGCCCGGCATCGCCGGCGCGCGCCGCCTCGATCGTGGCGTTCAGCGCCAGCAGCCGGCTCTGCCCCGCCAGCGCGCCGATCACGTCCAGGATCGAGCCGATCTCCTCGGCATGCTGGCTCAGGTTGGCGAACAGCACGTCGCTGCGGTGCACGTCGCCCAGCGCGGAGGCGGTGGCGGTGACGGCGTGATCGGTCTGCGCGATGACCGTGTCGATCACGCCGCGCACCTCGTCCGTGGCGGTCCCGACCTGGTGCAGCGCGTCGCTGCTCTGCCGCGCGACCGTGCCCATGTCGGCGATGCGGGACCGTACCAGCGTGGTGTGCGTGACCATCACGTCACCGGCATGGCGTGCGGCCTGCGACGCGGCCACCACGCCCGATACGGCGGCGGACACGTCGTTGCGATAGCGCTCCGCCTTGATGGACCGCCCCGACACGACGGCCTCCATCTGGCGCGCATGCGTGACGTCGTCATAGGTCAGTACGGCGGAACCGTCCGGTTGCGGGCTGAAGGTGATGTGCAGCACGGTGCCGTCATCGTAATGATGATCGAAGGTACGCACCTGGCCATGCGTTCGCCACTGACGGTGGTTGTTCAGCACGCGGGCGATTCGCTGCTCGTCCCAGCCGACGCTGCGTCCCACCTGCTCCAGCAGGTGCGACAGCGCGTGGCCGACGCGGACCGACCCCGGGACCAGCCGGAACAGCTGATGAAAGCGTTGATTGACCAGCAGGATTCGCTCCTGCGCGTCGATCGCGACGAGGCCGTTGGCCATATGATCCAGCGCAAGCGAGAGGAGATCGGTCTGTTCTGTCACCCGTAGCATCCGCAGGAGGAGAGTCCCCGCTAACGTGCGTTAGTTACGGTAAGGTATCGATGACATGCGTTGACGCGTGCCCGGGCGGCTTCCAAGTCGATGCACGACGGGCGCTTGGGGAGGGATGATGCCGGCTGCTATGCGACGCGACCGATGATCGCCCCGTCCGACATGCTGCTCGCCTTCGCCGCCGGGACGCTGGGGGGCACGATGAACGCGCTGGCGGGGGGCGGCACCTTCGCCACGCTGCCCGCGCTGATCGCGATCGGGCTGCCCGCGAACATCGCCAACGCCACCTCCAACGTGGCGCTGCTGCCGGGGGCGGGGGCGAGCGCATGGGGCTATCGCGCGGAGCTGGGACCGGTCGGCGGGGTCGACTGGCGGCTACTCTGCGTCATCACCTTCGCGGCCGGGCTGGTCGGCAGCGCGCTGCTGGTGCTGACCCCGACGCGCGCGTTCGACCTCATCATCCCGTGGCTGCTGCTGTTCGCGCTGGCGGTGATGCTCGCGGGGAAGCGCGCGGCCGATGCGCTGGCGCGGCGGGTCACGATCGGGCGGCGCACGCTGCTGGCGATGCAGGCGCTGCTGGGCGTCTATGGCGGCTATTTCGGCGGCGGGGTGGGGCTGATGACCACCGCGCTCTACGGCCTGCTTGCCGGGATCAGCCCGCGCGCGCTGTTCGCGCCGCGCACGCTGATGCTCGGCGTCGCGAACGCTGCCGCCGCGATCGTCTTCGTTGCGACCGGCATGGTCCGGTGGGAGGCCGCGGCCCCGATGATTGCGGGCGCGCTGCTGGGCGGGTGGGGCGGCGCGCTGGTCGGGCGGCGGCTGCCCGCCGGACTGGTGCGCGCGTGGACGCTGCTGGTGACCGGCGCGACGACCGCTGTGTTCTTCGCGCGGGCTTATGGATAGGTCGCGTCAGCCCGGCCGCCGCATTTGGAACAGCGCATCCTCGCGGATCTCGAAGTAATCGGCCGGGCCGCCGCCACGGGTGATCGGGCGGGCGCGGGCGGTCTGGTATATTCCGTCGTCCAGCATTGCGCGGTCGATGTGGATCGCGACCGCCTCGCCGAAGACCATCCAATAGTCGATCTCGGCACCGTCCCTTCCCTGAAGGCGCAGCACCTGCGTCACCACGCACTCGAACTGCACCGGGCTGGCGGCGACGCGCGCCGGGCGGACGCGGTGCGAGGGGAGGGTGTCGAGGTGCGCGAGCGCGAACTCGTCCTCGCCCGGTGCGACGCCGGCGGAGGTCGCGTTCATCGCCTCCGCCAGGTCGCGCGTCGCGAGGTTCCAGACGAACTCGCCCGTCGCCTGCGCGTTGGCGAGCGAATCCTTGGCGCCGGCCGAGCAGAAGGCGACGATCGGGGGGCGATAGGCGAACAGGTTGAAGAAGCTGTAGGGGGCCAGGTTGCGCACCCCCTGCGCCGAGACGGTGCTGATCCAGCCGATCGGGCGCGGCGCGACGATCGCATTGAGCGGATCGTGGCGCAGCCCGTGCCCGGCGGCGGGTGCGTAGGAATGCCATTCGGTCATGTCGTGCGTTCTGCTAGGTGATGACCATGGGTTCAATCGTCATTCGCCGGCACCGCCTGTCCACGCGCCTGTGGCACGCGGTCAACGCGGTCAGCATCTTCGTGCTGATCGGGTCCGGGCTGGGCATCTCCAACGCGCATCCGCGGCTGTACTGGGGCGCGTACGGCGCCAATCTCGATCACGCCTGGGCCACGCTGCCCCGCTTTCCCGCGTGGCTGACGATCCCGGCGAGCTATAACCTGGCGATCTCGCGGCGATGGCACCTGTTCTTCGCACTGGTGCTGGCGTTCTCGCTGCTCGTCTATCTGATCGTGGCGCTGCTCGACCGGCATATCGCGCGCGACCTGCGGGTGCGGGCGCGCGACCTATCGCCCGCCCACCTCGGCGCGGACCTGCGCGCGCACCTGCGCTTGCGGTTCCACGACCCGGCGGCGCCGGGGGCGTACAACGTCCTGCAGAAGCTCAGTTACGTCGGCGTGCTGTTCGTGATGTTGCCGCTGGTAATCCTGACCGGGCTTGCGCTGTCGCCGGGAATGAACGCGGCATGGCCCTGGCTGCTCGACGTGTTCGGCGGACGACAGTCGGCGCGCTCGCTCCACTTCATCGCGATGGCGGCGATCGCGCTGTTCACGATCGTCCATCTCGCGATGGTGATCCTGGCGGGGCCGTGGAACGAACTGCGCTCGATCGTGACCGGGCGGTGGAGGGTGCCGGAATGATCGCGCGACGGACCCTCATCGCGGGAGGCGCGGGACTGGTGCTGGCGGGCTGCGACCGCGTGATCCGGCAGCCCGAGGTGCGCACGATCCTGTTCAAGGGCGAGGACATGCACCGCGGGCTCCAGCGCGCGCTGTCGAACCGCGACGCGCTGGCGCCCGAGTTCCGCCCGGACCAGATGTCGCCACGCTTCCGCACCAACGGTACGCGCGATCCCGGTACGCCCGAATATGCGGCGTTGCGCGCGGGGCGGTTCGCCGACTGGCGGCTGACGGTCGACGGCCTCGTGGCGCGACCGCTGCGGCTGTCGCTGGGCGATCTGGGCGCCTTTCCGCAGCGCGCGCAGATCACGCGGCACGACTGCGTCGAGGGGTGGAGCGCGATCGGCAAGTGGCAGGGGCCGCGTCTGGGCGACGTGCTGAACGCCGCGGGGCTGCGCGATGCGGCGCGCTACATCGTCTTCACCTGCGCCGACCTGTACGGCGGCGCACCCTATTACGAGTCGATCGACCTCGTCGACGCCTTCCATCCGCAGACGATTCTCGCCTGGGCGATGAATGATCGCTTCCTCGACGTCGGGCATGGCGCGCCGCTGCGACTACGAGTCGAGCGGCAGCTGGGGTACAAGCACGCCAAATATCTGATGCGGGTGAGCGCGGTCGCGTCGCTCGACGGCATCGGCAAGGGGCGCGGCGGGTATTGGGAGGATAACGTCGACTACGACTGGTGGGCCGGGATCTAGGTTCACGCGAAGACGCGACGCCGCGAAGAGGGCGCGCGCGAGGCGAGCGCTTCGCCCGTATGCAGCCTGTTTGGTTCGCGCGGAGGCGCGGAGACGCGGAGGTGTCACGCGAGGGACATCGGTGCCGGGAGACCATAAGCCGTTCGTTGCTGCCGCGGATACCTCGCCAAGGGCGTGATACCTCCCGCGTCTCCGCGCCTCCGCGTGAACTACCTTCGTCGCGTCTTCGCGTCTTCGCGCGAACAAACCCCCGCTCAGGGACGCGGTGACGGTGCATCCTTCGCACGCCGCCGCAGCGCGAAGGCGTAGACGATCGCCGCGACCGCGGCGAAGAGGAACCATTGCACGCCGTAGGCGAGGTGGTTGTTGGGGACCGAGGAGATGTCGGGCCGCGCATTGGCGTTCAGCCCCGGTGCGGGACGATCCGCGACCAGCAGGAACTCCGGGACAGCCTTCGAAAACAACCCCGCGATCAGCGGGCGCGCGTCGGGCGCATGCGCGATCCAGCCGCTCACGTCGCCGCCGGGCCACGCCACCTTCGCCTCCGGATCGCGCGTGGTGCCGATCTGGACGCGCAGGCCCGGCCCCTCCGCCCCGGTGCGGCACGTCGCGATCAGGCGGAACCCCGCTGCGCCCGCACCCGCGCGCCTGATGTCCACCGGCTCCAGGCAGAAGGCCGATGCGCGTCGGAACAGCATCGTGTCGTCGGGCATACGCGGCCACGCCATCACCGGCTTGGCCGGATTACCCGCCAGCTGGGCGAGATACGCTTCCTTCGCGGGCAGACGATCGGCCAGCTGCCATACGCCCAGCGCGATCATCGCGACGATCGCGAGCCCGACGACCAGCGTCGGGACCAGCGGCACCCGCTTCATCGCGTGATCCGCCCCTCACGCGCGGCGTTGCGGTATTCGGCGGCCATCAGCCACCCCTTCGCCACCCGCAGCGACCAGATGACGGCCGCCGCGGTCAGTGGAATCCACAGCACGGCATGGACCCACCATGGCGGCGAGAAGGACAATTCCACCGTCACCGCGAGGGCCACGATGATCGCGCCCCAGATCAGCGTCAGGAACGCCGCCGGCCCGTCGCCCACGTTGAAATCGGCGAAGCGCAGCCCGCACGCGCGGCAGCTGTCGGAAAAACGAACGGCGCCGGCGAACAGGGTCGCGGCGCCGCATCGCGGACACAGTCCTTTCAACCCGACCTGGAGCGGCGGCACCACCGCCGCCCGGTCGAGGTCGCTCATCCGCCGTGGACCGGCGCGCCCCAGCCGCCCCAGACGTAGACGGTGACGAACAGGAACAGCCACACCACGTCGACGAAGTGCCAGTACCAGGCCGCCGCCTCGAAACCGAAATGCTGCTTCGGCGTGAAGGAGCCGCCATAGGCACGGATCAGGTTGACGATCAGGAAGATCGTGCCGACCAGCACGTGGAAGCCGTGGAACCCGGTCGCCATGAAGAAGGCGGCGCCGTAGTTGATGCCCTTGAAGGGGAACGGGGCGTGCGCATACTCATACGCCTGGATGCAGCTGAAGATCAGGCCCAGCACCACCGTCAGCCACAGCCCCTTGAGCACGCCGTCGCGGTCGCCCACGCCCAGCAGACCCCAGAGCCCGCGCTTCTCGCCGCCGCGCTGGTTGTGGATCAGCGCGTGGTGCGCCCAGGTGACGGTGGTGCCCGAGCACAGCAGGATCAGCGTGTTGAGCAGCGGCAGCTCGAACGCGTTGATGACCGTCAGCCCCTTGGGCGGCCATTGCGCGGCGATCGCGGCGGCACCCTCGGCCGCGCGTTCGACCTGGCCGTCGACGACCTGCATCGCGACCGGGAAGAGCGAGAAGTCGAAGAACGCCCAGAACCAGCCGACGAAGAACATCACCTCCGACGCGATGAACAGGATCATGCCGTAGCGGAAGTGCAGCTGCACGACCGGGGTGTGATCGCCCGCGCGCGCCTCGCGCAATACCTGGTGCCACCAGCCGTACATGCAGGCCAGCACGCCCGCCAGGCCCATCAGGAACACCCAGCCGCCGCCGACCGCCTCATGCATGTACATGATGCCGCCGGCCGCCATCACCAGCGCCGCGAAGGAGCTGAGCAGCGGCCACGGGCTGGGTGGCAGGATATGGTATTCGTGGTTCTTGGCGCCGGCCATGCGTGGCAATCCCCGTTTTTAGCTTTTCGCGTCCGCCTTAGCCTGCCGTTTTCCCGGAATCCACCGGGTAAAAGGTGTAGCTGAGCGTGATCGTCTCGACGTCCTTGGTGTCGGGATCGGTCAGGATCTTGGGATCGACGTAGAAGATGACCGGCATCCGCTGCGTCTCGCCCGGTTTCAGCGTCTGCTGCGTGAAGCAGAAGCACTGGATCTTCGTGAAATATTTGCCCGCGATCGCAGGCGTCACGTTGTAGGTCGCGGTTCCCGTCACGGCTTGCGCGCCGCGGTTGGTGGCGGTGAAGAACGCCATGTCGCGCGCGCCGATCTCCACCGTCTCGCGCTCCTGCTCGGGGGCGAAGCGCCACGGCAGCTTTGGGCTGGTATTGGCGTCGAACGCGATTTCCACCTTGCGGTGGACGCTGCCCGGGGCGGCCAGCCCGCGATTGGTGGTGCCATTCAGCCCGGTCGCCTGGCAGAACAGGCGGTAGAGCGGGACGCTGGCGAAGGCGAGGCCGGTCATGAAGCAGATGCCCAGCACCGCCAGCACCACGGTGCGGGTCGTGCGTGCGCCGGTGCGGGGGGGCGTCGCGGCCATCAGTGCGGCATCCCCTGCTTGATCTTCGCGATGGTGATGAAGAAGATCAGCACCACGAAGGCGGCCAGCAGCAGCGCCACGACGGTGGCGCGCGCCTTCTGCCGGCGGCGGATCAGGTCTTGGTCGTCAGGTGTCATGCAAACCACCGATCGGCGACCAGCGCGCCGAAGATCACGAAGAGATAGAGGATGGAGAAGCCGAACAGCCGCTTTTCCCAGAACATCGGGGTCTGCTTATGCTTGGCCCCCGCCGCGACCAGCGCGGCCAGCACGCAGAACGCCGCGGTCAGCGCCACCGCGACCACGCCGTAGATCGCACCCGTCAGCCCCAGCGGCCAGGGCAGCACCGCCGCCGCCGCCATGGGGATCGTATAGAGCCCGATCTGCCGCCGCGTCGCCGCCTCGCCCGCGACCACGGGCAGCATCGGCACGCCGGCATTGGCATAATCGGTCTTCACGAACAGCGCGAGCGCCCAGAAATGCGGCGGCGTCCACAGGAACACGAGCGCGAAGAGCAGGAACGGCAGCAGCGCGACCTGTCCCGTCGCCGCGGCCCAGCCGATCAGCGGCGGGAACGCGCCCGCCGCGCCGCCGATGACGATGTTCTGCGGCGTCCGCCGCTTCAGCCAGATGGTGTAGATGAGGACGTAGAAGAGGATCGAGACGGTCAGGATCGCCGCTGCGGCGAGATTCACCGCCAGCCCCATCAGGATGACCGAGAAGGCGCCCAGCCCGACGCCGAAATGCAGCGCGGACTGGCGCTCCATCCGGCCCGCGGGGAGCGGCCGCTGCGCGGTACGCTTCATCACCGCGTCGATATCGGCCTCATACCAGTGGTTGAGCGCCCCCGCCGCGCCCGCGCCCAGCGCGATGCACAGGATCGCGGTGAAGCCCAGCACCGGATGGATCGATACCGGCGCCGCCAGCATCCCGCACAGCCCGGTGAACACCACCAGCGTCATCACGCGCGGCTTCGTCAGCGCGAGGAAATCGCGCCAGTCGGCTGGCGGCAGGAGGGGGGCGGCGGTGGTCATGCGAACTCGCCGCCTCCCCTATACCGCCGGAGGGCGGGAGGAAAGCCCGAGCTGCTCCACCGTCCCCCCGGCCTTGAGCCGGGGTGACGGAGCCTTCACGCCGATCTCACACGAAGCCCATGTTCCACGACGACGCATCGTAATTGCCGATGTTGGGCAGCACCGTGCGCAGGTCCGACGCGGACACGCCGAACCACGACGCCAGCGTCGCGGCATATTGATCGACCGATGTGGTCGGGATCAGCCGGCCCTGCCCGACGTCGTCGTTGGTGTTCGTGCCGACCGTCGGCGCGATACCGTAGCTGCGCCCGCCCTTCACCGCGCCGCCCATCGCGAAGTGCATGCTGCCCCAGCCATGGTCGGAGCCGTCGCCGTTGCTGGTCAGCGTGCGCCCGAATTCGGAGGCGGTGAAGGTCGTGACCTGGTCCGCCACCCCCATCCGGACGGTGGTGTCGTGGAACGCGCGCATTGCGGCGGCGACCTTGCCCAGCAGCGCGGGCTGCGTCGTCAGGATGTTGTCGTGGACGTCGAACCCGCCCATCGACACGAAGAACACCTGGCGGCGTACGCCCAGTTCGCCCGCCACCGCGATCATCCGCGCGACCATCTTCATCTGGTCGGCGAGGCTGTTGCCGGTGGGAAACAGCGTGAAATTGCCGGCGGGCGCGCCGGTGAGCGCGGAATTGACCTGGGCGAAAGTGTCCAGCGCACGCTTCGTCACGCGAGCATGTTCGTTGGCGAGCATGTTGGCGTTGCCGCGCGTCATCAGGTCGCGCAGCGTCTGCGCCGCGGTGGCGGAGCCATACACCGTCTTGCTGCTGCCCAGGAGCGCGATCGGGCCGCCGGTTCCGACCGAGTATTGCACTGCCTGCCGGCCGGTCAGGTACACCGCATTGCCGCTGGCGTTGATGCAGGTGAGCGAGGCGGCGCCATTGCCCGATTGCACCAGATCGCCGATCCGCCCACCCCAGCCGCTGGGAGCACCCTCGGGGCTGGAGGCTTGGAAATAGCTGGACTGGTCGTTGTGGCTGAACAGCTTGGGCGGGAGCAATACAGACTTGTTGTTGTACTGCGCCTTCGTGGTCGGCTGTATCAGCGTGCCCACGTTCAGGATCGGCGCGACCCTGCCCTGCGCGTACAGCTCGGCGAGCGGGGCGAGCGCGGGCGCCATCGCATATTGCCGCCCGCCCGACAGCCCCTCGGGCGCCAGCGGCAGCAGCGTGTCGCGCCCCAGCGCGATCGTGCCGCGCACCTTGGCATAGGCGTCGTAGCTCGACTGGTCGTAGGGGACGAGCGTGTTGGCATAGTCGCACCCGCCGTTCAGGAAGACGCAGACCAGCGCCTTGTATCCGGACCCGGTCGCGGCGGCGGCTTCGCCGATCGCGCCCAGTGTGCCGGCGAGCGGCGCGGCCGTCCCGGCGAGGCCCAGCAGGGCGGCGCGGCGCAGGAAGGTGCGGCGCGATTCGTCATGGTGGATGTGCATCGTGGTCACCGCAGCGTGAGATAGTCGGGGGAGGCCATGGTCAGCAGCAGCGCGACGCCGACCCGGTTGATCGCTCCGTCGCTGGCCGCCATCGAAATGCTGTCGACCGCGGTGCGGATCGCCGCGACCGTCTCGGTCGACAGCTGCCCGGCGGCAAGGACGGTGTTCAGTTCGCCCACGAGCGCAGCCGAATCGCCCGCCAGCGCCTTGATCGCGCTATAGTCGGCCTTCATGTCGCCGGTCCCGTTGGCGATCAGCGAATACATGTAGTTGACGTAGGCGATGACGCTCTGTTCGTTGGAGATCTGCATTTCTGGCGCGACCATCCCGGCGGCGGCCATGGCGGTCGCGGGCGGCGTGTAGCCGGGCCGGAAGAAGTTGAAGACCGATGGCGCATGGCCGATCGACTGGCCCAGCCGCCATGTCGGGGACGAGGTATCGCCGAACGCCCAGGCGTTGGACGGCGAGGTGACGTTGAACATCCGCGCCCAGCCGGTCAGCCGCTGTACGGGATCGCGCAGTTTGCCCGCGCCCGGTGCGGTCAGCGCGGTCGCATCGCGTGCATAGGGATCGAGCAGGATGGCGCGGATCACCGCCACCATATTGCCGCGCACGCCCAGTCCGTCGTTGGCGAAGACGCTGGCGACGCGCGCGATATAGGCCGGCGGCGGGTTGCTGGTAACGAGTCGCTGGATCAGCGCGCGCGCCACGAACGGCGGCACGTTGGGATGTGCGAAGATGACGTCGAGTGCAGCCTCGACCGACGCCATGCCCGCGGCGCCGTTAATCATGCTGCCCAGCACCATCGACGTCCCCGACTCGTGCGTCGAGGCGTTCATCTTGAGCGGCACGCGATAACGGTCGGGCACGGTGCCGTCGGTGGTGCCGCCATATTGCAGCCCGGTCAGGATGCGCGCCAGCTGCGTCACGTCGCCCTGGTTGTAGCTTTCGACGGGCGCGCCATTTGCCGTCACCAAGCTGCCGTCCATGTTGAGGCGGTAGAGGCCGAGTGTGAAGAGCTGCATCAGCTCGCGCGCATAATTCTCGTCCGGCATCGCTCCGGTCGTCGCATTCGCCTTCCGGTTGTCGAGATAGGTGAGATAATGCGCCATCGCGGGCGACAGCGTCACCGCGCTCATCAAAGTGCGGTAATTGCCGAACGCATTGTCGGCGAGCACGTCGACATAGGCGGCCATCGAGAAGTTGCGCCACGTCGTCGTCATCGAATCGATGCCGACGACGAAAATGTCGAGCAGCGCGACCGCGATCCGCTGGCGCAGCTGATCGGGGGCGGTGATCATCTGGCACCAGATCATCGGATCGAAGCCGGCGGTCTGGTAGACGTTGGCGACTGCGTCGTAGCCGCCGGCCTTCATCCAGTCCCAGCAGGTGGTCGCACGCGGCATCGACATCTGGTCGTCCAGCCACCCGGACAGGCCGCGCGTCGACAGCCGGTCGATCTCCGCGCGGGTCGCGCCGAAAGTGGCCTGTGCCAGAAAACGGCTGGCCTCGTTCGCGGTGGGGGGCGCGGCGGGCGCGACCTCGACCGGGTTCGAGGGGCTGGGCGTCGGAGTAGGCGTGGACGATGGCGTCGGCGTCGGTGAGGGAGTCGGGGTGGGCGTCGGCGTCGGGGTCGGCGCGGGGGTAGGGGTCGACACCGGTGATGGCGTCGGCGTCGGGGTGGGCAGCGGCGTCGGAGTCGGCGTGGGAATTGTGGCGGGCGTGGGCGTCGGGAGCGGCGTGGGCGTTGCGACGACGACCGGACCCGACGATCCCGACGCGGACGATCCGGCCTGTTCGGCACCGCAGGCCGCGAGGAACAGGGCGGAGGCCAACGTGGCATGACGCCCCGCGGCCGGCACCGACGAGGCGATGACCTCGTGCGTCGGCGCACCGGTTCCGGAGGCGACATCCGCCCAGTCAACGTCGTCCGCCGCCGCTGCCGCGACGACGCTGCCAAATGCGTCCATCATTGATCCCCGCGCGGCCGGTTAGTCGGCCCGTCGCGAGAATCGATATACCCGTCAGTTGGTTAACAATCCTGCCAATGGCGTGGTTAAGGACGTTAAGGTCAGACCCATAATTGCCAGTGGCCGTGACGGTGCCAAATCGGCCCGCCGCGTAGCGGTCGCTCGGAATGTGCCAGGGAAACTGTTCCCCGGGCGGGCTCAGCGATGCCCGGGGGCATGGCGACCCGCACATCCCGCCGGACATCGTCCCTCGCTTACGCGTAGATCCGGTTACGGGTCTGCGCCGCTAACCTCCTTCGAGCGATCACCGCCATTGGAAGTTATGGGTCTGGACCCTAACCCGGCAGCCGCGCGAGCCAGTCCAGCAGCAGGCGGTTGACCTCCTCGGGCCGTTCCTGCTGCGTCCAGTGGCCGCATCCCTCCAGCAGATGCCCCTCGACCTGCGGGACATGGGGCCGCATCACCGCGACCGGATCGGACACCGCGCCGAACAGCGTCGTCGCGGGATCCTTCGTGCCGCCGATGAACAGCGCGGGCTGTTCGATGCGGCGATCCTTGAACGCCTGCGCCCATTCATAGTCGCGTTCGTGGTTGCGATAGCGGTTGAGCGGCCCGCGCAGCCCCGACGCCGCGAACTCCGCCACGTAATAATCCAGGTCCGCGTCGCTCAGCCACGCCGGGAACACCGGCGGGTCGACCATCCCCTCCAGCAGCGTCGCGCCCGCGGGCTTGTCGGGCCAGGTGCCCGGCGGCGCATCGCCTGAAATGGCATAATAGAAGGCGCGCAGGAACCGCCGCACGTCGGCCTCCGCCTCCGCCTCCGCGCGGCCCGGTTCCTGGAACCACTCCTGATAGAAGAACTTGCCCTTCTCGGTGAAGGCGCGGCGGAACACCTCGGTGAAGGGGCGCTGCGGCACGCCGGTGAACGGCACCGACAGCGCGGCGACGGCGCGGAACCGCTCCGGCCGGCTCAGCGCGCTGTTCCACACGATCGGCGCCCCCCAGTCGTGGCCGAGCAGGATCGCCGGCTCGTCCGGTTGCAGCGCATCGGCGACCGCGGCGACGTCGGCGGTGATCGCCTCCAGCGTATAGGCCTCGACCGCGTCGGGCTTGTCCGACCCGCCATAGCCGCGCACGTCGATCGCGGCGGCGGTAAAGCCCGCGGCGGCGAGGGGGCCGATCTGGTGGCGCCACGAATACCAGCTTTCGGGAAAGCCGTGGACCATCACGACCAGCGGGCCTTCGCCCTCGACGGCGACCCGCAGCCGCAACTGGCCGGTGTCGATCATGCGGAATTCGGTCATGCGGGACTCCTGCGATAATGATAGTCGTAGAGATGACGGTCGAACCCGATCGCGCGGTACAGCGCACGGGCGGGAAGATTGTCGGCCATGACCTGAAGCGCGGCGCAGTGCGCGCCGACCGCTGCGGTGGCGTGGAGCAGCGCCGACACGTTTCGTCGCGCCAGCCCGCGCCCGCGCCACGCCGCGTCGGTCGCCACCGCCTCGACGATCGCGACGCCGTCGTGGACCGCGGCGAAGGCGAGGCTGCGGACCGCGCCCTCCGCCTCCAGCGCGGCGAAGACCGCGGGCACGGTCAGCCGTCCGATCGGCGCCAGATGATCCTCCGCACCGCCCCACGCGGCGACCGACAGCGCGCGTCGTGCCGCGATCCACGCCGCATCGGGCACGGTGCTCAGGCGGACCGCGTCATCGCCACGCCGCGGCGGCGCATCGCACGCGATCGTCAGCGTGTGTCCTTCGGCCGGCGCGAACCCGTGGCGGTCGAGCAGCGCGTCCACCGCCGGCATCAGCGTCGGGACCCGCACGATCACCGGCTGCGCGACCGCGGCATAGGCGTCGCGGATCGCAGCGATCGTCGCGTCGTCGGTCTGCGCGTCGGCGTCGGCGGGGGAGGCGGAATTGGCGCGGCGCGTGCCCCCGCCCGAGCGCGACACGCGCCAGCCGCCAACCGCGACCTCGTCGCGCGCGGGCCAGGCGAGCGCGCACGCCCGCTCCACCCGCCAGCCATCGTCGCACGATCCCGCTCCCATCGCGGCATCGTGAACGCGCCGCGCGGGCGGCGCAACCGCGTCAGTAGTAGGCGGCGGGCAGCCAGCGACGCGTGACGACCACCTCGTCGCCCTTGCGCGCATGGGCAAAGAGGATACGCGCGAACGCCGTCGGCACGCCGATACAGCCGTGCGTGACCCAATCCTCCTCCACCGGGCTGCCGTGGATCGCCACCCCGCCCCACGTCAGCCGCAGCATATAGGGCATCGGCGCGCCGCCGTATGTGCTGGAATAATGATCGGCATCCTTCTGCAGAATGGGGAAGCGTCCGGTCGGCGTCGGCTGCTCGGGCGGGCCGATGACGATATAGGAGCGCGCGATCTCCACGCCGGAGCGATAGACGTAGAGCCGCCGCTTGGTCAGGTCGACCACGATCCGAGCCGGCCCCGGCGGCACGTCGTCCTCGTCCCAGACATAGTCGCCGGGGCCGAGCGCACGTCCGACATCCAGCACCGTATGCACCACCGGCAGCGGCTGTCGCGCGTCGGCGATCGCGGGCAGGCCGACGATCGCGAGGAGCAGGAGCAGGCGGCGAATCATGCCATGCCATGTCGGCCGCCCCGCCGTCCGGCGCCAGCGCCCGTTTCGGGACGTGCCGTAACGGGACGCCGCGAATCGTGCCCCGCGCGACGCCCGGGCGGCGGCTTGATCCCGATCAGCATGATTTTCCGGAACGATGCCATCGGCTTGTCCGTACTCCCGGCCCTATGCCGATACCCGCCACGCCGCTGTTCCCCTGGGTCCACGACGCGCAGTCCGATCTTGAATCGCTTCTCCACGCGCATGTCAGCGACCGCGCCTTCCCGTGCGTGGGTGCGAAGGCGGCATTGGCGCGGGGTACGCTCAACGTCCTGGCCTGCAACCGCATCGACAGCGCGTGGGACGACCTGCGCATCCACGACGGGCTAATGCGCTTCGCCGCCGCCTATCGCGAGGAGCCAGGGCTGTTCCGCAGCTTCGCGGTCGTGTTCGAGGGGCCGGACGATCTGGACGAGCCCGCGTTCGAGGCCGCGCTGTGGGCGCGGCTGCAATCGCTGTCGGACAAGGATGCGTGGCGCGGCCAGTCCTATGATCCGCGCGTCAGCCCCGATCCCGACGATCCGCACTTCTCGCTCAGCTTCGGGGGCGAGGGATTCTTCGTCGTCGGGCTTCATCCCCACGCCTCGCGCCCGGCGCGCCGCTTCGCGCGCCCGACGCTGGTCTTCAACCTCCACGATCAATTCACGCAATTGCGCGCCGATGGCCGCTACGAGACGATGCGCGAGGCGATCATGACCCGCGACGAAACGCTGGCCGGCTCGCGCAACCCGATGCTGGCGCGCCACGGCGAGGTGAGCGAGGCGTCGCAATATAGCGGGCGCGTCGTCGACGACGCGTGGCGTTGCCCGTTCCACTATGCCGGGGGGAAGGACGCGTGAGCACCATCGTGGAGATTCCCCCGCGCAGCGGCGCCGCCTTCCGGCTCGATGCCGGGCAGGCGCTGACCGTGATCGACCCGTGCGGGGTGCAGGTGTCCGATCTGCTCGCCTACAACGCCGCCGATATCCGCGAGGTCGTCTCGTCGGGGCGGACGTTCGATTATGCCGAGACGATCCGGCTGACCACCGGGCATATCCTCTATTCCAACCGCTCGCGGCCGATGCTGCGGATCGAGGAGGATACGGTCGGGCGGCACGATTTCCTGCTGACGCCGTGTTCCTTCGACACCTTCCACCATTTCTACCCCGAGCTGCCGCCGCACCGCGGCTGCTTCGGCAATCTGGCGGAGGCGCTGGCGCCGTACGGCGTGACCGAGGACATGATCCCGACCGCGTTCAACTGTTTCATGAACGTACCGGTCGACGGCGCGACGGGGCGGCTGGAGGTGCTTCCCCCCACCAGCGTCGCGGGCGACCGCATCGTGCTGCGCGCGACGATGGACCTGGTGATCGGATTGACGGCGTGCTCGGCGCCCGCGTCGAACGGCGGCTCCTTCAAGCCGATCCTTTACCGGGTGGAGTGACATCATCCGTCACGCCGGGCTTGAGCCGGGGTCCCGTACCCCGGATCAAGTCGAGCTCTCTGCGAAACTCAGTTCCTTGTTCCCCGGCGCAGGCCGGGGTCCAGCTGGGAAACGATGGTAACCGATGGAAAAGACACGCCAACTGGGCCCCGGCCTCCGCCGGGGAACGACAAGCTTGTCGAGCGATCCACGACTTTCGCAGAGGTCTCGATCAAGTCCGGGGTGACGAGGCCAGCCTACGTCCGCAACGTCCCCCGCGCCATCACCTCGCGCACCCGCGCGGTGTAGCGCTCCGCCAGATCTAGGTGCAGCCGCCGGATCGGCGTGCCCGCGGCCTGAACGGCACGTTCGCGCTCCTCCTCGGAGCGGCGGCGGAAATAGGCGGCTTCGTCGTCGTCGTGGGACATGATCGAGTCCTCCTTCATGACGCCGACGATCATGGACCTTTGCCACATTCCCGCCACAACCTCGATCAGTCTACCCGCCGCCGTGCAGGCACACCCGCTGCCCGTTGACGTAATCCGCATCCGCCGAGACGAAGAAGGCGACCGCCGCGGCCACGTCCTCGGGGGTCGAGACGCGCCCGAACGGCGATTGCGCCGCCAGGTCGTGGATGTCCGCCACCCCGCGCGTCGCCTTGGCCAGCCGCTCGCCCATGTCGGTCACCGTCAGCCCGGGGGCGACGATATTGGTGCGGATGTTGTGCCTGCGCTCCTCCTTGGCGAGCGTCCACGCCAGCGCGTCCATCGCCGCCTTGCCCATGTTGTACGGGGCACCGTTCGGCGCGTGATAGAGGGTGGCCACGGAGGAGATCATCACGATGTCGCCGCGCGGGCGCGTCCGCATCTTCGGCAGCACCAACTTCGCCATGAAATGCGGCGCCATCGCATGGGTGCGCAGCACGCGCTCCAGCTCGCCCGGGTCGGTATCAGCCACCGACTGCCCGCGACTCGCGATCCCGGCGTTGTTGACCAGGATATCGATCGCACCGAAGTCCGCCTCGACCGCGCTCACCAACGCTTCGCACTCCTCAAACCGGTCGACCGACGCGGCATAGGCGCGCGCGCGGCGCCCCATCGCCTCGATCTGCGCGACCACCTCCGCCGCGGCCTCGGCGTCGCGGCGGTAGTTGACCGCGACATCCGCCCCGTCGCGCGCGAGCCGCAGCGCGATCGCACGCCCGATCCCGCGCCCGCCGCCCGTTACCAGCGCGACGCGCCCGTCCAATCCGCTCATGCTGTGGCCTTCCTGCTGTAATCCGGTCGCCGCTTCTCGAAGAAGGCGCGCACCCCCTCGCCGAAATCGGGGCTGGTCGCCGCCAGGATCTGGTTGCGATCCTCCATCGCGATCGCCGATTCGAGGCTCGGCGCGTCGAGGCTCATCCGCAGCGCCTCCTTGGTCAGCCTGAGGCCCAGCGGCGACGTCGTCAGCATCTGCTCGATCAGCGGCGCTGCGGCCTCCTCCATCCGGTCGTCGGGCACCACCCGGCTCACCAGCCCGCACGCCAGCGCGCGCTCGGCATGGATGAAGTCGCCCGTCAGCATCAGCTCCGCCGCCAGCGACGCGCCGACAAGCCGCGGCAGGAAATAGCTGACCCCGATATCGCACGCCGACAGCCCCAGCCGCACGAAGGCCGCGTTCATCCGCGCGCTCTCGCCCGCGATGCGGATGTCGCTCGCCAGCGCCATCGCAAACCCGCCGCCGCACGCGGGGCCGTGGACCAGGCTGACGATCGGCTGCGGTGCATAGCGCATCCGCATCACGATCTCCGCGATCGAGCGCTGGTGGCGCAACCGGTCGATCGTGTCCCAATCCTGCCGGTTGCCGCCGGCCTGCAGGTCGAGCCCCGCGCAGAACGCACGCCCCGCGCCCTTGAGCACGACGATACGCACGTCGCGGTTGGTCGCCAGGTCGCCGAAATAGCGCGACAGCTCCTCCACCAGCACGTCGTCGAGCGCGTTGAGCCGGTCGGGGCGGTTCATCGTCACCCAATCCACCTCGCCGCGGCTTTCGACCGTCAGCGCCTGCCAGTCGCCCATCATCCTCTCCCGTATCGTTGCGGCGAAGCTGGCATAACTAAAGTTATCCCGCAACCGCCTTGGCGTCGCGAGCGGGGCAGGGCAGGAGGGGGCAATGGATCACGCCTTCCGCCGCGTCGCCGCCGACGGCACCGCCGCGCCGCATCCCCGCGCGGTGATCGCGGAACATGCCGTGGCGATCGAGGTCAACGGGCTGGGCTATGCGGTGATGATGGCGACGCCCACGGACGTGGAGGATTTCGTCACCGGTTTCGCGCTGTCCGAACGCATCGTCGACGATGCGGCGGAGGTCGCCGCGCTCGACTTTCACCCGACCGCGCAGGGCGTGATCGCGCGCCTTACCGTTCCGCCCGCGCGCGCCGCCGCGCTCGCCGATCGCATCCGCCGCCGCACCGCCGACAGCTCGTGTGGACTGTGCGGGATGGACAATCTCGACGCGGTCCACCGCCCGCTTCCCCGCGTCACCGCAGCGAGCGTCGCGCCGGACGCGATCTTCGCCGCGCTCGCCCAGATGCGCGCGCACCAGCCGCTCAACCGCGCCACCGGTGCCGCGCATGCCGCGATGCTGTGCGCCGCTGACGGCACGATCCGCCTCGCGCGCGAGGATGTCGGCCGCCACAATGCCTTCGACAAGCTGATCGGCGCGATGGCGCGGCAGGGGCTTGCGTGGGACGGCGGCTTCGCGCTGCTGTCCTCGCGCTGCTCCTACGAACTGGTGGAGAAGGCCGCGCTCAGCGGCTGCCCGCTGCTCGCCACCGTCTCCGCCGCCACCGACCTCGCGCTCGCGCGCGCCGCGGCGGCGGGGCTCACCCTCGTCAGCCTCGCGCGTGACGATGCGGTGCTGTTTTCCGATCCCGTTCGTTAGGACCGCCATGACCACCCAACACGACGATCGCCCCGATTTCACGCCCTATCCCGGCCCCTCCGGCGGCTGGGGCTCGCTCCGTTCGGTCGCCGAGATCATCCCGCGAGAAGGCAATGTCGCCGTCACCTCCGCCGAGCTGCTACGCCAGAACAAGCCCGGCGGCTTCGCCTGCGTCAGCTGTGCCTGGGGCAAGCCTAACCCGCCGCACCCGGCCGAATTCTGCGAGAATGGCGCGAAGGCGACCGCGTGGGAGATCACCAGCCAGCGCGTCACGCCCGACTTCTTCCGCCGTCATACGCTGACCGAGCTGCGCACTTGGAGCGATTATCGGCTGGAGGAAGCAGGGCGGCTCACCCATCCGATGAAATACGACCGCGCCACCGACAAATATGTCGTCGCGCCATGGGAAGAGGCATTCGCTGCGATCGCCGCGCGGCTGAAACCGCTGAACCCCAAGTCCGTCGTCTTCTACGCCTCGGGCCGCGCCAGCCTGGAAACCTCGTACATGTGGCAGCTGATGGCGCGCCTCTACGGCAACCAGAACCTGCCCGACAGTTCGAACATGTGCCACGAATCGACCTCGGTCGGGCTGAAATCGGCGATCGGCGTGCCCGTGGGCACGATCAGGATCGAGGACTTCGATTCGTGCGACTGCATCCTCCACTTCGGGCAGAACGTCGCCACCAACAGCCCGCGCATGCTTCACCAGCTGCGCAGCGTCCACAAGCGCGGCGCGCAGATCATCGTCTTCAACCCCTTGCGCGAACGCGGGCTGGAGCGGTTCACCGACCCGCAGAATCCGATCGAGATGGCGACGGGCAAGGAAACCCCGATCGCCACCCAATATCATCAGGTGAAGGCCGGCGGCGACATCGCCGCGATGATGGGGATCGCCAAATATCTGCTCGATCACGATGCGGTCGACCACGACTTCGTCGCGCGCCACACCCACGATTTCGCGCCCTTCGCCGAGAAGGTCCGCGCCACCGGCTGGGACGAGATCGAACATGAATCGGGCCTCACCCGCGCCGCAATCGAGCACGCCGCGGCGGCCTATGCCCGGTCGAAAGCGACGATCGCGATCTACGGCATGGGGCTGACCCAGCATGTGAAGGGCGTCGACAACGTCCGCATGCTCGTCAACCTGCTGCTGATGCGCGGCAACATCGGCAAGCCGGGTGCGGGCCCGTGCCCGGTGCGCGGGCACAGCAACGTGCAGGGCCAGCGCACCGTCGGCATCACCGAGAAGACGGAACTGGCGCCGGTCGAGAAGCTGAAGGAAGTCTACGGCTTCTCGCCACCCACCGAAAAGGGGCTGGATACGGTCGAGGCGTGCCGCGGGATCATCGACGGCACGGTCAAGGCGTTCCTTTCGCTGGGCGGCAATTTCGCGCGCGCGGTGCCGGAGACGGAGCTGGTCGAGGAGGGCTGGCAGCGGATGGACCTGTCGGTGCAGATCGCGACCAAGCTCAACCGCAGCCACCTGTTGCCCGCCGCGGGCGACACCTGGCTGCTGCCGTGCCTGGGTCGGATCGAGCAGGACATCCAGGCGACCGGGCCGCAACGCGTCACGGTCGAGGATTCGACCAGCGTCATCCACGCCTCGCTCGGCAAGGTGGAGCCCGCCAGCCCGCATCTGCTGTCCGAACCCGCGATCGTCGCGGGCATCGCCGGCGCGCTGCTGCCGCCCAACCCCGCGGTGCCGTGGGACGCGTGGGTCGGCGACTATGCGCTGGTCCGCGACGAGATCGCGAAGGTCTTCCCCGCCTTCTTCGCGCGCTTCAATGAACGCCTCGCGGAGGAACCGCAGGGCTTCTGGAAGGGCAACAAGGCCGCCGGCCGCGAGTTCGACACCGAGTCGGGCCGCGCCGAGTTTCTGGTGCCGCAGGAACTGAACGCCACCGGCTTCGCCGCCGCGGACGGCCGCTACCGGCTGTTGACGTTGCGGTCGAACGATCAGTTCAACACCACGATCTACGGCTATTCCGACCGCTTCCGCGGCATCAACGGCACGCGGCAGGTGGTGCTGATGAACCGCGACGACATCGCGAAGTCGGGGCTGACCGCGGGCCAGAAGGTGACGCTGGCGACCGACGCGGAGGACAATCAGGATCGGCGTGTCGGCGACCTGATCGTGGTCGAATACAACGTGCCGCCGGGCTGCATCGCGGCCTACTACCCCGAGTGCAATCCGTTGATTCCGCTCGCCCACCATGCGGAGGAAAGCCACGTCCCCGCGGCGAAATCGGTGCCCGTGCGGATCGTGGCGTAACGCGCCGTCACCCCGGACTTGTTCCGGGGGCCACCCATCCGCCCATCCATCGGCCTGACGGTGCGCGGCGCCGTGGATGCCGGAACAAGTCCGGCATGACGGGGAGGCAAACCATCCGTCATTCCCGCGAAGGCGGGGATCCAGATGCGCTACCCTCCCGGCTCCATCGCGACCGTCAGCGTTTCTGGATCGCCGCCTCCGCGAGGATGACGGCGGTCACGGCGGCAGCACCCCAACACCCCTTGACCGCGCCTTCTCCATAACAGATGTTACGCCGACACGACGGGGCTAACCCCGCGAGAATCAAAGGAGAGGCATGTGAAACTCGGTCCCGACATCGCCGCGATCGTCACCGGCGGCGCCTCCGGGCTCGGCCGCGCCACCGCGGAGGCGCTGATCGCGCATGGCTGCAAGGTGGCGCTGTTCGACAAGAACGCCGAGATCGGCCCCGCCGTCGCCGCGGAGATCGGCGCGACCTATTGCGAGGTCGACGTGATGGACCAGGCCTCGGTCGATGCCGGCTTCGCCGCCGCGCGCGCCGCCAACGGGCAGGAGCGCGTGCTGGTCAACTGCGCCGGCGGCGGCTTCGGCGGTCCGAACAAGACCGTCGCGCGCTCGAAGGAGGATGGCTCGATCAAGCCCTATCCGATCGAGAATTACCAGAAGACGCTGGAACTGAACCTCGTCGGCTCGTTCCGCTGCCTCGTCGGCGCAGCGGCGGGGATGATGACGCTGCCCCCCACCGACGACGGCGACCGCGGCGCGATCGTCAACACCGCGTCGGTCGCGGGCGAGGAAGGGCAGGTCGGGCAGGTCGCCTATGCCTCCGCCAAGGCCGGCGTCATCGGCATGACTTTGGTCGTCGCGCGCGACCTGTCGAGCGAGGGGATCCGCTGCAACACGATTCTGCCCGGCATCTTCGACACGCCGCTGCTGGGCCGTGCCAAGCCGCAGGTGAAGGCGGCGCTGTCGGCGATGGTGCCCTTCCCCAAGCGGCTGGGCATGGCGGAGGAATATGCCCGCCTTGCGCTCGAGATGATCCGCAACAGCTACTTCAACGGCGAGGACGTCCGGCTGGACGGCGCCATCCGCATGCAGCCGAAGTGAGGAGGCGCCCGTGAACTTCGATTATTCCGACGATCAGAAGATGCTGAAGGATGAGGCGCGCAAGTTCCTCGACGCCAAATGCCCGGTGAAGGTCGTGCGCGGCGTCCTCGACGACGAGGCGCGCCATTATGACGAGGCGCTGTGGCGCGGCGTCGCGGAGCAGGGCTGGCTGGGCGCGGCGATCCCGGAGAATTACGGCGGTCTCGGCCTCGGCCATGTCGAGCTGTGCGCGCTGGCGGAGGAACTGGGCCGCGCGGTCGCGCCGATCCCCTTCGCCTCGTCCGTCTACTTCGTCGCCGAGGCGCTGATGCTGCTGGGCAGCGAGGCGCAGAAGGAAAAATGGCTGCCGAAGATCGCGACCGGCGAGGTGATCGGCGCCTTCGCCACCGCCGAAGGGCCGGGGCCGGTCACATCGACCAACATCCGCACCACCGTCGCCAACAACCGCATCTCCGGGACCAAGATCCCCGTCACCGACGGCAACATCGCCAACCTGTTGGTCGTGCTGGCGAAGGACGGCCTGTATCTGGTCGAGGGCCCGGTCGAATCGGAGGTGCTGACCACGCTCGACCCCACCCGCAGCGCCGCGCGCGTTACCTTCGCCAACAACGAGTGCGAACGGCTCGGCGACGAGGACGGCCTGTCGGCGATGCAGCAGGTCTTCGACCGCGCCGCGGTCCTGCTCGCCTTCGAACAGCTCGGCGGCGCCGACCGCGCTCTCGAGATGGCCAAGGCCTATGCGCTCGACCGCCAGGCCTTCGGCCGCCCGATCGCTGGCTATCAGGCGATCAAGCACAAGCTGGCCGACATCTACGTCAAGAACGAGATCGCGCGGTCGAACGCCTATTACGGCGCTTGGGCGTTGAACGCGGGGGCGGCCGAACTGCCGCTCGCCGCCGCCACCGCGCGTGTCGCGGCGAGCGAAGCCTACTGGTTCGCGTCGAAGGAGAATATCCAGACCCACGGCGGCATCGGCTTCACCTGGGAGGCGGACCCCCAGCTCCATTATCGCCGCTCGCGCCAGCTCTCGCTGGTCGCCGGCGCCCCGTCCACCTGGCGCGAGCGGCTGGTCACCCAGCTCGAACAGCGCAACGCTGCGTAACAGCACCCCCGTTCGTCCTGAGGAGGGACTGAGCTTGTCGAAGGCCCGTCTCGAAGGATGCTGGTGGTTCGAGACGAGGCTTCGACAAGCTCAGCCTCTCCTCACCACGAACGGATAAGAGGATCATCCCATGGACTTCAACGACACTCCCGAGGAAGCCGACTACCGCGCCAAGGCCCGCGACTGGCTGGAAACCAACGTCGCCGAGCACAAGGCGCAGGGTCATGCAGACGACATGGCCGCCGCGCGCGCGTGGCAGGCGCGCAAGGCCGCGGCCGGTTACGCGCAGATCACCTGGCCGAAGGAATGGGGCGGCGGCGGCGGCACCCCGATCCAGAGCGTGATCTTCGGCCAGGAGGAGGCCAAGCACCCGGTCCAGTACGGCTATTTCACGATCGGGCTGGGCATGTGCGTCCCCACCGTGATGGCGTTCGCGGATCAGGCGACGAAGGAGCGCTTCGTCGGCCCGGCGCTGCGCGGCGAGGAAATCTGGTCGCAGCTGTTTTCCGAACCCGCGGGCGGCTCCGACGTCGCCGCGATCCGCACCCGCGCGGTGCGGGACGGCGACGACTGGGTCGTCAACGGGCAGAAGGTCTGGACCTCCGGCGCGCATTATTCCGACTATGGCATCCTGCTGGTGCGCACCAACCCCGACGTGCCCAAGCACAAGGGGCTGACGATGTTCTGGCTCGACCTGCAGTCGCCCGGCGTCGAGATCCGCCCGATCCACCAGATGTCGGGCGGCTCCAACTTCAACGAGGTGTATTTCACCGACGTCCGCATCCCGGACGCGCAGCGGCTGGGCGAGGTCGATGCCGGCTGGAAGGTGGCGCTGGTGACACTGATGAACGAACGGCTTGCGGTCGGCGGCGGCGGCGGCGCGGGACCGAAGGAGATTCTGAAGCTGGCGCGCGAGATCGACGCGGCGGAGGGGACGCTGCTCCAGGAGCCCGCCTTCCGCCAGAAGCTGGCCGACTGGTGGGTCCAGTCGGAGGGGCTGCGCAATACCCGCATGCGCACGATCACCGCGCTCAGCCGCGGGCAGACGCCGGGGCCGGAAAGCTCGATCGGCAAGATCATCGCCGCCAACCAGTTGCAGGACATCGGCAATTCCGCGGTCGAGGCGGAGGATCAGTTCGGCATCATCGCCGACCCCGCGCTCGCCCCGCTCAAGGGGCTGTTCCAGTCCGCGGTGATGAACGCGCCCGGCCTGCGCATCGCGGGCGGCACCGACGAGATCCTGAAGAACATTATCGCCGAACGCGTGCTGGGCCTGCCCGGCGAGATCCGTACCGACAAGGATGCCGCGTTCAAGGATCTGAAGGCCTGATCCTTCCGTCACCCCGGGCTTGACCCGGGGTCCCGCTTCTTCTTTCGGACGTCGCGAAGTCAGCGGGACCCCGGCTCAAGGCCGGGGTGACGTTTGTCTGTCGCTCCCCGTCCCGATTCCTGCACCCCGATCCCCCGCGCCAGCATCGCCGCGATCGTATCGGCGATGCCCGCGGCATCCTCTTCGGTCGACCACACGCCGTAGCGCAGGCCAAGGAACACGTTCATCCCCATGATCGCCCAGGCGTGGACCTCGCCCACCTCGGCGATCACCTCGCCGCGTTTGGCGCCGCGTCGCAGCCGCGCCTCGATCCGCTCGGCGGTGGTCGCGTAATGGCGGCGGAAGCTGTCGGGATCGACGAACTCCGATTCGTCGATGATGCGATAGATCTCCTTGTGCGCGCGCGCGAAGGCCAGGAACTCCAGCAGGCCCGCGCGCTCCGCCGCGATCTGGTCCGGCGCGGCGCGGATCGCGGGGGCGACGTGGTCGCGCACCCGCGCCGACATGTCGCTGACGAGCGCGCGGAACACCGCGTCCTTGCTGTCGAACCAGGTGTAGAAACTGCCCAGCGCCACGCCCGCGCGCCGCGTGATCCCGCTGATCGACGCCTCGTGAAAGCCATGTTCGCCGAACTCCGCCGCCGCCGCGTCCAGGATCGCGCGCTGCGTCCGGCGCCCGCGCTCGGTACGCGGGGTCTTGTCCGCCACGTCGGGCGGCGTGGCATCGGGGCCACACTCTTCCATCGCCATCGCTCTCCGTTTCCGGATAAGTTGAAACCCGGTTCAAGTTTCATTATAGCGTGTCGCCGACGCGAACAACCCGGCAGGGGTTGGCGCAAGAAGGGGAGGTTGGCGATGCGCCGCATGATGTCCGTCCGTTCGATCCTGCTGCTGGGCAGCGCCATGGCGGCGACCCCCGCCGCCGCGCAGGAAGCCGCCGCGCCGCCCAGCGAAGCGCCCCAGGCACCCCAGACCGCGACCGCCGCGGCGGAGGAAACCGACGGCAACATCGTCGTCACCGCGCGGCGTCGCGCCGAAAGCGTGATCGACGTGCCGATCGCGATGTCCGTCGTGTCGGGCGACCTGCTGGAAAAGCAGGGCGCGGTCGACATCACCGCCTTGCAGGACAAGACGCCCAACCTGACGCTCCAGATCGCGCGCGGCTCCAACTCCACGCTGATCGCGTTCAGCCGCGGCGTCGGCCAGCAGGACCCGCTGTGGGGGTTCGAGCCCGGCGTCGGGCTGTATATCGACGACGTCTATGTCGCGCGTCCGCAGGGTGCGGTGCTCGACATCTTCGACGTGGAGCGGGTCGAGGTGCTGCGCGGGCCGCAGGGCACGCTCTACGGCCGCAACACGATCGGCGGCGCGATCAAGTACGTGACCAAGCGGCTGGGGCATGACGTGTCCGGCATGGTGCGCGGCAGCTATGGCGCCTACAACCAGATCGACCTCGTGGGGCAGATCGCGCTGCCCGTCACCGACACGCTGTCGGTCGGCGCCGCGGTCGCGCGCTACAAGCGCGACGGCTATGGGCGCAACCTGACCACCGGCGCGGACCAGTATGACAAGGACGTGATCGCGGCGCGCGTCTCGGCGGAATGGACGCCGACCGACCGCATCTTCGTTCGCGTGGCGGGCGACCGTACGCTCGACAAGTCCAATCCGCGCCACGGCACCCGGCTGGTCGGCAATGGCGGCGATCCGCGCTATGCGCCCACCGCCAGCGTGTACGACACGCGCGCCGGGATCGGCGACACCAACCGCGTTCTGGCGCAGGGCGCGTCGCTGACCGGCGAGTTCGGCTTTTCCGACACGCTTACCTTCAAGTCGATCAGCGCCTATCGCGACGGGCGCACCGACACGCTCATCGACTTCGACAACAGCGCGCTGCCCACGCTTGACGTCCCCGCCTTCTACAAGGACTGGCAGTTCACGCAGGAGTTGCAGCTGTTGTATCAGGGTCCGCGGCTGCAGGGCGTCTTCGGCGTCTATTATCTCGACGGCCGCGCATCGGGTGCGTTCGATACCGTGCTGGGCGGGCTGAACACCACCACGCTGACGTCGGGGTCGGTCAAGACCCGGAGCTATGCGGCGTTCGGGGATGCCAGCTTCGACGTCACCGATCGACTGAAGATCTCGGCAGGCCTTCGCTACACGAAGGACGACAAGACCGGCACCGTCTTCCGCCGCAACTACACCGGCATCCGCTCGCCCGTCTTCGGCAATGCCGCCGCGGTCCCGGGGCTGCTGCGCACCAATTACACCAACAGCCGCAGCTTCGATCAGTTCACCCCGCGCATCTCGATCAGCTACGAACCGCGCAAGGATCTCAACCTCTATGCCTCGTGGGGGCGCGGGTTCAAGTCGGGCGGGTTCGACATGCGCGGCGATGCGATCCTAACGCCGACGACCGTCAACGGCTATCGGCCGGAGAAGATCAGCAGCTACGAAGTCGGCATGAAGGGCGCGTTCCTCGACCGCACGCTCTTCCTGAACCTGGCCGGCTTCTACTCGCGCTACACCGACCAGCAGGTGACGATCCAGGTGCCGAGCCTGGCGGGTGGCATCGCCAGCTTCGTCGACAATGCAGGCAAGGCGGACATCTACGGGGTCGAGGCGGAGGCGCGGATCGTGCCCGCCACGTGGTTCTCGGCGCAGACCTCGTTCGGGTACACCTACGCCAAATACCTGCAATTCCTGACCTTCATCAACGGCGGCACGACGCCGGTCGACGTGTCGGGCGCGCGGGTGTTCCAGAACACGCCGCGCTTCACCGCCGCGGCCTCGTTCACCGCGTCGACGGACTTCGCGGGCGGCACGATCTCGGTCACGCCGGAAGTGTCGCTGCGTAGCGACTACACGCTGTTCGAAATTCCGACGCCGGCGCTCGATCAGGACGGCTATGCGCTGGTCAATGCGTCCGCCAACTGGATCTCGGGCGACGGGCGCTACCGCGTGGCGATGAACCTGCGCAACCTGACCGACCAGCGCTACCGCGTCGGTGGCTACAACTTCCCCGGCGCGCTCTTCGGCAATTCGATCATCGGCTATTACGGCCCGCCGCGCACCGCGACCGCCACGGTGGAGGTACGGTTCTAATCCCACCCCGTCACCCCGGGTCAAGCCTGGGGTGACGATCCTGACATAGCAATGTGGACGCCATCCGGGGGTTTCCCTGCGACTCCCCATGGGTTAACAGCCGCCCGATGATGGCGGACGGTCAGGACCAGCCCGCACAGGGACGTTTCGAGGGCGCGGTGCACCTGTTCCCCGTGCGCGTCTATTTCGAGGACACCGATTTGTCTTCGGTCGTCTATCACGCCAATTATCTGAGATATATGGAGCGCGCCCGCTCCGACATGCTGCGCGTGGCGGGTATCGACCAGCGCGCGCATTTCGAGGGCGGGGGCGGCGCCTATGCCATCACCGACCTCGCCATCCGCTACCGCGCGCCCGCGCGGCTCGACGATGCGCTGCTGGTGGAAAGCCGCGTCGTGCAGGCGCGGGCCGCCAGCGTCGTCATTCATCAGACAGTCAGGCGGGGGGCGGAATTGCTGACCGACGCCCGCGTCACCGCCGCATTGGTGGGCGCGGACGGTCGCCCGCGTCGTCAACCGGCGGCATGGGTCGATCTGTTCCGCCGCTTAGTGGCCCAAGGGGAAGAAGCGTCTTGAATCCGATTCTGCAGACCGACGCCGCCACGCTGTCGCCGATCGCGCTGTTCCTTCAGGCCGACTGGGTCGTGAAGGCGGTGATGCTGGGGCTGCTGGCCGCCAGCATCTGGACCTGGGCGATCATCATCGCCTCCTGGGTCAAGCTGGGCCGTACCCGCAAGGCGGCGGATACGTTCGAGCGCGAATTCTGGGCCGCGGACGACATCGATGCGTTCTTCCGCGCGAAGGGGCAGGCCGACCTGCCCTCGGCGCGCGTGCTGGAGGCGGGTGTGACCGAGTGGCGCCGCTCCACCCACGGCAACCGCATCGATCGCGACGGCGTGCGCGAGCGGCTGGGCACCGTGATGGGCTCGGCAGTGGCGCGCGAAGTGGATCAGCTGTCCGACCGGCTCAACGTTCTGGCGACGGTCGGATCGGTCGCGCCGTTCGTCGGGCTGTTCGGCACCGTCTGGGGCATCATGCGCAGCTTCACCTCGATCGCCAGCGCGCAGAACACCAGCCTGGCGGTGGTGGCGCCGGGGATCGCGGAGGCGCTGTTCGCGACCGCGATCGGGCTGTTCGCGGCGATCCCCGCGGTCATCGCGTACAATCGCTTCAGCCACGCGATCAACCGCATCGAGGCGCGGCTGATGCGCTTCGCGGATGCCTTCCACGCGACGCTCTCGCGCCAGCTCGACGGCGAGCGCTGATGGCGATGCATCTGCCCTCCGCGCGCGGGAAGGGTCGCCGCGCGCCGATGGCGGACATCAACGTGACCCCGCTGGTCGATGTCATGCTGGTGCTGCTCATCATCTTCATGGTCACCGCACCGCTCTTGACGCAGGGCGTGCCCGTGAACCTGCCCGACAGCCGCGCGAAACCGCTGGAACAGGACCAGCAGCCGACCGAAATCTCGATGGACGCAGACGGTCGCATCTTCGTCGCGAAGGAGGAAGTGTCCGTCGACGCGCTGGCGCAGCGGCTGGATCAGGTCGTCGCGCGCGCGCCTGCCGGGCAGCCGCCGCAGGTGCTGCTGCGCGCCGACCGCGGGCTCGACTATGGCCGCGTGATGCGCGTGATGGGGCTGCTCAATGCCGCCGGGCTGAACCGCGTCGCGCTGGTGACGGTGGGCGAGGAATAAGCGGTTGGAGCGCGCCGAGAAGATCGGGCTGGCCGGGGCCGTCGCGGGGCATGTCGTGCTCTTCGGGCTGCTGTCGGTCGGCTTCCTCGACACGCCGAACCCGCTCAAGCTGAAGCCGACCCCGGTCGAGGTCAGTCTGGTCAAGGACGTCGCGCTGGAGGCCGCCGCGCCCGCCACGACCGAGCAGGCGTCGCAGGCGATCGCCCCCGAGGTCGGCGAGCCGGAGGAGGCGCCGCCGCCCACGCCGGAAGAAGCGCCCGCGCCCGAGCCGGCACCGAAGCCGGCCCCCGCGCCGGAGCCGAAGCCCGCTCCCGCACCGCCGAAGCCGACCCCGCCCAAGCCCGCCCCCGCCAAACCCGCGCCCAAGCCCGCGCCTGCACCCAAACCCGTGCCTCAGGCGAAGCCGAAGCCGGCCACCCCCGCCGCGGAAAAGGCGCCCGCCAAGCCCGCGCCGGCGAAGCAGCAGAGCGCCGCGTCCTCGGCCAGCAAGCCCGCGACCAAACCCGCCGCCAGCAAGGGCAGCGGCAAGACGCAGACCGCGACCGCGACGCGCCCGCGCGGCAGCCGGCTGGGCGATGATTTCCTCAAGGGCCTGACCGCCGAGCCGAGCAAGGCGCGCGACAGCGACGCGCCCCCCGCCGCTGCGAAGATCGACGGCAAGGCGCTGGCCTCGATCGTCCAGGCGATCGCGCGTCAGATCCAGCCCTGCGCCGACCGCCAGGTCGATCCCGGCCCCGGCGCGAACCAGATCGTGACGACGCTCAACCTGCGCCTCAACCGCGACGGCACGCTCTCCGCCACGCCGACCGTGGTGCGGCAGGCCGGCGTCGACGACGACAACCGCCGCTACGCGCGCCGCGTGGTCGATCTGGGCGTTGCCGCGTTCAAGGGGTGTTCGCCGTTGAAATTGCCTGCCGAATATTATTCCACCGCCAACGGGGGGTGGAGCAACATCAACTACAATTGGAAGCTGCGCTGATGCGATTCCGGTTCCTCCTTCTCGCCGCCGCTGCCGCGGTCGCCACCCCGGCGCTGGCGCAGGACGTGCCCCCCGTCACGCTCCAGCCGCCCGCCGGCGCCGCGGCGCCTGCCGGACAGACGCCGCCGCCGCTGGAGGTGGACGTCACCGGCGGCATCAGCGCACCGATGCCGATCGCGATCCCGCCGATGCCGACGCAGGCGGTGGTGCAGACCCCGGCGGGCTCGACCGACCAGCTCGGCCGCCAGCTGTCGGAGATTGTCGCCAACGACCTACGCAATTCCGGGCTCTTCACCCCGCTCGCGCCGGGGCGGCTGCGCAGCGTCACCTTCCCGGAGGTGACCACGCCCGCGTTCGACTATTGGGGTGGGTCGGGCGCGCAGGCGCTGGTGCAGGGTTATATTCGCGCCAACGGCGACGGCACGCTGACGGTCGGCTGCTATCTCTACGACGTGTCGGCGCAGACCGAGCTGACGCGGCAGGGCTTCGTCGTGCCGCCGTCGGACTGGCGTCGCGCCGCGCACAAATGCGCCGACATGGTCTATACCCGGCTGACCGGGGAGGGGCCGTATTTCGACAGCCGTATCGTCTATGTCAGCGAGACGGGGCCGAAGGGCAACCGCATCAAGCGGCTGGCGATCATGGACCAGGACGGCGCCAACCACCGCTTCCTGACCGCGGGTTCCTCGATCGTGCTGACGCCGCGGTTCGCGCCCAACCAGCAGTCGATCGTCTATATGAGCTATCTGGGGAAGGCGCCCGCGATCTACGTCTACGACATCGGTTCGGGGCGGCAGCGGCTGGTGGTGCAGAACGTCGCCACCACCTTCGCGCCGCGCTTCTCGCCCGATGGCCGCTGGATCCTGTTCTCGATGGCGACGGGCGGCAACACCGACCTTTACCGCGTCGCGTCCGGCGGCGGCGCGCCGCAGCGGCTGACCACCGCGCCCGGGATCGACACTGGCGGCAGCTACTCGCCCGACGGGTCGAAGATCGTGTTCGAAAGCGACCGCTCGGGCGGGCAGCAGCTCTATGTGATGAATGCCGACGGCTCCAACCAGCAGCGCATCAGCTTCGGCGGCGGGCGTTATGCCACCCCGGTGTGGAGCCCGCGCGGCGACCTGATCGCCTTCACGAAGATCGCGGGTGCGTTCCGCATCGGCATCATGAGCCCCAGCGGCTCGGGCGAGAAGCTGCTGACCAACAGCTGGCAGGACGAAGGCCCGTCGTGGAGCCCCAACGGCCGCGTCCTCACCTTCTTCCGCCAGGGGCAGGGCAATGCGGGTAAGGCCGACCTGTGGATGGTCGACCTGACCGGCGTCAACGAGCGCCGCATTCCGACCCCGCTCGACGGGTCTGACCCGGCCTGGGGACCGCTTCGGCCGTGACGCGTTTCATGGGGGCATGAACGGGGACTAGGACAATCGGTAGGGAGATAGACCGATGGCAAGACTGACCACCACGATCCTGATGGCGACCGCGCTGGTCGCGACCGCAGCCTGTTCGAAGAAGCGGCCGGAGGTGCTGCCGCCAGCGCCGGGCCAGACCCCGCCGCCCGCGACGACCACCGGTCCGGTCGACCCCAATGGCGGCATCGCGCCCGGCTCGGCCGCCGATTTCAAGCGCTCGGCGCAAAGCGACACGGTGCTGTTCGGGCTCGACATGTACGATATCGACGCGACCGCGCGCGCGATCCTCGACACCCAGGCGGAATGGCTGCTCCGCTATCCCAACGTCTCGATCACGGTGGAGGGCCACGCCGACGAACGCGGGACGCGCGAATACAATCTCGCGCTGGGCGACCGCCGCGCCAATGCGGCCAAGAACTACCTCGCCGCGCGCGGCGTCTCGCCGTCGCGGATCACCACGATCAGCTACGGCAAGGAACGCCCCGTCGCGCTGGGCTCCGACGAGGCCAGCTGGGCGCAGAACCGCCGCGCGGTGACGGTGATCGTCAACGGGGGGTGAGGGGGCGGTCCGCCGTCGCAACGAACGGGAAGCAGCCTCGACGCGCCTCCCGTTCGCCCTGAGGAGGGGCTGAGCCTGTCGAAGCCCCGTCTCGAAGGGCATGCACGTCGGCACCGATCGCGGCAGCTACAACGCTTCACCGGGCAAGTGGCATCCCCCGAAATCGTTCTCGTCCAGACAATACTCGGTCACGGCATAGGGCGGGCCGGCATACCAACTGCCGTCCGCCCTATCGAGCTTGATCGCACACACGGTTCGCGTGCCGACATCGGTACAGCGCGCCACCCATGCAGAACTCAAGTCCGATCGCGAAGTCGCCGTGTTCCATCAGATATAGGATGATGGAGCGCGCGGCCCTCTGGTACGCCGGCATCGGATCGCCCGGAACGGCGAAGAGGAAAATGGATGCCCGACAAGGACTCGAACCTTGATTGACGGAGTCAGAGTCCGCTCTCTTACCATTAGAGGATCGGGCAACGAGGCGGCGTCTGTACCCATGGCATTCGGATGCGTCAACCCGATTCGTGCCGGTATCCGCCCGTCCGGAGCGCCAACTTGCCGTCTCGGCAGCGAATGTGTAGCCTGCGCGCCAAGCACCGGCCGGCGCGCGCGCATTTCGACGCGGGCGGCGGGACGGAAGAGACAGGACATTGACGGCAATGGTGGAATATCCCGCCCAATTGCCGCGCCGGCAGGGCCAGAGCCCTGCCCGTTCGGCACCCCCGGCACCGCGGCATGTGCGCGGCGCTCCGCGGCATTATGCCGCGCTCGACCTCGGCACCAACAATTGCCGCCTGCTGATCGCGCGCCCGCAGGGTGACGGCTTCGCGGTGGTCGACGCCTTTTCGCGTATCGTCCGGCTGGGCGAGGGGCTGTCCGCGAGCGGCGCGCTGTCGGATGCCGCGATCGAACGCACCATCGCCGCGCTGAAGGTGTGCGCGGACAAGCTGAAGCGCCGCAACGTCCGCCTGGCGCGCTCGGTCGCGACCGAGGCGTGCCGCCGCGCCAGCAACGGCACGCAGTTCATCACCCGCGCGCTGGAGGAAACCGGCATCCATCTCGACATCATCTCGGCCGAGGAGGAGGCACGCCTCGCCGTGCTCGGTTGCCACGCGCTGCTGGAGCCGGGGACGGGGCCGGCACTGGTGTTCGACATCGGCGGCGGATCGACCGAGCTGGTGCTGGTCGACGGCGACGGACCGGTGCCGCGCGTGCGCGACTGGCATTCCGCGCCCTGGGGCGTGGTGTCGCTGACCGAGAGCGCGGGCGGCGGGCGGACAGCGGAGGAGCGCGCCGCCGCGTATCGGCGGATGCGCGCACTGGTGGCGGAGAGCTTCGCCCCCTTCGCCGCGCGGCTTCCCGCGCTGGCCGCCGCGCCGCGGCTGCTGGGGACCAGCGGCACCGTCACCACGCTGGCGAGCGTCCACCTGGGGCTGGAACGCTACGACCGCTCGCAGGTCGACGGGTTGATCGCCCCCGCCGCGGCGATGCGCACGATCAGCCAGGAACTGGCCGGCATGTCGCTGGCGGAACGCGCGCAGCTGCCATGCATCGGTCGCGAGCGCGCCGATCTGGTCGTCGCGGGTTGCGCGATCCTGGAGGGGATCCTCGACATCTGGCCCGCCGAGCGGCTGGGGGTGGCGGACCGCGGCATTCGCGAGGGTATCCTGCGCCGGCTGATGGAGACGGGGGCATGAGAGGGGCAGGGGTCGGGCGGCAGCGCGTCAAGACCGCGCGCAACCGCACCGCGCAATCGACCCGCTGGCTGGAGCGCCAGCTGAACGATCCGTACGTCCGCAAGGCCAAGGCGGAGGGCTATCGCAGCCGCGCGGCGTACAAGCTGATCGAGCTGGACGAGCGCTTCGGCGTGCTGAAGGGCGTGAAGCGCGTCATCGATCTGGGATTGGCGCCGGGCGGGTGGAGCCAGGTGGTGCGCCGCCAGGCGCCCGCCGCTGCGATCGTCGGCATCGACCTGCTGCCGGTCGATCCGATCGACGGGGTCACCATCTTCGAGATGGACTTCATGGCCGACGAGGCACCCGATCGCCTGATGCAGGCGCTGGGCGGCGCGCCCGACCTGGTCATGTCGGACATGGCCGCCAACACCGTCGGTCATCCGCAGACCGACGCGCTGCGCACCATGGCGCTGGTGGAAACCGCGCTCGCCTTCGCGGTCGACGTGCTGCGGCCCGGCGGCACCTTCGTGTCGAAGGTGTTCGCGGGCGGCGCCGACTCCGCGCTGGTGGCGGAGATGAAGCGCAACTTCGCTACGGTGAAGCACGCCAAGCCGCCATCGAGCCGCAAGGGTTCGGTCGAATGGTTCGTCGTGGCGCAGGGGTTCAAGGGCCGCGCGCGTCGTGAGGACGCCGCCGCGGCTCCCATCGAACGTTGATCGCTTACCTGAAAAGCCACGCGCCTCCCCGGCGCAGGCCGGGGTCCAGTTGGCGCACAGTCGCGATAGGCGTCTCGCAGTGTCACGCGGGCCTTTCCGACTGGACCCCGGCCTGCGCCGGGGAGGCACGTTTTTCCTGATGAGCGCGGTTCTTTGCCCTAAAACCGATACCCCAGCGACGCCATGACGTTGCGCGGCGCGGTGTTGAAACAGTCGCCACGCGCCAGGCACGACGCGAACGCACGGTTGTCGAACAGGTTGGTGGCGTTGACCGCGAACCGCCAGCGATCGCGCGTCACCTCCACCAGCGCGTCGACCATCGTCCGCGCCGGGGTGACGATCGTCCAGTCCGCGCTGCTCGACACCTGCTCGCCGGTGTAGCGCACCCCCGCCCCCAGCCGCAGCGCGGCCCAGCTGCCCACGAACGTCCGCGTCGCCCAGGCCGAGGCGATGTGCCGTGCCATGAAGCCGGTGGCGCGCGAATCGCCGGTGACGTCGTTGAACCCGTAGGCCAGCGTCAGGTCGAACGCGTCCGGGATGTGGCGCGTCGCCTCCAGCTCGAACCCCTTCGTGGTGAGTTCGCCGGCCTGGATGATCTGCGTGCCCGGCCCGTCGATCGGGCGGTTGCGCTCCTTGATGCGGAAGGCGGTGGCGGTCACCAGCGTCGCGGTATCGGGCTGCCACTTCGCGCCGGCCTCATATTGCGTGCCGGTCTGCGGGCGGAACGGCGTGCCCGCGGCGGTGCTGCCGCTGATCGGCAGGAAGCTCTCGGTATAGCTGAAGAAGGGCGAGATGCCTGCGGCCACCTCGCCGATGATGCCGGCGCGGAAGGTGGTCGCGTCATTGTCCACCCGCGACACCGTGCCGGTGACGACGTTGGTGCTGTCGGTGCGGACGCGGTCGTGCCGCACGCCCAGCACGATCGATACCCGGTCCCACAGGCGCATCTGGTCCTGCGCGTAGAAGCCCAGCTGCCGCTGCGCGTCGTTCGACTGCGGCGCCAGGACGGTGGGGGCCAGGATGGCGGTATAGTCGATGTCGTACAGGTCGATCGTCTGGTAATCGTACGTCCCGTTCTTGCGCACGCGGTTCCAGCTGTAGTCGACGCCCGCCAGCAACGTATGCTCGATCGTCGCCCCCGTGCGGAAGCGTGCCTGTAGGTTGTTGTCGGTCGAGAAGATGTTCATCCGCGCCGCCGACGTGTCGGCATACAGCCCGATCAGCCGCCCGTTGCTGCCCGGCAGATACGGGTCGGTGGGGTTGGAATAGCTGTTGGTGTAGTGCGTGGCATAGTCGAGGCGGCTGTCGATGTAGCGCGCCTTCAGGCTCAGTTTGACGTCCGCGCCGAAGCGGTGGGTGAGCATGCCGGTGCCCTGCAACAGCCGCCCTTCGTAGCGGTCGTACCCCGGCTTGCCGACGAAGAGGTAGCGGTCGAGCGGGGGATTGTCGCGGTTGGGGCGCAGCGTGCCGACGATCGGCAGGAAGTTGGCGGTCGAGCCGGTGTCGTCCTTCTGGTACAGGCCCAGCAGCGTCACGTCGGTGTCCGCGCCCGCGCGCCACGTCACCGACGGCGCGACCATCACGCGGTCGTCGGGCACGTTCGCGACGAAGGTGTCCGCATCGCGCGCCCGCGCGACGACGCGCCCCGCCAGCGTGTCCCCCGCGGCGAGGTTCACGTCCGCCAGCACTTCCTTCCGGTCGAAGCTGCCATAGGTCAGTTGCACTTCGCCCGCATTCTCGAACACCGGGGTCTTGGAGACGAGGTTGACGATCCCGCCGATCGAGCCCTGCCCGAACAGCACCGAGGCGGGGCCGCGCACCACCTCCACGCGCGAGAAATTGTACGGGTCGGCGGTGATGCTGGCGTAATAGCTGAAGATGTCGCGCATGCCGTCGCGGAACTGCAGCGCGTCGACCCCGCGGATCTTGAAGCTGTCGACACGGGTGTCGCGCCCATAGGTATCGGCATTGACCCCCGCGACATAGCGCAGCGTCTCCGCGATGCTGATCGCGCCCTGCGCGCGGAACATGTCGTCGGTGACGACCGTGATCGGCTGCGGCACCTCGATCAGCGGGGTGTCGGTCTTGGTCGAGGTGAAGGACTGGTCGCGCCGTCCCTGTACCAGGATCGTGTCGTCGGCGCGGTCCGTCTCGGCCGCCGTGTCCGCATGGGTGTCCGCGGCGAGCGCAGGCGTGGCGATGGCGCCCGCGGCGATGCCCGCGAGCAGGAGGAGATGGCGCATGGAGAACCCCTTTCGATGTCGCGGCGGTGCCTAGCGCTATTGCAACTGGGTTGCAATAGCATCGATGGCGGTAGCCGCGTGTCGCCCCTGTTCTCCGCCGTGTCGCCCTGCTATCCGCCCGCCATCACGCGATCCGCCGGACCGGGCGTCGCGACGCTCTCCTTCGTTCGGACCGCTGTATGACCTCCCCCCGCCGTACCTTCGCGATCATCTCCCACCCCGACGCGGGCAAGACGACGCTGACCGAGAAGCTCCTGTACTTCGGCGGCGCGATCCATCTGGCGGGCGAGGTGAAGGCGCGCGGGGCGAACCGGCGCGCGCGCTCCGACTGGATGAAGATCGAGCAGCAGCGCGGGATTTCGGTCACGTCCAGCGTGATGACGTTCGAGCATGGCGGCATCACCTTCAACCTGCTCGACACGCCGGGGCACGAGGATTTCAGCGAGGACACGTACCGTACGCTGACCGCGGTCGACAGCGCGATCATGGTGATCGACGCCGCCAAGGGCATCGAGCCGCAGACGCGCAAGCTGTTCGAGGTCTGCCGCCTGCGCAGCGTCCCCATCATCACCTTCGTCAACAAGGTCGACCGCGAAGGCCGCCCGGTGTTCGAGCTGCTGGACGAGATCGCCGACATGCTCGCGCTCGACGTGTGCCCGATGACCTGGCCGGTGGGCATGGGCGGTACGTTCGAGGGCATCCTCGACCTCGCCACCAACCGTATCACCCGGCCGGAGGGCGACAGCCGCCTGTTCCAGGGCAAGGTGGAGGCCGACCCCGCACTGCCCGACGAGGTGGCCGAGGAGATCGAGCTGGCGCAGGCTGGCTATGCCGCGTTCGACGCGGAAGCGTACCGTCACGGCGACCTGACCCCGGTCTATTTCGGCTCCGCGCTCAAGGACTTCGGTCCCGCCGAGCTGATTGCGGCGCTGTCCGATTTCGCGCCGCCGCCGCGCGCGCAGCCTGCCGAGCCGGCGCCGGTCAGCCCGGACGCGAAGGAGGTGACCGGCTTCATCTTCAAGGTGCAGGCGAACATGGACCCGCAGCATCGCGACCGCATCGCGTTCATGCGGCTGTGCTCCGGCACGTTCAAGCGCGGCATGAAGCTGACCCCCACGGGCCATGGCAAGCCGATCGCGGTCCACTCGCCGATCCTCTTCTTCGCGCAGAACCGCGAGGTCGCGGACGAGGCGTTCCCGGGCGACATCATCGGCATCCCCAATCACGGCACGCTGCGCGTCGGCGACACGTTGAGCGAAAAGGCCGACGTCCGCTTCACCGGCCTGCCCAATTTCGCGCCCGAGATCCTGCGCCGCGTCGCGCTCAAGGACCCCACCAAGACCAAGCAGCTGCGCAAGGCGCTGGACGACATGGCGGAGGAGGGCGTGACCCAGGTCTTCTACCCCGAGATCGGCAGCAACTGGATCATCGGCGTCGTCGGCCAGCTCCAGCTCGACGTGCTGCTGTCGCGGCTGGACGCGGAATACAAGGTCGCCGCCGCGCTGGAGCCCGCGCCCTACGACACCGCGCGCTGGGTCTCGGCGGAGGATCCCGCCGACCTGAAGGCGTTCACCGATCTGAACCGCGCCGCGATGGCGAAGGACCGCGACGGCAATCCGGTCTATCTGGCGAAGTCCGCCTGGGACGTCGGCTACGCACAGGACCGCAATCCCAAGGTGAAGTTTTCCGCCGTACGGGAGCGGTAAAGCGCCGCCCTGTTCCCCGGCGAAGGCCGGGGCCCAGGTGGGCAAGCGCCGCCGCATCTCGCGTACGGCCCGCCACTGGACCCCGGCCTGCGCCGGGGAAGAGGGTTGCAGGCAACCAACTCGCCCGTCACCGATTGATCCGTATCAGTCGTAAGGAGATGTCGTGATGAACCGCCGTACCCCGCTGATCCTGACGCTGGCCGCCGCCTCGCTCGCCGCGTGCAGCGATCGGGTCGAGGAGCACGCCGACCGCGCGGGCAACGCCATCGCCGCCGATGTCGACGCCGCGACCGCGAACGTCGTGGGCAGCGTCGATCGCCTGACAGACCACGTCGGCAGCACGCTGGACGCGGTCGCCGCGCAATCGCTGGGCCGCGCCGCCGACCGCCTCGACGGCGCGGCGGACCGGCTACGCCAGGACGTCGAACGCCACACCGACCGCGCGACCGATCGCGCCGGCGCCGCGCTGGAGCGGGCCGGCAACGACCTGCGCCGCGACGGCCGCCGCGAAGAGATCGAGCGGGCACGCGAGGTGCGGGAGGGGAACAACTGACTCGATGTCCCGGTGCCCTTTCGTCATGCCGGACTTGTTCCGGCATCCACCGTGCCGCGTACTCACAAGCTCCTGATTTCGCGGGCTGGTGGACCCCGGAACCAGTCCGGGGTGACGGGACGAGTGAGGCTCGTCCGATGACTGTCGCAGAGGCCTAGGGAAGGTCCGGGATCGGTAAGACCCTCAACCCGCCTCCGCCAGCAGCCCCTTCGCCTGCGCGCCCGTCCAGTCGAGATCGCCCGTCACCCGCCAGATCTCCTTGCCATCCGAACCGTACAGGATCGTCGTCGGCAGATTCGCGGCATAGGCCGTGCTCAGCGCCAGCTTCGGATCGAGGTGGAGCGCCAGCGCGGGGAGCTTGCGCTCCGCGAAGAACGCGGTCGCCTTCGCCGGCTCCATGTCCTGGCTCACCGCGATCACGCGCACCCGGTCGCCCAGTCCTTCCGCCGCGGTGTTCAGCGTCGGCATTTCCTTGACGCACGGCGCGCACCACGTCGCCCACAGGTTCACCAGAAGCGGCTTGCCCTTGTAGCCCGCGAGCGTCGCCGGCTTGCCGTCCGCCGTGGTGAAGGCCGCGTCGGGCGCCGCCTCGCCCTTGTGCGAGCGATCCACCTTGTCCGCCTTCGGCGCACTTGCGGTCACCTCGTCCGACGACGCCGCAGCGACGACGTTCGCGTCCGCTTGCCCGTTGCCCGGCGACGCCCTATCGCACGCCGTGGCCGCGAGCGCGGTCGCCAGGAGACAGACGATCGCCGAGCGTGAGGTCATGAGCGGTTCCAACCAGATGTGGGGCGGTCGGTTCGCCGAAGGCCCGGCCGCAGTGATGCGTGAGATAAACGCCTCGATTCCCTTCGACAAGCGGATGTGGAAGGAGGATGTCGCCGGCAGCCGCGCACATGTCGCGATGCTGGGCGCGCAAGGCATCGTCGCCCCCGCCGACGCCGCCACCATCGGTGCCGGGCTGGAGCAAGTCGCCGCCGGCTATGCCGAAAACGGCGTGCCCGTCGATCTCGCGATGGAGGACATCCACATGCTGACCGAGGCGCGGCTCGCCGACGCCATCGGTCCGGTCGCGGGCCGTCTCCACACCGCGCGCAGCCGTAACGATCAGGTCGCGACCGACTTTCGCCTGTGGGTGCGCGAGGCGACCGATCAGGTGCTCGCCGCGCTCGCCGCGCTCGACGATGTGCTGCTGGCGCGTGCGGAGGAACATGCCGACAACGTCATGCCCGGCTTCACCCACCTGCAATCCGCGCAGCCGGTGACGCTGGGCCATCACCTGATGGCCTATCACGAGATGGTGTCGCGCGACGTCAGCCGCTTCACCGACAATCGTGCGCGCGGCAACCTCTGCCCGCTGGGCTCCGCGGCGCTGGCCGGCACCGGCTTCCCGATCGATCGTGCCGCGACCGCGGCGGCGCTGGGCTTCGACGGGCCGACCCGCAACAGCCTCGATTCGGTCAGCGACCGCGACTTCGCGCTCGATTACCTGATGGCGGCGGCGCAATGCTCGCTCCACTTGAGCCGCCTCGCCGAGGAGTTCGTGCTGTGGGCATCGCAGCCGTTCGGCTTCGTCTCGCTCAGCGACCAATGGTCCACCGGCAGCAGCATCATGCCGCAGAAGCGCAACCCCGACGCGGCCGAGCTGGTCCGCGGCCATGCCGGGCGGATCACCGGCTGCCTCGTCAGCCTGATGGTGACGATGAAGGGGCTGCCGCTCGCCTATTCGAAGGACATGCAGGACGACAAGCCGCCGGTCTTCGAGTGTCACGACCTGCTCGCCATCTCGATCGCGGCGATGACGGGCATGGTGGAAAGCGCGACCTTCCGCACCGACCGCATGCGCGGGCTGGCGGAGAGCGGCTATGCCACCGCCACCGACCTCGCCGACTGGCTGGTGCGCGAGGCGAACGTGCCCTTCCGCGAGGCGCATCACATCACCGGGCGCGCGGTGGCGCGCGCCGAGGCGCTGGGATGCACGCTCGACGCGGTGCCGCTCGCCGATCTCCAGGCGATCGATGCGCGGATCACCGACGCGGTCTACGGCGTGCTGTCGGTCGATGCCTCGGTCGCCAGCCGCAGGAGCTTTGGCGGCACCGCGCCCGACAATGTCCGCGCCGCGATCCGCGCCGCGCGGGATGCGCGGGCATGAAGCCGCTCCTGCCTCTGGCGGCGGCGTTCGCGCTCGCCGCGTGCGGATCGACCGGCCAGCTCAAACCGGCCGCGGGTGAGCAATTGCCCGCAGCGCCGTATGGCGCCACTGCGACGCCGAGCGTGAGCCAGCTCCTGACCCCTTCGGTACAGGCCCGGCCCCAGCGCAGCGGCGATGTCATGACCCGCTCGAGCGAACGACAGGACGATGCGTTCGACCTGCCGCCGAGCTGACTGCCAAGAGAGTAAGATGGACCATTTCCACTATCGCGACGGCGCCCTGTGGTGCGAGGGCGTGCCGCTGTCGCGTATCGCCGCCGAGGTCGGCACCCCCGTCTACGTCTATTCCGCCGCCGCCTTCCGCGCGCAGGCGCGCGCGTTCCGCGACGGGCTGGCACCGGTGCCCGACGTCCACCTCGCCTATGCGATCAAGGCGAACCCGAACATCGCCGTGCTGCGGCTGCTGGCGGCGGAGGGCTATGGCGCCGACGTCGTCTCCGGGGGCGAGATGGCGCGCGCGCTGGCCGCGGGCATGCCGGCGGAGGGGATCGTCTTCTCCGGCGTCGGCAAGACCGAGGCCGAACTGGTGCGCGGGCTGGAGGCCGGGATCGGCCAGTTCAACCTGGAGCTGGAGGAGGAGGGCGTCGTCCTCGCGCGCCTCGCTGCCGAGCGCGGGCTGACCGCCAAGGCGGTGTTGCGCGTCAATCCGGACGTGGATGCCGGCACCCACGCCAAGATCTCGACCGGGCGCAAGGAGAACAAGTTCGGCGTGCCCATCGATCAGGCGCCGGCGATGTACGCGCGCCTCGCCGCGCTGCCGGGCCTCTCGATGCAGGGTGTCGCGATCCACATCGGCAGCCAGCTGCTCGATCTGGCGCCGCTGGAGGCCGCCTATGCGCGTGTGAAGCAGCTGGTCCACGAGCTGCGCGCGGCGGGCCACACGATCGCGCGGGTCGACCTCGGCGGCGGCGTCGGCATCGCCTACAGGGCGGGTGACGTGCCCCCGAACCTCGCCGATTACGGCGCGATGGTCGCGCGTGCGACCGCGGGCTGGGACGTGCGGCTGATGTTCGAGCCGGGGCGCGTGATCTCGGGCGGCGCGGGCGTGCTGCTGACGACCGTCATCTGGGTGAAGCCCGGCGTGACCCACCCCTATGTCATCGTCGACGCGGCGATGAACGACCTCGCGCGCCCCGCGCTCTACGACGCCTGGCACGACTTCGCGGCGGTCACGCCCACCGGGGAGCACTTTACCGCCAACATCGCCGGCCCCGTATGCGAGACCGGCGACACCTTCGCGATGGCGCGCGAGGTGGATCGGGTGGCGAGCGGCGACCTCGCGGTCTTCCACACCGCGGGGGCTTACGGCGCGACCATGGCCTCCACCTACAACAGCCGCGCGCTGGTGCCGGAGGTGCTGGTCGACGGCGACCGCTACGCCGTCGTCGCTGATCGTATCGCAGCCGAAACGATCCTGGCGGCGGAGCGGGTGCCGGAGTGGCTGTGACGCTCTACCCCCGCTGCGCGCGAACATCGCCAACATCGACAGTGTCCGGGGCATGACGCTCCACAGCCTCCCCCTGTTCGTGCGCCTGCACGGCCGCCCGGTGATCCTGGTGGGGGAGGAGGAGGCCGCCGCCCCGAAGCGGCGCCTCCTGGAGCGTGCCGGCGCGATCGTCGTCGGCGAGGACGACGCGACCGCCCGCCTCGCCATCGTCGCCGATGACGAGGCGGCGGTGGCCCGGCTGAAGGCGCGCGGCATCCTCGTCAACGCGGTCGACCGCCCCGACCTGTGCGACTTCACGCTCCCCGCGATCGTCGACCGTGCCCCGGTCATCGTCGCGATCGGCACCGGCGGCGTCTCCGCCGGGCTGGCGGCGGCGCTACGCCAGCGGCTGGAGGCATTGCTGCCTGCCTCGCTCGGCCGCCTCGCCGACGCGCTCTACGCCGCGCGGGGGGCGTTGCGCACGCATTATCCGGACGGCGGCGCCAGGCGGCGCGCGATCGGCGCGGCGCTCGCCGCGGGGGGGACGCTGGATCCGATGGAGGATCATGGCGGCGCCGACGTGGTCGCGGCGATCGCGGCCAGCGGCGCGGCCACCGGCGTCGAACGCCTCCGGCTTACCTCGACCGATCCCGACGACCTGACGCTCCGGCAGGTGCGGCTGCTGGGGGCGGCGGACCGGGTGACGCATCGTGCCGATGTCCCACCAGCCATCCTGAACCGCGCCCGCGCCGATGCGTTACGCCAGCGTACCGAGGCGACGCCGTCCGACGATCACCCCGGCCTGACCGTCGATGTGGAGATGGCATGAGTGGTTTCGCTTGGCGGATCGATGCGGACGGCGCCGCGCAGCAGGTTGCGGTCAAGGGCGCGCTCCAGTGCGGCGCACCGTTCGTCTGGGTGCATCTGAACACCAACGCCGAACAGGCGCAGGCGTGGCTGCGCGACGAGGCGAAGCTCGCCCCCTATACCGTCGACGCGCTGACCGCGGCGGAAACGCGCCCGCGCTGCGAGAAGATGGCGGACGGCGCCTTCCTCAACATGCGCGGCCGGACCGAGGAGGAACTGGACCCCTCCGACGTCCTCGCCTCGATCCGGCTATGGGCGATGAAGGGGCGCGTCGTGTCGGTGACGCGCAAGCACCTGATCGCCACCGACAGGGTGGCCGAGCAGGTGCGCGACGGCGAGGTGCGCGACCCCGGCGACCTCATCAGCAGCTTCGCGACCGCGATTACCGAGGATCTCGATCCGGTCGTGGCGCAGCTGGGCGACTGGCTCGACGATTGCGAACAGGGGCTGCGCGCCGACCGCATCTTCGAGTTGCGCCGCGGGGTGACGCGCGTGCGGTCGGAGGCGATCAACTACCGCCGTTTCCTCGCCCCCCAGCGGGTCGCGCTGGAGCGGCTGGCGGCGTTGCCGGGCGACTGGCTGGCGGACGACGACCGCGCGCACCTCGCCGCCGCGGCGGACCGCGCCGCGCGCATGGCGGAGGAGGTGGAGGCGATCCGCGAGCGTGCCGCGCTGATGCACGAGGCGTTGACCGACCTGCGCGCCGAACAGCTCGACCAGCGCAGCCTGATGATCGCGGTGGCGGCGATGGTGTTCCTGCCGCTGACCTTCATCACCGGGCTGTACGGGATGAACGTGAAGTGGCTGCCCTATGCCGAGGAGCCGTGGGCGTTCGACGCGATCATGGGCGCCTGCGCCGCGATCGCCGCGGGGATCGGGATCTATTTCCTGCGGAAACACTGGTTCCGGGGGTAGGAGAGGTAGCCTTCACCACCCGTCGGTCATCCCCGCGCAGGCGGGGATCCGAATACGCCGGGCTTGGCGGTAGAGTCGCACCACCTGGGTGTCTGGATTCCCGCCTTCGCGGGAATGACGGTGGCTAATGGATGTCCCTACGCCGCGCGCGCCTGCTTCCAGGCGCCGGCGATCTCGTCCAGCTCCGCCGCCACGTTGCGCAAGGGGGCGCCATCGGTGCCCAGGCTCGCGTCGATCACCTGCTTGCGGCAACCTGCATAGAAGCGTGCCAGCACGCGCGACACGTCGCCCCCCTTGTCGAAGTCGAGGTTCGCCTCCAGCGCGAAGAGGATCGCGGTGGCGCGCGTCACGCGCTCGCTGCGGGTCGCCAACTGGCGGTGATCGGTCGCCCAGGCAGCGACGCGCAGCGCCTGCGTCAGCTCCTCGTACAGCAGCTGGACCAGCGCGGGGCCGTCGGCGGCTGCGGTACGGCCGGCGAGGTCGATCTCGCGATAGGTGCGCGCCGGGTCGCGCAACAGGGCGGAAGCGTAAGCCATCTAATCTATCCTCAGCTCAGCTCTGCTTCGTCCACATGTCGATCTTCTGCTGCATGAACGACTGCGTCGCCTTGTAGGCGGACACGCGCGCGTTCATGCTTGCGAACTGCTGCGTCAGCCGCGTCGTCGCGCGGTCTGCCTGGTCCTTGATCGTGTCCTGCTTCCTGGTCAGGTCGCTCTGCGCCTGGCGGTAGCGCGTGGTCGACGCGCCCAGGCCGTAGACGGTGCTGGAACTGGCGTTCTTGATCGAGGCCATCGCCTGATACAGCCCGGTGTTGCCGACCGGGCTGTAGGCGAACATCTGCTCGACCGCGTCGGGCGCGTTCTTCAGCGCCGCGGTCAGCGCGGTCTCGTCCACCTCCAGCATGCCGGTCTTGGCGACGGTGCGCACGCCGATCGCGGACAGCGACGCGGCGGTGCCCGCGGCGGCATTGGGCAGCAGCACCTTGCTGGTCAGCGACTGGAGCGAGCGCAGCAGCGTCTTGGCGGCCGGATCGGCGCGCAGCTCGCCGTTGATCGGATCGGTCTCTTCCTTCACGACCGCGAGCACCTGATTATAGGTCTCGACGAAGTCCTTCACCGCGCTGGTCAGCGCGGTCGTGGGTCGCGAGGACGAGATCGTGGTCGTGCCCGGCGCGGTCAGCGACAGCTTCACGCCGGGGACCAGGTCCGACACCTCGTTGGTGGCGCGCTCTACGGTAGCGCCGTCGATCGTCAGAGAGGCGTTGGCCGCCCCGCTCGCCACGGTGGAGGGAAGCGGGTTGCGCTCGCCGCCAACGCGCGGGCGCACATCGAACGCGCCCAGCGGGCTGTTGCGGTTGCTGGCGCTCAGCGAGAATGCCTGCTCCTCGCCCAATTGCCCGCGCATCGCCAGATAGGCACCGCCATCCGCATCGGTGACGACGGTGGCGGTGACGCCGGCCTTCTGCGCGTTGATCGCTGCGGCGATCCCCGCCAGCGTGTTGTTCGACGAGTCGATCGTGATCGAGAACGCCTTGTCGCTGCCATCGGCGTTCTGGCCGGTGGTGAAGGTCGACATCTCGGTGCCGCTGTAGGTCGCGGTGCCCAGCTTCAGCGTCAGCGTGCCCGTGCCGAAGGTGGTGGTGGCGGGCGTCGCGACCTTGGCGCTGGTCGTCGTCTGCGCGGTGGCGAGCGAGTTGACCTTGATCGTGGTATTCAGCGCGCCGACCGTCTGCCCCTGGATCGGCGAAGCGGTGACCGCGGTTGCGTTGGAGCTGACCGGCTGCGTGCCCAGCGTTCCGCCCTTGACCAGATTCTCCAGCGCCTTGGTGAAATCGTCGATCGTGCCCTTCAGCTTGGAGGCACCCGAGATCTGCGCGGTCAGCGTGTCGTATCGTGCGGTCAGCTGCGCCTTGCGGGTCGCGAACTGCGCATCGACCAGCTTCGACACGACCGAGGCACTGTCGACGCCCGAGCCGGCGTCGAGCGAGTCCATCAGCGACTTCGCCGCCTCGCTTGCCACCTGCGCGGCGGTCTTGGTCGTCGACGGGGTCGGCGTCGCGGTGCTCGTGGTCGAGCTGGAGGTGCTGCTGACTGTCGCCATGATGCTCTTTCAAACGACCGCGCGGGCGCGATCTTTACGCCTGTTTTGCCCCGTGTTCGTCGAAACGGGCGGTCGGCGGCACCTCGACCGGTGGCTGCGTGCCCCCGGCCGCGGCGTTGAGCCCGAAGACGAACGCCAGTACCGTCGCGATCGCCATGTACAGGTCGTCGCGCACCTCCTGCCCCTCGCGGCTGGTGTAATAGACCGCACGCGCCAGCGCGGGATATTCCAGCACCGGCAGCCCCTGTTCGGCGGCCAGTTCGCGGATCGCGAGCGCCGTTGCGCCGCGGCCCTTCGCCACCACCACCGGCACCTGATCGCTGCCGCGATCGTAGCGCAGCGCGACCGCAAAGTGCGTCGGGTTCGTCAGCACGACATGCGCCTCGCCGAGTGCCTTGCGCATGCCGCCCGACAGCATCGCACGCTGCTTCGCGCGCAGATGCCCCTTCATCTCCGGATTGCCTTCGCTCTCCTTGTGCTCGTCCTTGATCTCCTGCTTGGTCATGCGCAGCTTGCGGAGCAGCTGGAAGATCTGCGTCGGCACGTCGAGCAGGGCGATACCCATCAGCCCCGCCGCCATCGCCAGCATCACGCCGGTCAGCGTCGAGCCGAGCGAGGCGAGCGCGACCGGCAGGTTGGATGCCGCCAGCCCGAAGCTGAAATGCGCGGTCTTCCACATCATCCACGCACCGATCGCGCCCAGCAGCGTGACCTTGAGCAGCGACTTCGCCAGTTCGATCCAGCCCGACATGCCGAAGATGCGCTTCAGGCCCGAGGCCGGGTTGATGCGCGCCGCCTTGGGCGCCATCAGCGACGCGTTGAAGGTGAGGCTGCCGAGGCCCGCCTGGCTGGCGACCGCGGCGGCGATGGTGATCGCGAACAGCGTGCCCACCGGCGGCGCCAGCTTCCATCCCGCCTGGATCAGCGGGCGCCACGGCTGGAAGTCCTCGACATCGGCGCGCCCGAAGGTGAAGCTGGCCGCCATCACCTCGCGACAGGCGGCGACGAGGGCGGGGCCGAAGAAGATCATCCAGGCGGTGCCGGCGAGCACGACGAGCGCGGTCGCGAACTCGCGGCTCTTGAGGATGTCGCCCTTTTCGCGCGCATCTGTCTTGCGCTTCTGGGTTGGGGCTTCTGTCTTGTCGCCCATGTCCTCCGCCATTAGCCGAGCACCAGGCTCTGCGCGGCGGC
>CAJYKB010000005.1 GCA_913774925.1 uncultured Sphingomonas sp. | reverse complement strand
GCCATGCCACCGGCGGCGTCGAGCGCCTCGATCAGGCGATCGAGCCCCGGACGATGCCGCCACGCCGCATCGGGCAGGATCACGCCGGCCATCGCAGCCGCCGCGACAGGTTGACGATCATCCCCGCGGTCGCGCCCCAGATACGCCGGTCGTTCCACATCATCTCCACATAGCGGCGCGTCCGCCCCTGATACATCGCGGTGGCCGCACGATGATTCGCCGCGTCCAGCAGGAAGGCCAGCGGCACCTCGAACACCGCCGCGACTTCCGCCTCGCTCGGCACCAGCGGCAGATCGGGCGTGACCGTCGCGATCACCGGCGTCACCGCAAATCCGGTGCCGGTCCGATAGACATCGGACGTGCCGATCACCGTGACGGCGGCGCGCGGCAGCGCAATCTCCTCCTCCGCCTCGCGCAGCGCCGCGGTGATCGTATCCTCACCCGGATCGAGCCGTCCGCCGGGGAAGGCGACCTGTCCGGCGTGACGGCGCAGCGTTTCGGTGCGCTGGGTCAGGAGCACGCCCGGCTCCGCCCGTTCGGTGATCGCCACCAGCACCGCCGCCGCCGTCAGCGGCGGGGCGGGGCCGCCATCGGTATCGTCGCCCGTCAGCGCCGGCGGACCCGCGTCGACGGTCAGCGCGGCGGCGAGCCGCTCAGCCAGCGTCACGCCTGCAACGCGAAGAACGTGCCCGCGCTCCACACGCCCGGCGGCTGGTCGTCACCCGCGAGCGCGCGTTCGGCCAGATCGTAATAGACCGCGCGCGCGACCAGCGCCTCCAGCCCGCCACGCACGTGCAGATAAGGGTGAGGGCCGTCCGCGCGCTCCTCGAAGCGCAGCGGATGCGCGGCGGAGGCGGTGACCAGTTCGCCGGTGTTCAGCCGGAACGCCAGCGTCGCGTCGCGCCCCTCGCCCTCGGCCTTCATCTCCAGCGCGACGAACGGTGCGTCTTCCACCGCGATGTCCAGCTTTTCCGCCGGCGTGACCAGCACATAGCCGCCATCGGCCTCGCGGCGCAGGATGCGGCTGAAGGCGCGGACCATCGCCGCGCGCCCGATCGGCGACCCTTGATGGAACCAGGTGCCGTCGCGTGCGATCCGCATCTCGCTATCGCCGCAATGCGCCGGGTGCCAGCGTTCGACCGGCGGCAGGCGATCCTCCTCGGCCAGTCGCGCGATCTCGGCGATCGTCAGCGTATCGAAATCGGGGGGCGGGGCCATCGGCATCGCCTTCACCTAGGTGCGCGACCGCCGTGGGTAAAGGTCAGGCGGCGACCACGACGCGGGGCGCGATCACCCCGGCACCGGTGGGGGCGCCAGCGCCGCGCGCCAGCAACCGATGGCGTTCGACCGGGCCGGGCAGCCGCCACCCGCCGGTCGCCTGCGCGTCGAAGCCGAAGAATCGCCCGTAATATTCGGGATCGCCGATCAGCATCAGCGGCACCGCGTCATCGGCGGCGGCCAGCGCGGTTTCCATCAGGCGCCGCCCCAGCCCCTCCTGCTGCCGTTCGGGCACGATCGCGACCGGGCCGACCAGCACCAATGGTCGCGTCGTCCCGTCGTCGCCATCCCAGCGCACCGGCCAGCACTGGATCGATCCGAGCAGCCCGCCGTGATCGTCGATCATCGCGAAGCTGAGCGCCGCGATCGCCCGCGTGCCGGCGCGCAGGCGATAGGCGGTGCGCGCGTGCCGATCCGGCCCGAACGCGCGATCGAGCAGTCGCTCCACCGCCGCCTCGTCGACCGCCGCGATCGGCACCGTCTGGATCACGTCCGCTCTTCCTTCCGCCCGCCAAGCCGGGTGGACGCCCGGGCGCGCGGGCTTTAGGGCGAGGGCCGCCGATCGGCAACGACGATTGCGGACGGCGACGAACGCAACCGGACGATGTGAATGAAGCTCTACGACGCCGATCGCGCGCCCAGCCCGCGGCGGGTGCGCATCTATCTTGCCGAAAAGGCGATCTCGGTCGAACGCGTGACCGTGGACCTGCGCGCGGGCGAGCATCTGCAGCCCGCGTTCCTGGCGATCAATCCGCGCGGCACGGTGCCGGCGCTGCGGCTCGACGATGGCGAGGTGATCGGCGATTCGACCGCCATCTGCCGCTTCTTCGAGGCGCTGCACCCCGATCCGCCGCTGTTCGGTGCGCGCCCCGTGGAGATTGCGCGCGTCACCGCCTGGACCCGGCGTGTCGAGGCGGAGGGCTATGCCGCCGCGGTCTATGCGCTGCGCAACATCGCCGCCGGATTCGCCGGGCGGGCCGAGGCGGGGCAGTGGCCACGGCTGGAGCAGATCCCCGCGCTGGCGGAGCGTGGCCGGGTGATGTGGGCGCAGTTCGTCGCGATCCTCGACGCGCGGCTGGGCGAGAGCGAGTGGCTGGCGGGCGATCGCTTCAGCTTCGCGGACATCACCGCCTTCGTGACCGTGGACTTCGCGCGCGCCGCCAAGCTGACGGTCGGGGAGGACGCCGCCAACCTGCGCCGGTGGTACGACGCGATGGGCGCCCGCCCGAGTGCGGCGGCATGAGCATGGCCCCAGACACGCTCGAACTCGAGGTGCACGACCTGGAGGTGCAGGTGCTGACCGGCATCTACTCCGAGGAGACGCACCTGCCGCAGCCGCTGCGCATCGCGCTCACCGTGTTGCTCGACGCACCTGAGCGATTCGCGCCCGACACGCCCTTGTCGGCGTCGAAGAACTATCTCGACCTGAAGCATGCCGCGACCGACGCTTTGTCGACCGCCGGGCACTTCACGCTGATCGAGGCGGTCGCCGATCACATCGCCGAGACCTTGTTCCTCCAAGACGTGCGCGTCCGGCGCGTGAAGGTGAAGATCGTCAAGCTGGCGATCGCCGAGGCCGGCGAATCGATCGGCATCACATTGGTCCGCCACCGCCGCTGAGGATAGGCGCCGGGGTGGATGCCGCGACCGGGGGCGCAACGCGGCACGGGCCGAGCTGTTCGATCACGAAGCCATAATCGGCGCGCGCCTGTTCCGCGTCGTCAGGGGAGAGCGCGGCGGTGCTCGCCTCGGGCAGCGTCGCGGGAAGCGCGCAGGCCAGCCGATACCATAGCAGCGTGTCGCGGCGCGGCGTGGGCGCCGAATCGTCGACGATCTCGCTGAGCGCGATCGACCAGCGCGGCTGCTCGCCGGGGCGGCGCAGCACCGACAGTGCGGCGGGGCGATTGTCGCGCGTGTTGAGGAAGATCTGCGTCTCGCCCTCGCCCGGCAGCGCGCCGGGGACATGGAAGGCGCTGCGCACCCCGGTGACGACCGGCGGCGCATCCGGCGCGGCGAATTCGGAGGCGATCGCGCGCACCCGCTGCTCCAGCGCGGCGCTCCAGTCATGTTGCGCGCCGGGCTGGACCAACTGAACCTGACCCGGCTGTCCCGCTACGGGACGCGCGAAGGCCAGGACGCGACGCTTTTTGAGCGACGGCACCCGTCCCCGCCAGTCGGGCGCTACGTCCACCACCCAGCCGACGCGCGCGGGAATCGCGCTGGCGCCGCGCACCAGCGAGCCGACATCGGCCTCCACGTAGAAGCGCGTCTTGCCCGCCGCGACTCCGGCGGCCTCCGCGCCCTTGATTCGCGCCGGGGAGCGAATCGTCGCGTCGATCACCAGCGGGCTGGCCGCGACCAGATCGGCCAGATCCGCATAGCCGAGCGTCGGCGGGGTGGCGGCGGAGGCGGGGGCAGCGGCGGGGGCTTCCTGCGCCGCCAGCGGCGCGGAAAGGACGGTAGCGCTTACCAGCGCCAGCGCGGGCAACAGGAAAAAAATACGCGTTGTCATGATCCATGGGATAGACGCGCACGCGCAAACGATACAGAAATAAAAGCGTCGCAGTCCGGTTGTACGTTTGTTGCGTCCGACAAAGCGTTTGCGCTCCCAAAAGGCGCGCGATAGGACTTGTGTGTCTGTAGGTAGCCTATTGGGCGCTACGTAAAGGTTAACAACCCGGCCGGGTCGCGATCCGGCCACGCCACGGGCCGCAGGATGAGGGAGTTTCGTTGCTGAATGGCCTATTCTGACCAGAAGATGAGCGGAGGCAAGGTCGGCGCGCTGGTGATCGTCGCGCTGATTCACGTTGCCCTCGGCTATGCCTTCATAACCGGCCTCGCGACGAATTTCGTCAAGAAGCAGGTCGAGAAGCTGAACACGTTCGACGTCGAGGAGCCACCGCCCCCGCCGCCGGAGGAGCCGCCGCCCCCGCCGCCCGACACGCCGATGACGCCGCCGCCGGTGGTGTCGCCGCCGCCGATCGTGCAGAATCCGAACCCGCCGCCCATCACGGTCGCGACGGTGCCGACCCCGCCGCCGGTCTATGTGCCGACGCAGGTGATCGCGCCGCCCGCTCCGCCCGCGCCGCCTGCCCCGCCGGCTCCGCCCGCGGTCAGCAAGGCTGCCGGTCTGAAGGGTAACCCGGGCCAGTTCTTCGGTGCCGACAACTATCCTCCTTCGGCGATCCGCGCCGAGGAACAGGGGCGTGTCGTCGCGAAGCTGACCGTGGGCACCGACGGGCGCGTCACCGATTGCGTGGTTACCACGTCGAGCAATTCCTCGGCGCTCGACCAGGCGACCTGCCGTATCGCCAAGAGCCGCGTGCGGTTCTCGCCGGCGCAGGACGCAGCGGGCAATCCGATCGCGTCCAGCTACACGCTGCCCGTGCGGTGGGTGCTGCCACAGAATTGATCCGCGTGACCCTGGCCGCGCGGACCAACATCGCCGGCCGACAACTTATCTGGCTTAAGGAAGAAACCGAATGATCATCAACATCCTCGCCGCGGGTGGGACCGCGGCAGCCGAGAACCAGTTCGGCCTGCAGCAGGCGCTGAAGGAAGGCGGCATCATCTCGCAGTCGGTGTTCACCATCCTCGTGGTGATGTCGGTTGTGTCCTTCTACATCCTGTTCTCGAAGCTGTTCGAGCAGCAGAAGATCATCAACCAGGCGAAGCGCGTGCGCTCGCAGTTCTGGAGCAGCAACTCGCTGCGCGAAGGCTCGGCCAAGCTCGAGAAGAACTCGGCCTACAAGCAGCTGGTCGACGACGGCCTGGCGGCGCAGGAGCAGCACTCGAAGCTGACCGATCCGGTCGAGGCGCACGATTGGCTGCACGGCTCGCTGGCGCGTTCGGAAGCCGCGATCAACTCGAAGCTGGGCGGTGGCCTGGCGTTCCTGGCGACCGTGGGCGCGACCTCGCCGTTCATCGGTCTGTTCGGCACCGTGGTCGGCATCTACCGCGCGCTGATCAAGATCGGCGCGTCGGGCGATCCCTCGATCGACAAGGTCGCGGGTCCGGTCGGTGAGGCGCTCATCATGACCGCGCTCGGCCTGGTCGTCGCGGTTCCCGCGGTGCTGGCCTACAACTGGCTGCAGCGCCGCAACAAGGCGATCGCCGAGGATCTGTCGGCCTTCTCCAACGACGTGCTGGGCTTCCTGGCCTCGAACGGCGCGGTGAAGCCGACGATCGCCGGCGGCGCGGCGCCGAAGGCTCCGGTGAAGCCGGCGGCGGCGACCACCACCGCGGGCCAGACGGGCGGCGTCCAGACCCGCTCGTAAGTCCGGGTCATGCGGGGCGGTCGCGGCGGCCGCCCCGTCGATCACCTGCCGCCGCCTTGCCCCTCAGGGGGCTCCGGCGGCGGGACGAAGGAATAGGAAAGCCTGATCCATGGCGATGAGCGTTGGCGGCGACGCCACTGACGAAAAACCGATGTCGGACATCAACACGACGCCCCTCGTGGACGTCATGCTGGTTCTCCTCATCATCTTCCTAATCGCGGTGCCGGTCGTGGTGCAGACGGTGAAGCTGAAGCTTCCCCAGGTGCGGTTCGACCCTACCACCACGAAGCCCGAGAACGTCTCGCTCTCGATCAACGCGGCCTCGGACGGCACCTGCCAGGTCTATTGGGGCCTCACCAAGGTGACGCACCAGGAACTGCTGGACCGCGCGGTGGCCAAGTTGAAGACCGAGATCGAGCGCCAGGGCGGCGTGGGCAATCCCGATCTGGAATTGCCCGAGGCGCATGTGCGTGCGGACGTGAATGTGCCGTGGCGCTGCGTGGCGGGTGCGATCTACAACATGCAGATGGCAGGCTTCGCAAAGGTCGGCTTCATCTCCGAACCGCCTCCCGGCGGCGAAGCAACGCGCCTCTGACGGCCATTTAGGAGTATTCTGACATGGCAATGAGTGCAGGCCGCGACGACGGCGAGCCGATGATGGACATGAACACGACGCCGTTGATCGACGTCATGCTCGTGCTCCTCATCATGTTCATCATCACCATCCCGATCCAGACGCACGCGGTGAAGGTGGATCTGCCGGTCAACGACCCGAATGCGGTCAAACCCCCGGTCGACCCGATCAAGAACAAGATCGCGATCGACGTCGCGGGCAATGTCACCTGGAACGGCACGCCGGTGAACCCGACGCTGCTGCGCCAGTATCTGGACCAGTCGGCGGCGATGAACCCGGAGCCGGAACTCCAGTTCCAGCCCGATCCGGCGACCCGCTACGAGGTGGTCGATCAGACGCTGGCGGAGATCAAGCGGTCCAACGTGACCAAGCTGGGCTTTGTCGGCAACGAGCAATATTACCGCGATTTCTGATACGCCTGCGCGTCGTCACGACGTTCGGCTGACTGGAAAGCGATGAATGGGCGGTCCCCTCGGGGCCGCCCTTTTTCGTGCCAATGACCTTCGCCTGACGAGCACTTCAGCGGCGCGCCAATGTTTCATTTTGATGACGCGAATTGACTTGCGCTGCTGTCTCGAAAGTGACACCCTCCTGTCACAAAACCGTAACCGAAGCGTTGGGCGGAGGTAGAAGCGGCAGGAGGTTGGGATGCGGATGTTGATAGGAGCGACCGTTGCAGCGGCCACCGTCATGGCAGTGCCGGCGATGGCGAAGGACAGGAACGGCTATCAGGCGATCGCGGCGGGCGACCTGTCGCAGGCGCAGGCCACGCTGGCGCGCGAGCGAGCCATCTATCCAAACCGCCCCGAATTGATGCTCAATCAGGCGGCCGTGTTCGCCCGCACGGGCCGCATCGCCGAGGCCCGCGCGCTGTACGGCGAGGTGCTGGCACGCGATGCGGTCGCGCTCGACCTTCCCGATGGCAATGTGGCGTCGTCGCATGCCGTGGCCGAGCGGGGGATGATGCGGTTGACCTCCTCGATCGCCGCTCGCTGACCAATGTGACATCGGGGCAACGCCTGTTGCGGCGTTGCCTCGCTCAAATGTCCATCATCGGCCAGTTTGTCGTTGGGGGGACTCGCGATCGATCCCGGACACGTCGAACCCGTGACAGGTTCGCGCCCAAGTGATCCGGTTCTTATGGAAAGTCGTAGCGTTATTACCGGACATGAGCGGCGCCAATGAATCGGCGTCAGCTTGTTGCACGCATAGACGGAGGATTTATGCGACGCGTCGGGGTCGTCAAAGTCTTGGCAATGTAACCCCGCGCTGCCCCATATATTTGCCCGCGCGATCGGAATAGCTCACCTCGCAGGGTTCGTTTCCCTGCAGGAACAGGAACTGGCACGCGCCCTCGTTGGCATAGATCTTGGCGGGCAAAGGGGTGGTGTTCGAGAATTCCAGCGTCACATGCCCCTCCCAGCCGGGTTCGAGCGGGGTGACGTTCACGATGATGCCGCAGCGCGCATAGGTCGACTTGCCGAGGCAGATGACGAGGACGTCGCGCGGCACGCGGAAATATTCCACCGTCCGCGCCAGGGCGAAGCTGTTGGGCGGGATGATGCACACGTCGGTCTTGCGATCGACGAAGCTGTTGGCGGCGAAGTCCTTCGGGTCAACGAGCGCATTGTCGACGTTGGTGAAGATCTTGAACTCGTCCGCCACGCGGGCGTCATAGCCGTAGCTCGACAGGCCGTAGCTGATGCAGCCATCGCGGCGTTGCGCCTCGACGAAGGGCTCGATCATCCCGTCGGCACGCGCGCGGTCGCGGATCCAGCGATCGGACAGAATCGACATGGCAACACCCCCAGAGACGAGGCGCTCGCTTTCGCGCGCGACGCGTGGCGACGCAAGCGATAGGATGGAGAGCGATGGTGCTCTCGCGGTCTATCCCGTCGGTGCTCTACCCGTTGCGTCGCCGCGCGATGGCGTTGCTGCGGTGGAAGACGCGCGGCGTGAAGGTGATGGTGTTCGATGCCGATGGCCGAATGCTGCTGGTGCGCCACGGCTATGGGCGGAGCGACCTGTTCATGCTGCCGGGCGGCGGGGTGGGGCGGCGCGAGACGCCCGGGGCGGCGGCGGTGCGGGAGATTGCGGAGGAAACGGGATGCGCGCTGTGCGGCGTGACCCCGGTCGCGACCTACCGCTCGGGGAGCGAGGGGCGGCGCGATACGGTTCATCTGTTCGTCGCGCAGACAGCCGACGTGCCGAGACCGGATGGGCGAGAGATCATTGAGGCGCGGTTCGTATCGCTCGACATGTTGCCGGAAGCCACCTCTGCGGCGACGCGGCGGAGGATCGCGGAGTGGAGGGGGCAACGGGCGCGATCGCTCGACTGGTGATCGCGGTGTGACACGTCGTCACGAGGATGGCGTCGACCCCGAGCGTCCGGCTGCGCGGCCGAACGACCGTGGACCGGGGATGACCTCGACGCGGTTTGGGGTGGGTGACGACGTTGTGCCGCGTGACTTGCGCCCGTCAGCGCGGCAGCAGGATCCTTGCCTCCAGCCCACCCCCGGCGCGATTGCTCAGCGTGATGTCGCCGCGCGCCTCGCGGACGATCGCGCGGGCGAGCGCCAGCCCCAGCCCGATTCCGCCGGTGTCGCGGTTGCGTGAGCTTTCCAATCGGGTGAATGGGTCGAAGACGTCCTCGAGGCGCTCGGGCGGGATGCCGGGACCACGGTCGGCCACGGTGATCGCGACCGCGGCCGGAAGCGGGGCGATCCATACCTCCGCCGCGCCGCCGTATTTCACCGCATTCTCGATGAGGTTGCGCACCGCGCGCCGGATGAGCGACGGGCGCAGCCGCATCGTGACGCGCGCGGCGTCGTCGAAGCGGACGTCCGCGCCCAGATCGCGGAAGTCCTCCACCACGGCGTCGACCAAGGCGACCACGTCGACCTCCGTCGCGGGCTCGCTGGGGCGGCCGAGGCGCGCGAGCGACAGGATGTCGTCGAGCGTGCGGTTCATCTCGCCGATGGTGTCGGCCATGCGCGCGCGGTCCTGCTCGTCCTCGACCGACTCGATGCGGACGCGCAGCGCGGCGAGCGGGGTGCGCAGGTCGTGACCGATCGCACCGAGCATCCGGTCCTTCTCGTCCAGCATCGCGCCGACGCGCAGGCGGAGCGCATTGAAGGCGGCGGTGACGTCCTGCACGTCGGGGGGGCCGTGGAGCGGCAGCGGTTCGACGCCGGTGCCCGGCGCATAGTCGCGCGCCGCGGCGGCGAGTTCGCGCAACGGACGCGAGATGCGGCGCGCCACCCAGAGCACGGGCAGCAGGACCACGACGTAGAGGATCAGCGTCTGCGCCAGCAGCCGCCAGAAAAGCCGTGCGTCGCTGCGCGACCAGGGTGCGGTCATCACCAGCCAGCGACCGTCCGGCTGCTGAACCGCGATGACGATCACCTCGCCATGCGCATGCGCGCGACCGCGAGCGAGATGGGGGCGGAGTTGATCGATGCGCGCGATCGCGACCTGCACCCGCCGCTGGGGCACGTTCTGCTCGGCCAGTTGCGCGACGAGCTCGACGGCGAGATCATCGCGCGATTGCATCGCGGAGGTGATCGGGCTGGTCGTCATGGCGCGGACCCGGCCGCGATCGGGGCGGAGCGGACGCCCCGCGCTTTCACGGTCGAGCGAATCGGCGATCCGCACCGCGGCGGGTCGGGTCGCCTGCGCCACGCGGAAGGCGGCGCGATCGCGCAGGATCAGTGCGAGGTTGATCGCCTGTGCCGCGAAGAGCGCCAGCGCGACCAGCAGCGCCATCTGCCCCGCCAGGCTGCGCGGCCACGGCCGCGACATCGTCACAAGCGGGTGACGTCGGTGGAGAGCGCGTAGCCGCCGCCCCACACGGTCTTGATGATCTCGGGCGCCTTGGGATCGGCCTCGATCTTGCGGCGCAGGCGGCTGATCTGGTTGTCGATCGCGCGATCGAACGCGGCCGCCTCGCGCCCCTGCGTCAGGTCGAGCAACTGGTCGCGGGTGAGCACCTGTCGCGGACGCTGCACCAGTGCGAGCAGCAGATTGTACTCACCCGTCGACAGCGCGACGGAGACGCCCTCGCGGTCAACGAGCGCGCGCTCGCCGGTCTTCAGCACCCAGCCGGCGAAGGCGTAGGAGCCCGCCTCGGGCGCATGCTGGCGCACCCCGCCGGGGCCGGCCGCGCGGCGCAGCACGGTCTTGATCCGGGCGGCCAGTTCGCGCGGGGAGAAGGGCTTCACGACATAATCGTCCGCCCCCATTTCCAGCCCGACGATGCGGTCGGTTTCCTCCGCCCTGGCGGTCAAGAGGATCACTGGCGTGTCGCCATGCGCGCGGATGTGGCGGCATAGCGACAGGCCATCCTCGCCCGGCATCATGATGTCGAGCACGACGAGATCGATCGCATAGGCCGCCATCCGGGTGCGCGCCGATTCGGCGTCGGCGGCCTGCGTCACGCGGAAGCCTTGCCGCGTGAGATAGGCCGCGAGCGGCTCGCGGATCGAGCGCTCGTCGTCGACCAGCAACAGGTGGGGGATATCGCCCATATCGTCGGGGCTTGGCATAGCTTCGGCCTGTGGTGAAGGGGGCGGGCGTGTGCTCGCATCATGCGGTGCGCGTCCCGAGACCTACGGATTACGTCGAACGCCCTGTCTGTGCCCCGGCGAAGGCCGGGGCCCAGGAGCGAGCGGCTCGTGAGATGCCGAAATGTAACCCGACTGGACCCCGGCCTTCGCCGGGGAACAGGGCCGGGGAACAGGGAAGTGACGTTCGCCGAGGTCTCGGTACCGTCCGGGGTTACGTGGGGCGTGTTGGAGAGGTGGTGCCGACCAACCTTAGCGGTTGGCGTCCACCACCGGGGGCACCGGCGCCATCGGGCGGTCGCCGTTGTGGCCGACGCGGCGCGCGCGCATCAGCAGGCGGGCGGCTTCGCGCTCCTGCGGATCGATGCGGCCGTCGTGGTTGGTGTCGATCCGGTCGAAGCGCTTCATGGCGCGCTCGCGGAACTGCGCCTGCGTCCACTCGCGGTCCTTGCCGCCGCGGTGAGCCCCGCGCTTCGCCTCGCGCTCGGCGCGGCGCGCTTCGCGGAAGGCGCGACGCTCGTCGGACGAGATCTTGCCATCGCGATTGGTATCCATCGCGGCGAAGCGGCGGTCGGCCTCCGCCGCGGCATCCTGTCGCGTGACGACGCGGTTCGCATCGGGGTGCGGCGGGGGCGGGGTCTGCGCCGCGGCGGCGCCCGACAGCAACGTGGCGGCGAGCGAGGCGAGGAGGATCGGGGTCTTCATGGGGTGACGGTCCTTCATGACGGGGCGGCGAGGCGTTCCCCGCCGCATGCCCCGCTATCTAGGGACCGTCTGTCGCGGACCTGTGTCGGCCCGCGCGCACAATTGTCGCGAAACGTATCAGCCGAAGACCGCGACCGACTGCATCTGCTCGGCGACCTTCACGCCGTCCGCGTTCCACACCCCCATCACCTGCGACGAGCTGCCCGCGCGCGCATAGTCCGCGTCGGAACGCAGCAGCCACCAGCCATCGGTCGTCGCCGGCTGCGGCCCCAGCACGTTCAGGATCCACGTCAGCGAACTCATCGGCACGTTGCGCCCCAGGATGCGCAGCGCGGCGGGCGGCAGGCAGTCGGCGACCGCGACCAGCTCCACCATCGGGTCAAGCCCGTCGCGCTCGTTGAGGCGGGTCCACCGCAGCCATTCGGCGGGCTTCAGGTTCGGTCCCTCGCGCCGGTCGAGAAATTCGAACCGCTGGGTGAAAGCGACGTGCGGGTTGCCGAGGAAGGTCTTGTCGTCCGGGCCGGGCTTCGGGAAATCGGGGGCGGGGGTGTCCTCGCGGTCGATCTCGCTGTCGATCGCGCGCATGAAGACGAAGGTCGCGCGCGTGCCCAGCCCGTTCTCGCCGATGACGTCGGCGTGGATGAAGGCGGCGTTCTTGCCGCGCCGCAGCCGCTCCGTCCTGACCGTCACGGGACCGGCGAGGGGACCGACGAAGCTGACCTGCGCGGAGCGCAGCGGAGGCAGGTCCGGCTCCGACTGCATCGCGGCATGAAGCGCGATCGCGGCGGACAGGCCGCCATAGGAGGTGCGACCCTGCAGCCAGTCGTCGGGGATATGGCCCGACCATGCGCCGCCGTCCTGCTGCGTCAGTGCGTCGAGAATGTCTTTCAGGCTGGTCATGGGATCCCCTTCGTCTTTCTTGTGCTCCTGCGCAGGCAGGAGCCCAGGGTTGCGGGCGTCAACGGAAGGTTGGTCTGCGAAACCCTGGGTTCCGGCGTTCGCCGGAACACAATGTGGTTCACGCGAACTCGCCCGCGGCGAGCCTGTCGCGCAGCTCGCGCTTCAATACCTTGCCGATCGCGCTGCGCGGCAGCTCGTCGGCGACGTACAGCGCGGCGAGGCGCTGCGTCTTGCCCAGCTTCGCGTTCGTCTGGGCACGGATGGTCTCCGCATCCGCACCGGCGCCCGCGCGCGGGACATAGAAGCCAACCGGAGTCTCGCCCCATTCCTCGCTTGGCACGCCGACGACGGTGCAATCGGTGACATCCGCATGCTGCGCCAGCACCGCCTCCAGGTCCGACGGGTAGATGTTGAATCCGCCGGAAATAATCATGTCCTTCTTGCGATCCATCAGGATCAGGAAGCCGTCCGCGTCGAAGCGGCCGACGTCGCCGTGGCGGATGAAGCGGTCGCCCTCGGGCGAGAACCAGGTCGCGTCCGCGGTCGCCTGAGCGCGGCCGTGATAGCCGTTCATCATCGCCGCCGAGCGCCCGACGATCTCGCCCGTTTCGCCGGGGGCCACCTCCTTGCCGTCGTCGTCGATCAGGCGGATGTCGTGATCGGGCAGCGGACGCCCGACGGTGTGCAGCTTGTCGGGAAACTCCGTCGCGTTGAGCGCACAGCTGCCGCCACCCTCGGTCATGCCGTAATATTCGACCAGCAACCCCGGCCAGCGCGCGACCACGTCCGCCTTCAGCGCCGACTTGAAGGGCGCGGAGGTGCAGGTCTTGAAGCGGAACGCCGACAGGTCGAAGCGGTCGAAATCGGGCAGTGCCATGATGCGCTGATATTGCACCGGCACCAGCATGGTGTGGGTGGCGCGGTAACGCTCGGCCAGTTCCAGATAGCGGTGCGCGTCGAACTTCTTCATCAGCACCACCGCGCCGCCCCAGGCGAGCGTCGGCAGGAAGCTGACGAGCGTGGTGTTCGAATAGAGCGGGGTGGCCAGCAGCGTGACGGCGGTGTCGAACCCGGCGGCCGAGTTACGCGACAGATGCTGCCAGCGCATCGCGTGGCTCTGCACGATCCCCTTGGGCACGCCGGTGGTGCCGGAGGAATAGATGATGTTGAAGCCGTCCTCCGGCGCGATGTCCACCGGCGCGGGCCGGGCATCCTCCGGGGCAAGCCAGGCCTCCAGTTCCTCCAGCATCACGATACGCGCGGCGATGTCCTGCCCGCGCAGCGCCTCGGCATTGGCGGCGTCGAGGAAGACGATGTCCGCGCCGCTGTCCGCGATCATGCCCGCGATCTGCTCCGGCGTCGCGGACGGCTGGATCGGCGCGGCGACCGAACCGGCGCGCAATGTGCCCAGAAACGTTACCGCCTGCGCCACGCAGGGGTAGGAAACCGACGCTACCGCCTGCTTCTGCCGCGTTCCATCGCGCTGCAAGGCCGCCGCGACGCGGTCCATCAGGCGATTCAGCGTGGCATAATCGACCCGCGCGTCGTCATCCGCGATCGCCAGGGCATCCGGCGCGCGCTCCGCATGGGCGCGGATGAGGTCGGGCAGCGTGCCGAACGGGTCGCTGGGGTGCGGTGACGTCGTGATGGTCATGGCGGCTACGGCTAGGCGAAGCGGAAAGCGAATGCCATACGCGATCTTCGAAAACGTAAAATCGGAGAGAGCGGATGATGAAGGACGGCGTAGCGATCGTCACGGGCGGCGGCACCGGGATCGGCGCGGCGGTGGTGCGGCGGCTGGCGGCGCGGGGCGTGCGCTGCGTCATCAACTACGCCTCCAGCCGCGACGATGCGGAGGCGCTGGCGGCGGAGGTCGGAAACGGCGCGATCGCAGTGCAGGCGGACATCGCCGAGGACGCGCAATGCCGCGCGCTGGCGCAGGCGGCGGTCGATGCGTTCGGGCGCATCGACTTCCTGGTCAACAACGCCGGCCGCACCAAGTTTGCCGCGCACGAGGATCTGGACGCGCTGGAGGCGGAGGATTTCGTTCATATCTACCGCCTCAACACGATAGCGCCGTTCCAGATGGTGCGCGCCTGCGCGCCGCACCTGCGCCAGAGCGACATGGGCGCGGTGGTGAACGTCGCCAGCGTGGCGGGGGTGTTCGGGATCGGCTCGTCGGTCGCCTATGCCGCCTCGAAAGGGGCGCTCATCACGATGACCAAGAGCCTGGCGCGCGTGCTGGCCCCCGCGATCCGCGTGAATGCGGTGGCGCCGGGCTATGTCGGCACCGGCTGGTTCGAGAAAAGGCTGGGCGACGAGGGCTTTGCGAAGCTCAATGCCAGGATCGCGGGGGCCACGCCGATGGCGATGGCGGCGGGGCCGGACGACATCGCCGGGCCGATCGAGATGCTGCTCGATCCGGCGAGCCGGGTGATGACGGGCGAGGTGCTGCTGCTCGATGCGGGCGGGCATCTCGACATCGGATTGAGTCGCCGCCCCGGGCGCGAGGGGTGACCGACCGTCACTCCGGCCTTGAGCCGGGGTCCCGCTCTTTCTCCGAGGTTGTGGACGAAGCGGGCCCCGGGTCGACCCCGGGGTGACGCGCCAAGCCATGCGGGCCGCCGAACCAGACGGTCGGTCGGCTATTCCAGCCGTCACCCCGCCCTGTCGTGCGGCGCGGTCAGCGTGGGCACGAGGACCGCGACGATCGCCGCCGCCGCCGCCATAAGCGCGCCCGCGATCGCGAAGGCCAGCCCGTCGACGCCGCGCGCGGCGCCCCAGGCGAGCGACTGCGACGCGATCAGAGGGCCGATGATCGCCGCGACCGAGTTCATGCTGCCGAGGCCGCCCTGCAACGCGCCCTGTCGCGTCGCGTCGACCAGCCGCGTCAGCAGCCCCTGCATCGCGGGCCACGCCAGTGCCCCGAACGCGCCGACCAGGAAGAAGGCATAGACCTGCCACCCCTGCGTCGTGAAGGCATAGGCGATCAGCGTCGCGGCGCCGCAGGTGAGGCCGATGACCGCGGTCGTGCGCTCGCCCAGCCGCCTGACGGTGCGCGCGGTCAGGAACAGTTGCACCAGCAGCTGCAGCAGCCCGACCCAGGCGAGGCTGAACCCGATCTCGCGCGCGGACCAGTTGAAGCGGATCGTCGCCCAGAAGCTCCAGACGGTGGGATAGACCACCCCGGCGAGCTGCCACAGGAACCATGCGATCAGCAGCGTGCTGGCGTTGCCCGCCGCGAACAGCGGCTTGAACGCGCCGATGACGTGGGCGTCGCGCCAGCGGAAGGCGCGGCGGTTCCCGGGCTTCAGCGTCTCGGGCAGGAAGAGCAGCATCGCCAGCGCGTTGCAGGCTGCCAGCGCCGCGGCGACGACGAAGGGCGCGCGGGGTCCCCAGCCGGCGACCAGCCCGCCGATCGCGGGGCCGATGATGAAGCCGATGCCGAACGCGGCGCCCAGCAGGCCGAAGCTGGCGGCGCGGCGATCGGGCGGCGTGACGTCCGCAATCACCGCGCCGGCGGGTCCGAAGCTGGCGCCCGCGACGCCTGCGACGATCCGCCCGACGAACAGCCATGCCAGAGTCGGCGCCCACGCCATCAGCGCATAGTCGATCGCATAGGCGACCATCGCGATGATCAGCACGGCGCGCCGCCCGAAACGGTCGCCCAGATTGCCCAGCACCGGGCCGGCGAAGAACTGCGCGACCGCGAACGCGGCGAGCATCCATCCGGCGATGCGCGTCGCGGCGGGCAGGTCGGGCGCGCCGAGCTGGACGATCAGACCCGGCAGCACCGGCATGACGATCCCGAACCCGACGACGTCGACGACGACGGCCGCCAGCACGATCGGCACCGCACGATGATCGAACCGCATCATGGCTTCCCCCCTTTCCCGCATGATCTAGCCGATGGGCGCGCGCTTGTCCCTTTGCATCGCGGGAAAGGTGTGCGATGAGGTGTCGGCATACCCGATCTTCGGAAATCATCTTACGCGGAGAAAAGCGCATGGCGACCGCCGCCGCCACTACCGGCACCGACATGGACCATCCCTTCCGTCAGGAAGCCCGCGACTGGCTCGAGGCGAATTTCGATCCCGCGCTGCGCGGCAAGGACAATGCGATGTCCGCGGTCGACGGCCCGACCGAGGAAACGCCCGAGCAGAAGAAATGGCGCGAGGTGATGGGCGAGAAGGGGTGGGGCGTTCCCACCTGGCCCAAGGAACTGGGCGGCGGCGGGCTGGACCGCGCGCAGGCGCGCATTCTGCAAGAGGAAATGGCGCGGATCGGGGCGTGGAACCCGATCGGCGGCATGGGCGTGATGATGTTCGGCCCGACGCTGCTGGAATATGGCAACGACGCGCAGAAGCAGCAGCATATCCCCGGCATCGTCCGCGGCGAGGTGCGCTGGTGCCAGGGCTATTCGGAGCCGGGCGCAGGCTCCGACCTCGCCTCCTTGCAGACCTTCGCGGAGGACAAGGGCGACTATTACCTGGTCAACGGGCAGAAGACCTGGACCTCGGGCGGGCAATGGGCGGACAAGTGCTTCGCGCTGGTGCGCACCGACAAGTCGCAGAAGCACGCCGGGATCAGCTTCCTGCTGATCGATATGGACGCGGAGGGGGTGGAGACGCGCCCGATCCGCCTCATCAGCGGCCAGTCGCCGTTCTGCGAGACGTTCTTCACCAACGTGAAGGTGCCCAAGGAGAATCTCGTCGGGCGTGAGGGGCAGGGCTGGGAGATCGGTACGCGCCTGCTCCAGCACGAGCGCAACTCGCTGTCGGGCGGGGGCGGATCCGCCGGGCGGATGAACGCGGGCACGACGGTGCCGGAGATCGCGAAGAAGTATCGCGGCACCGACGCGGAAGGGCGCATCGCCGACGCCGACCTGCGCACCCGCATCATCAAGCACGAGATGGACCAGCGCGCCTTCGCGCTGACGCTGCGCCGTGCCGCGCTGGAGGCCAAGGGCAATGCCGGGCCGTCCGCCGCGACCAGCATCATGAAGAACGTCGGCGCCCGCATCACGCAGGACCGCGCCGAGCTGAACATCGAGATCATGGGGATGCAGGGTCTCGGCTGGGAAGGCGAGGGGTTCACCGAGGCGGAGCTGGCGCAGACCCGCAGCTGGCTGTGGGGCAAGGCGGTGTCGATCTACGGCGGCTCCACCGAGATCCAGAACAACGTCATCGCCAAGCGTATCCTGGGGATGCTGGACCACCAATAAGGCGATCATCGAGCTAGGCGCGGCGGCGACGGACCGCCGCGCCAGGAGAGGGCCGGGTCGAGGAGGGACGTGTTCCCCTCCTCCCCGGCAAACCTGCGAGGACAAGAGGGACGATCATGGCGGTATTGAACGACGAACAGGTGATGCTGCGCGACATGGCGCGCGAATGGGCCGATAATGAAAGCCCGGTCACCGCCTTCCGCAAGCTGCGCGCCGCGGCGCCGGCGGAGGGGTTCGATCGCGACGCGTGGAGCGCGATCGGGCAGATGGGCTGGGCCGGGGTCGTGATACCGGAGGAATTCGGCGGGTCTGCGTTCGGCTATCTGTCGCTGGGACTGGTGGTCGAGCAATTGGGGCGCAACCTGTCCGCCTCGCCGCTGTCCTCGACCGCGGTCGCGGCAAGCGCGATCGTGATGGGATCGTCGGACAATGCCAAGTCGGACTGGCTGGCGAAGCTGGCGAGCGGCGAGGCGATCGCCACGCTGGCGGTGGACGAGGGGCCGAACCACGACCGCAACTTCTCCGGCTCACGGGTCGGCAACGGCAAGCTGACCGGCACCAAGCCCTTCGTCGCGGAGGGGGACTCGGCAGACGTGTTCGTCGTCACGGCGGACGACGGGCTGTATCTGGTCGCCAGGGGCGAGGGCGTGACCGTCAGCCACCGTTCGATGGCGGACGAGCGCAGCCATGCGCATGTCGCGTTCCAGGATGCGCCGGCCGAGAAGCTGGGCGGGCCGGAGCTGACCGCAGCGGTGCTGGACCGCGCGGCCGCGATCACCTGCGCCGAGATGCTGGGCATGGCGGAAAGCGCGTTCGCGCAGACCAACGACTATCTGAAGCAGCGCGTGCAGTTCGGACAGGTACTCTCCACCTTCCAGGCGCTCCAGCATCGCATGGCCAAGCAGTTCACCGAGCTGCAGCTGATGCGCTCTGCCGTCGAAGGGGCACTGGAGGCGATCGACGCGGGCCGCTCCGACGTGGATCAGGCGGTGAGCCTGGCCAAGGCGACCGCGGGCGAGACGCTGCGCCTCGTCAGCCGCGAGATGGTGCAGCTGCACGGCGGTGTCGGCATGACCGACGAATATGACGCCGGCCTCTTCCTGAAGCGCGCGACCGTGCTGGAGGTGATGTGGGGCAACAGCGCGTGGCACCGCGACCGGTTCGCGCGGCTCAACGGCTACTGATCGACCGCAAGCGCGGGTAACGGGCGGCGTCGCTCCGGCTTGTGGCCGGGGCGGCGCCGTTGCCGTTTGGGGGGTCGTGAAGCGGGCGTGACATGGAAAGCACGGTTTGGTCCGTAAACGGAATTATAACAGCCTTTCTGACTTGCAATCCGGTGGCGTGCATAGTCTCATCGAACCCGCGGTACGGACGGAGCCAAAAGTCTGGCCGCAAGGGAGAGCGATGACCAGATCCATGCTGATGACCGCGTGCGCCGCGGCCTGCTTCATCATCAATGGCGGTGCCCAGGCACAGGCCACGACCGATGCCAACACCACGCAGACGACGCCGACCGGCCAGACGCCGGGTGCGGCGGCGGACCTCGACACGTCCGACATCGTCGTCACCGCGCAGGGCCGCGCACAGGCGCTGGCCGACGTGCCGGTCGCGATCTCCGCGGTCAATTCGGAAAGCCTCGCGCTGTCGGGCGCCAACGACATCCGCCAGCTGAACCAGCTGGCGCCGTCGCTGCTGGTGTCCTCGACCGGATCGGAGGCCAATGGCTCGCCGCGTATCCGCGGCATCGGTACGGTCGGCGACAATCCGGGGCTGGAAAGCTCGGTCGTGGTGTTCATCGACGGCGTGTATCGCTCGCGCTCGGGCATCGGCCTGAACGAATTGGGCGAGATCGACCGGATCGAGGTGCTGCGCGGGCCGCAGGGGACGCTGGGCGGGCGCAATTCGTCCGCCGGCCTCATCAGCATCGTCAGCAAGAAGCCCAGCTTCACCTTCGGCGGCACGGCCGAGGCGACCTACGGCAATTACGACTTCGTCCGGCTGGCGGGCAGCATCACCGGGCCGATCAGCGAGAAGGTCGCCGCGCGGCTGGACGGCGTGTACGTGAAGCGCGACGGCTTCTACAACGACCGTACCAACAACACGACGATCAACGACCGCAACCGTTACTTCCTGCGCGGCCAGTTGCTGTTCGAGCCGACCAGCGACTTCAGCGTCCGGTTGATCGGCGATTACAGCAAGCGCGACGAAAAGTGCTGCGCCGCGGTCTATATCGACAGCAGCGTCAATCCGTTCATCGGCAATCTGAACAACCCGGCCACGCCGTTCCTCCAGTCCGGCACCACGCGCACCAACGACAGCGGCAACAACATCATCAACGTGCTGCGCGACCTGGGACAGGACCTAAACGCGTTCAACCGCGGCTACAGCCGCGACGTCTCTGTCACGCGCGGGCGTGGCTATCAGGGGCATACGCAGGATTGGGGCGTGTCGGGCCAGATCGACTGGCGCGCGGGCGGGGTGAACATCACCTCGATCACCGCCTATCGCGACTATTACAACGAACAGGCCGGCGACGTCGATTACGGCACCGTCGACATCCTGTACAACGCCGACAATGGCAACAACCGCCGCCAGTTCCGCACCTTCACGCAGGAGTTGCGGTTGCAGGGCAGCCTGTTCGACGACAAGCTCGACTGGCTGGTCGGCGGCTTCTTCGCCGACGAGAAGTTCCGCGGGCGCAGCAACCTGCGCTTCGGCAGCCAGTATGGCCGGTTCGCGACGTGCCGCGTGGTGTCGGGCGGTGCCTTCTCCGCCTTCTACGATCCTACTCAGGCGGGATGCGTCAACGCCACCGGTCTGGCGACGCTGCGCGCGGCGGGCGGCAACGACGTGGCCAACGGCTTCCTGACGCTGGACGGGCTCAACAATCTCGGCTCGACCGTCGACCGCTACAATCAGGACAGCCGCAGCTGGGCGCTGTTCACCCACAACATCATCCACCTGGCGCCGACGCTCGATCTGACGCTGGGCGTGCGCTATACCAACGAGCGCAAGAGGTTCTCGGCGACGTTCGGGAACGACAACACCGTCTGTACCTCCCTTCAGTCGACGCTCACCGACGACCTGACCAGCGCCAATCCCACCGCGCGCGCATTGGCGGCGGGGCTGATCGGGCTGGGCTGCCAGGGCAATTCGAGTGCGGAGCTGAACGGCGTCAGCATCGCCGACGTGCGGCGTGAGGACAAGTTCACCGGCACCGCGATTCTGTCGTGGAAGCCGATCGACGATTTGCTCCTCTACGGCAGCTATTCGCGCGGCTACAAGGCGGGCGGATTCAACTTCGACCGCTCGGCGCTGAAGGCGCCGATCCAGGTGAACTCGGCGGGGCAGCCGACCACCACCTTCGCTTCGCTCGGCGGTGCGCAGGCGCTGGTGCGCAACCTGCAGTTCGACCCCGAGACGGTGAACGCGTTCGAGATCGGCGCGAAATATTCGACCGGGCCGTTCAGCCTGTCGGTTGCCGGGTTCCGGCAGGAGTTCAGCAGCTTCCAGCTGAACACCTTCGACGGCACCGTCTTCCTGGTGCAGAACATCAACGGCTGCGAGGCCGGACTGGGCGGGGGCGACCGCGACCAGAGCACGTTCGCGGCGGCGCCGAACTACAATGCCGCGGCCGCGACCACGGGCCGCTGCGCCACCGACAAGGTCGGGTATGGCGTGATCTCGCAGGGGTTCGAGGCGGAAGCGTCCCTGGTCCCGGTGCGCGATGTGCGCGTGTCCTGGGGGCTGACCTACGCCTCGACCAAGTACCGCCAGAACCTAGTCGGCAACAGCCGCGGCGATCCGCTGAGCCCGGCGCTGCGCAAGCTGCCCGGCGACAATCTGTCCAATGCGCCGGAGTTGGTCGTCACCGGCTCCGCGGCATGGACCCCGGCGATCGGCGACAGCGGGCTGTCAGCGCTGTTCTACGTCGATACCCGCGTCAGCAGCGACTATAACACCGGCTCCGACCTGTTCCCGCAGAAGGAACAGGACGGCTTCGCGGTGGTCAATGCGCGCGTCGGCCTGCGCGGCCGCGACGAGGCATGGTCGGTGGAGCTGTGGGCGCAGAACCTGCTCGACAAGGACTACGCGCAGGTCGCGTTCAACTCGCCGTTCCAGGCGGGGTCGAACACCGCGGCGTTCCAAGATCCGCAATATCCGGGCGGTCGCCAGCTGATGTCCATGTTCCTGGCCGAACCGCGCACCTACGGCGTGACGCTGCGCGGCCGGTTCTGACCGGTTGAGGCCGGCGGGCGGGGTGCGGGCATCGGTCCGCGTCCCGCCCGCTTTCGTCGCGAGCCCGGCATCGTGACGAAACGTAAATGCGTAAGTCTTGTTATGGCGCTCTCCGTCAAAGCCCGCTAACCTACGGTGGCAAAAGCAATAATATAAGGAGATGGAGCGGATGGGTGCCACGCTCACCGACCGGCCGGAAATTGCCGACACGCTCGTGCTTAAGCGCCGCGGGCTGACGCTGGGGCTTTTGACGCTGACCTATTTCTTCAGCTTCATGGACCGCCAGATCCTCGCCATCCTGCTGGAGCCGATCAAGGCGGACCTGCAATTGACCGACACCCAGCTGGGGCTGCTCTCTGGCTTGGTCTTCGCGATCTTCTACGCCACGCTGGGGTTGCCGATCGCGCGGCTGGCGGACCGCACCAGCCGCAAGAGGATCATCGCGGCCAGCCTCGCCATCTGGAGCGTGATGACCGCCTTGTGCGGGGTGGCGCAGAACTTCACCCATCTGTTGCTGGCGCGGATCGGCGTCGGCGTGGGAGAGGCCGGGTCCGGGCCGCCGAGCCAGTCGATCATCGCCGACCTGTATCCCCCGGAGAAGCGGGCCAGTGCGATGGCGATCTATTCGCTGGGCGTCCTGCTGGGCGGGGGGCTCGGCATCATGATCGGCGGGAACGTCGCGCATGCCTATGGCTGGCGTGCGGCGATGATGGTGGTCGGCATCCCGGGCGTGATCCTGGCGCTGATCGTGTGGCTGTTCGTCGCCGAGCCGCGGCGCGGGCTGTCCGACGTGCAGCGCGTCGCGGAGCAGGAACATGACGCGGCGATGCCGAGCATGTGGCAGGGCTTCATGGCGATGCTGCGCAATCGCGCGGCGGTCTATCTGGTTGCGGCGATGACGCTGACCTCGCTCGTCGGCTATGCGCTGACGGGCTGGGGGCCGAGCTACATGCAGCGTTCGCTCGACATGACGATGTTGCAGGTGGCCAATTACATCGCGCTGCCGGCGGCGCTCGTCGGTGGCGGATCGGCGCTGCTGGGCGGGATGATCGCGGACCGCATGGCGAAGAAATACGGCATCCACACCCAGGCGTGGGTCATCAGCCTGATGAAGCTGATCGCATTCCCGTTCGCGGTGTCGTTCTTCTTCTTCGACAGCAAGGCGGTGGCGCTGACCGCCTATTTCGTCTCGCTCATCTTCGCCGGGGTCTATATCGGGCCGACCTACGCGCTGATCCAGCATCTGGCGCCGCTGCGCCTGCGCGCAATGTGGGCCGCGCTGACGCTGCTGACGGTGAACCTGATCGGGCTGGGGATCGGGCCGCTAGCGGTGGGGCAGCTGAGCGACGCGCTGGCCCCCACGTACGGCGAGGAGTCGCTGCGCTATGCCATGCTGGCCGTGGCGATGATTACGCCACTGCCGATCTTCTTCTACTGGCGTGCCGGCGTGCTGATGAAGCGTGCGGCGACAGTGCAAAACTGATCCATTTTGGCACAATTGCTTGTCATCCGGCACGCCCACGCTAAGGGAAGCATCTAGGTTGAGCCTTTGGGGGGAAGGCGAATGGGGGAAGCGACGACGCCGATCGTCTATTGGGCGCCCGGCGACGAGTTGGCACGTTACGTCACGGGGTTTCACCGCTTCAGCGCGCCCAGGGTGCCGGGCGGATATCGGGATGCGTTCTTTCCGGGCTGGGCGTCGATCCGCCTGACGCTGGAGCAGGAGCGGGACTGGAGCGTACGGCTGGGCAACCGCACGTTCGAGCCGGTGCCGCGCGACGCCTTCTTCGGGCCGAGCAGCAGCGCGTCCTATCTGACCACCTACGGCGGCACCGTCGTGGGCGTGGGCCTGCTGCCGTTCGGCTGGGCGCAATTGTTCGGCGGCGACATCGCGCGCTATTCCAACCGCATCGTCTCGCTGGCCGAGGTGGACGCGGGGGGCAGCACCCTGCGCGAGGCGCTGGAAGCCGGCGAGCCGCCGCACGAGGCGTTCACGCGGTGGCTGACCGCGCGGCTGCATCGCCGCCCGCCGGCCGATCCGCGGATCGAGCGGTTGAGCGCGTTGTTGGAGGATCCCGCGACCACCCGCATCGAGATGATGGCGGAAGCGCTGGACGTCACGCCGCGCGGGCTGGCGGCGATGACGCGGTTCAATTTCGGCTTCACGCCCAAACTGCTGCTGCGGCGTACCCGGTTCATGCGCGCGTTGAGCGGGGTCCTGACCGACCCGGCACGCGGCAGCGAGGTGCTGGACGCGACGGGTTATTGGGACCGGTCGCACTTCCTGCGCGACAGCCACCTGTTCCTGGGCTGCTCCGTGCGCGACTTCCAGCGGCGGCGCGGGCCGCTCAACCAACTCGCGTTCGCCGCTCGCGAGGAAGCGTTGGGGTCGCCGGTCTAGGGGCTGAACGCCGGGCGTCAGGGTTCCAGCACGCGGTCGTCGAACATGCCGAACATCAACGCGGAGGCATAATAAGCGACCGCGCGGTCGCGCGGCATCGACCATGCCCATTTGCGCATGTCGAACGCAGCGTTGAGGAACGCCATCATCGCCTGGCTGGCGACCAGGCTGTCGACGGGGCGCATCGTCCCCTCCGCGACGCCGTCCATCATCGTGCCCGCGAAACGGCGCGCGATGCGGTTGGAACGGTCCACCATCAGGTGCCGCTCGCCGGCGGGCAGACCGCTCAGCGCCGTCGTGCGCAACAGCGACTCGCGCTCCGAGAATTGCACCCCCAGCAATGCCGCGATCGTATCCGACAGGCGCTGCCAATAGCTGCCGCCGCGCGCATCGGCAGCCTGCTGGGTCGCAGCGATCGTGTCGAAGCTGCGGCGGTAGCAGGCGGCGACGAGATCGTCCTTCGCATCGAGATGGTGGTAGAAGCTGCCCTTCGTCACGTTCAGTTCCGACGCGATCCGCTGCACTGATGCGCCGCGATAGCCCAGTTCGTTGATGAGGCGGGTGGCCACCAGCAGGAACGCCTCGCGTCCCGGCACCGCATCGTCGTGCGGCACCGCTATCTCCCGCGGCGCCCAGGTCGCCCCCGGCGCAGCGACGCCGTGACGGAAGATGTCGATCAGCCGTTCCATGACGCGCGGATGCTGGTCGGCTTCGTAGCGGGGGAGCCACACCGGCAGCCAGAATAGATTCTCCAGCAACACGTGCGCGCGCGCGCCGGCGAGATCGGTGGCGGCGCGTCCGCGGCCCTCGCCCCACAAGGCGCGCGTGCGGCGGAACACCTCCCGCCAGCGCGCCATCAGCGGGCCGCGTACCGGCTCGTCCATCGCGCGCAGGTCGGAGAGGACCGCGATCGGCCGCTCCTCGCCGCGATCGATCCGCATCAGCCGCGCCATGTTGATCGTGACCAGCCGCTCGACGCGTTCGATCGGGGTGGCTTCGGTCGCGGCTTCCTCCAGCATCGCCAGCAGATAATCAAGCGTGTGCTCGAACGCCGCAGCGGCCAGATCCTCCTTGCGCTTGAAATAATAGGTGACGCTGGTGGTATTCAGCCCGACGCGGCGCGCGACATCGGCGAAGGTCATGCCCTTCGCACTCTGTTCGTTGATCGCCTCCGCCGCGGCGGCCAGGATCGCCTCGCGCTTTTCGCGAAAGCGCCGCGTGCTGGTGGTTTCTTCGGTCCGTGCGTCCCCCATTCGACTCACGTTAGCACGCGTGTTTCGAAGGTACAGTCCCTTTTGCATCCGGCCCGCAACCCGCCGCCGCGTTGGGGATCGAGCATCAAACAGGTGCTTTACCGAATAAGCGGTATGGCCTAAGCGTCGGACGAAACGGATGTCAGGAGAGCTGCGATGGACTTCACGCTGAACGAGCGCGAGACCTATTTCCGCGATCGCGTACGCGACTTCATCGCGCAGAATATCGCGCCGCGACAGGCCGAATACGACTGCCAGCATCACGAGGGCGAGCCGTGGAAGGTGCTCCCGGTGATCGAGGAGGTGAAGGCGCTGGCGAAGGAAGCCGGGCTGTGGAACTTCTTCATGCCGCCGCACTCGGGTCAGGTCCATGTCGACGAAACCTTCGAATTCGAGGGGACGCAGCTGACCAACCTCGAATATGCGCTGTGTGCGGAGGAGATGGGCAGGATCGGCTGGGCGAGCGAATGTTTCAACTGCTCGGCGCCCGATACCGGCAACATGGAAGTGCTTCATCGATACGGGACGCTGGAGCAGAAGGAGCGGTGGCTGCGCCCGCTGATGAACGGCGAGATCCGTTCGGTCTTCCTGATGACCGAACCCGCGGTGGCCAGCTCCGACGCGACCAATATCGAGACGCGGATCGAGCGTGACGGCGATCATTACGTCATCAACGGTCGCAAATGGTGGTCGTCGGGGGTGGGTGATCCGCGCTGCAAGATCGGCATCCTGATGGGCAAGACCAGCTTCGAGGGGTCGCGTCACAGCCAGCAGAGCCAGGTGCTGGTGCCGATGGACACGCCGGGCGTGAAGATCGAGCGGATGCTGTCGGTCTATGGCTATGACCATGCGCCGCATGGGCACGGCGACGTCACCTTCACCAACGTCCGCGTGCCGGTCGAGAACGTGATCCTGGGCGAGGGGCGCGGGTTCGAGATCGCGCAGGGGCGCCTCGGGCCGGGTCGTATCCACCATTGCATGCGCACGATCGGCGTCGCGGAGGTCGCGATCGAGAAGATGGCGAAGCGCCTCGTCAGCCGCATCGCGTTCGGCAAGCGCGTCGCCGACCACAGCGTGTGGGAGGAGCGGATCGCGCGCGCGCGTATCGATATCGAGATGACACGCCTGCTGTGCCTGAAGGCCGCCGACCTGATGGACCGCGCTGGGAACAAGGCCGCGCAGCAGGAAATCGCCATGATAAAGGTTCAGGCGCCGCAGATGGCGCTCAAGATCCTGGACGACGCGGTGCAGGCGCATGGCGGTGGCGGCGTGGCGGAGGACTTCGGGCTCGCGCATGCCTGGGCCGCGATGCGGACGCTGCGGCTCGCCGACGGTCCCGACGAGGTGCACAACCGCGCGATCGCCCGCAACGAGTTCGGCAAATATGCCGACTGGAAGGCGGAGCGTCCGTCGAACGATCGCGGGCCGGCGGTCGAGGTGTCGAGCGCCGACATCGGGGTCAGCCGCTAATCGCATCAGATATCCCGCAAGAGGGGGAGGAACCGGAATCGTGAAAGCCGCCGTCCTGTTCGAAACCAAGAAGCCGCTGGAGGTGGCCGACGTCCTCGTCGCCAACCCCGGCCCGCACGAGGTGCTGATCCGCACCGTCGCGGTCGGCGTATGCCGGTCCGACCTGCATTTCGTCGACGGCGCCTATCCGCACCCGCTGCCCGCGATCCCCGGTCACGAAGCCGCGGGCGTGGTGGAGGCGGTGGGCAGCGAGGTGCGCACCGTGAAGGTCGGCGATCACGTCGTCACCTGCCTGTCGGCCTTCTGCGGGCATTGCGAATTCTGCATCACCGGCCGCATGTTCCTGTGCGTCAGTGCCGAGACGCGGCGCGGCAAGGACGATGTGCCGCGGCTGACGCTGGCGGACGGCGGCGTGGTCAATCAGATGCTGAATCTCAGCGCCTATGCCGAGATGATGCTGGTGCACGAACATGCGTGCGTCGCGATCGACCGCGACATGCCGCTGGACCGGGCCGCGCTGATCGGCTGCGCGGTGACGACCGGCGCGGGCGCAGTGTTCAACACCAACGACGTATCGCCGGGCGAGACGGTGTGTGTCGTCGGCTGCGGCGGGATCGGGCTGGCCGCGGTCAACGCCGCCAAGATCGCGGGCGCGGGCAAGATCATCGCGCTCGATCCCGTGCCCGAGAAGCGCGCAATCGCGGAAAAGCTGGGCGCGACGCACACATTCGACGCGATGGCGGACAATGTCGTCGCCGAGGTGGTCGAACTGTCCAAGGGCGGTGTCCATCATGCGATCGAGGCGGTCGGGCGGCCGCAGTCGGCGGCGACCACCGTGTCGGTGCTGCGTCGCGGCGGCACCGCGACGATCCTGGGGATGATGCCGCTCAGCGAGAAGGTCGGGCTGTCGGCGATGGACCTGCTGTCGGGCAAGCGATTGCAGGGCGGGTTGATGGGATCGAACCGCTTCCCGGTCGACATCCCGCGGCTGGTCGATTTCTATCAGCGCGGGATGCTCGATCTCGACACGATCATCGCCGAGCGGATGCCGCTCGACCGGATCAACCGTGCGTTCGACGAACTCCGCAAGGGCGACGCGACGCGCAGCGTCATCACGTTCGACCAATGACCGACGCCAGCCTCCAGGAAGAGATCGCCGAACGCGATCGGCTCGATACCGACCGGCTTTCGGCATGGATGCGGGAGCAGGTGCCGGGGTTCGACGGCCCGCTGACCTATGCGAAGTTCGCCGGGGGGCAGTCGAACCCGACGTACAAGCTGATGACGCCGGGCACCGATTACGTCCTGCGACGCAAGCCCATGGGCGAGCTGTTGCCGAGCGCGCATCAGGTCGATCGCGAGTATCGCGTGATGGCGGCGCTGCACCCCACCGGCTTTCCGGTGCCGCGGCAATATGGCCTATGCGAGGACGACGGCGTCATCGGCTCCGCCTTCTACGTGATGGAGATGGTCGACGGGCGCACGATCTGGGACGGCACGATGCCGGAACTGACGCCCGAGCAGCGCCGCGACCATTATCATGCGATGATCGACGTGCTGGCGGACCTGCACAACACCGATCATGAGGCGATCGGCCTCGGCGATTTCGGGCGACCGGGCAATTATTTCGAGCGGCAGGTCAGCCGCTGGACCAAGCAGTATCGCGGCGCCGAAACCGAGCATATGCCGGCGATGGAATCGCTGATCGAGTGGCTGCCGCGGACGCTGCCCGAACAGACGCGGACCTCGATCGTCCACGGCGACTACCGTGTCGACAATATGAAGTTCGCGCCCGGCACCGAGCCGCGCGTGGCGGCGGTGCTCGACTGGGAATTGTGCACATTGGGCGATCCGACCGCGGACCTGACCTATTATCTGATGAGCTGGGTCACGGTGCCGGAGGGCCGTTCGGGCGTGATGGGGCTGACCGGCCCCGAGACCGGGATCCCGACGCTGGAGGAGATGGTCGAGCGCTACTGCCGGCGGACCGACCGCGACGGCCTTCCCGATCTCGACTGGTATTTCGCGTTCAACCTGTTCCGCCTCGCCAGCATCGTCCAGGGGATCAAGAAGCGCTTCCTGATCGGCACCGCATCCAACGCCAAGGCGGAGGAGACGAGCGCGCGCGTGCCGATGCTGGCCGACGCGGCCTGGGGTTTCGCGCAGAAGGCGGGAGCGTAATCGACAGCCGTCATCCCCGCGGAGGCAGGGATCCAGACGCGCGACGGTATCGATGGAGACGCGAGGTCAGCGTCTCTGGATTCCCGCCTTCGCGGGAATGACGGGAGTGGGAAAGATGTCGCTATTCGATCTGACCGACAAGGTCGTGCTCATCACCGGATCCTCGCGCGGGATCGGCAAGGCCTCCGCGATCGCCTGCGCCGAGCAGGGGGCGAAGGTGGTCATCTCCAGCCGCAAGCAGGACGCGTGCGACGCCGTGGCGGACGAGATCAACGCGCGGTTCGGCGCCGGCACCGCGATCGCGGTCGCCGCCAACATCTCCGACAAGGCGGGGTTGCAGGCGCTGGTGGATGCCGCGCGGGGCGCGTTCGGGCGAATCGACGTGCTGGTCTGCAACGCCGCGTCCAACCCCTATTACGGGCCGCAGGAGGGAATCGCGGACGAGCAGTTCCGCAAGATCCTCGACAACAACATCATCTCCAACCACTGGCTGGTGCAGATGGTCGCGCCCGAGATGAAGGAGCGCGGCGAGGGCAGCATCGTCATCGTCAGCTCGATCGGCGGCCTGCGCGGTTCGACGGTGATCGGCGCCTATTGCATCAGCAAGGCCGCCGACATGCAGCTCGCCCGGAACCTGGCGCATGAATACGGCAAGCACGGCATCCGCGTGAACTGCATCGCGCCGGGCCTCATCAAGACCGATTTCGCCAAGGCGCTGTGGGAGGACGAGGCCGCGGTCGCCGAGCGCAACCGCACCACGCCGCTGCGCCGCATCGGCGAGCCGGAGGAGATCGCGGGCGCGGTCGTCTATCTCGCCAGCCGGGCGAGCGGGTTCATGACCGGGCAGACGATGGTGATCGACGGCGGCGTGACGATCTGACGATCGCGCCCGTCCCCCGGCGCGATGCCGGGGGCCATCGCACGGTGGGTGCTTCGCATGACATATTCTATCGCCGGGGCGTGCGGCCCCGCGGACGCCGGACAGGCCCGGCATGACGGAGGTTGGGATGCGCTTTCAGGACAAGTCGATCATCGTCACCGGCGCCGGGTCGGGGATCGGGCGCGCCGCCGCGACGCTCTTCGCGCGCGAGGGCGGCAAGGTGATCGTCGCCGACATCAACGAGACCGCCGATGCCACCGCGCAGGCGATCCGCGATGCGGGCGGCACCGCCGAGGCGATCCGGATCGACGCCGGCAGGGAAGAGGATGTGGTGAAGGCCGTCGCGCTCGCCTGCGAGCGTTTCGGCGGGCTGGACGTGATGTTCGCCAACGCCGGCATCTCGGGCGGGATGGCGAACATCTTCGACACCGACGTATCGCTCATCACCGAGGTGCTGCGCGTCAACCTGATCGGGCCCTATCTGGCGGTGAAGCATGCCGCCCCCCGGATCGCCGAACGTGGGGGCGGGGCGATCGTGCTGACCGCCAGCGTCGCGGGAATCCGGTCGGGCGCGGGGTCGCCGGCCTATTCCGCGTCCAAGGCCGGGGTCATCAACCTGGCGATGACGTCGGCGCAGCAGCTCTCGGGCAGCAACGTGCGGGTCAACGCGCTGTGCCCCGGGCTGACCGAAACCGGCATGACCAAGCCGACGTTCGACTATGCACGCGATGCGGGCAAGATGGACAAGGTCGGGCGCCTGAACCCGCTGCGGCGTGGTGCGCAGCCGGAGGAACTGGCGAAGGCCGCGCTGTTCCTGGCGAGCGACGACGCCAGCTATGTCAACGGACAGGCACTGGCGGTGGACGGCGGGCTGTCGTCGAGCCATCCGGTCACACGCCAGGAATATGGCAAGACGGCCGTCTGACGAAGGTGTTGACGGCCAACCTTATCGCGATGTTAACCTGATCCCGCATAGGAATGCGTCGACTGTTGAGGCGCTTCCTATGCGTGATGATCCACTGTGGCAGGCGATCGATCGCTCCCATCTGATGATCGAATTCGATCCCGATGGCGTGATCCGCTGGGCGAACGACGCGTTTCTGGCGACGATGGGATATTCGCTGGCGCACGTGACAGGTCAGCATCATCGCATCTTCTGCGCCGGCGATTATGCGCGATCGAGCGAATATGCCGCCTTCTGGAGCAAGCTGCGGCACGGTGGCTCGCAGGGTGGGCGGTTCCAGCGGTACGCCCGTGACGGGCGCGAGGTGTGGCTGCACGCCACCTACACCTGCATTCTGGCGGCCGATGGCAGGGTGGAGCGAATCGTGAAATTCGCCAGCGACGTTACGCAGCAGGTGGCGCTGGAAAGCGAACTGGGCCGCGGTCTTGCGGAAAGCCAGCGCTACCGCGAGGAGGCGGGGCAGCGACAGGCGGCGATGGAGGCGTTGCTCGGCGAACTGGGCGGCGTGGTCGACGCGATCGCGCTGATCGCGTCGCAGACGAACCTTCTCGCGCTCAATGCCTCGATCGAGGCGGCCCGTGCCGGCGAAGCCGGGCGCGGGTTCGCGGTGGTCGCCGGTGAGGTCAAGAAGCTGGCGAGCGACACCAAGGCCGCGACGAAGCGCGCCCGTGCGATGATGGCGGTCTAGGGTCCAGCCCCATAACCGATAACGGCCGGGACGGAGCCGAATTTGGCGCCAGGCTAGGAGCAAGGAGGGAGCGATGCTGCTGCATCGTGACCGACGCGCGACGCCGAATGGCGCCAAATTCGGCCCGCCGCAAAGCGGTCGCCCGGAGCATCCCGCCGGACGGCGTCGTTTGCTTGCGCGTGGCCCCGCCACGCGTCTGCGCCACACTCCTTGCCGGCGGGATGCTCCGGGCGATCACGGCCATTGGCAGTTATGGGTCTGGTCCCTTGACCGCTTCGTCCCCGCGTAAAACGGTGTGAAGCGGTATCAGCGCCAGGCGGTCGCGCGGCGGATCGCGTCGTCGACCGGCACGTCGTGCAGCCGCCGGTAGCGTGCCTCCACCAGGCTGAAGAGCGCGAAGGCCAGCAGCCCGGCACCGATGACAAGATCGAAGGGATGGGTCAGCCACGCCAGCACGCGTGCCATGCCGCCCGCGACGCCGGCGCGCTCCTCGATCCCCGCGCGCGCCAGCAGGTAGCTGCTGACGAGGAAGACCACGCCGCGCGCGGCATAGCCGGCACGACCGCTCCACTGCACCCAGCCATGTCGCGCGACCGCGGGATCGAGGTAGCGCAGGAACGAGCCTTTGACCGCCTTCGCCAGCTGCACCACGCCGACCAGCGCCAGCAGGGCCGCCGCCACCAGGATCAGCGCCCAGCCGCCGGGGAGCTGCAACGCGGTCCGCGCGCCCGCCTGCGCGCCGTCGCCCGACAGCGCCGCCCCGCGCATCAGCTGGATCGCCTGCCACGCCAGGAACAGGTGGATCGCCCCGCTGATGCCCGCGCCGACGCGTTCCATGACCCCTGCGCGCTCGGTGCCGTGCCGCTCGATATCGAGCGCCGCGTCGGCCAGCCGCCAGATGCCGTACGCCGCCAGACCGACGGCGATGACGACCAACAGTGCCTGTCCGCCGCCGCGGCCCAGATATTCGATCGCGCCGCTGGGATCCTCCGCCCGCCCGGTACGCAGGATCAACAGCGAGATGACGAGGTAGAGTAGCCCGCGCGTGGCGAATCCCATGCGTGTGAGTGCCGTCAGCCGTGCGCTGGCCGTCATGCGATGTCCCCTTCGATGTCGCAGAACAAGGGCTGCGTCATCTCGTTCCACGCTCGGAACGGGCTATCGCCCCCGCATGCCGTTCTGTAATCGGCCGCGGCTGTGAGGATCGCGATCATCGACACGAGTCGCACCCGTGCGGCGATCATTGCCGAGGGACTGCGCGAGGCCGGGCTGGACGACCAGGTCGTCATCGATCCCGCCGGCCCGCTCGCGCGTCAGATCGAAGCCTGCGCGCCGGAGGTGATCCTCGTCAATCTGGAGAACCCCAGCCGCGACCTGCTGGAGGATTTCTTCGCCATGTCGCGCGCGCTCGACCGGCCGATCGCGATGTTCGTCGACCAGTCGGACGCCGAGAGCGCGCTGGCGGCGGTCGATGCCGGCGTGTCCGCCTATGTCGTCGACGGGCTGGCCAAGCAGCGGATCAAGCCGGTGCTGGACGTCGCGATCCGCCGTTTCCAGGCGTTCTCGCGGCTTCAGGCCGAACTGGCGGAGGCGAAGACCGCGCTGATCGATCGCCAGACGATCGACAAGGCGAAGGCGATCCTGATGCGCCGCCGCCGCATCGACGAGCCGGCCGCCTATGCCCTGCTGCGTGGGCATGCGATGCAATCGAACCGGCGGATCGCGGAGGTCGCCGAGGCGATCGTCACCAGCGAGGCGCTGATGGGGGACCTGCCATGAGCACACAGGGTTTTCGCATCGGCTTCCTGCCGCTGGTCGACGCGGCGCTGCCGATCCTGGCGCGCGAACTCGGTTTCGCCGAAGAGCAGGGGCTGGCGCTCGACTTGGTGCGGGACGTCACCTGGGCGACGGTGCGCGACCGGCTGCTGTACGGTCATACCGACGCCGCGCACATGGTCGCACCGCTCGCCATCGCCACCGCGCTGGGGCGCGACCGGCCCGCGGCGGCGATGGCGGTGCCGTTCGTGCTGGGACTGAACGGCAATGCCGTCACCTTTTCGCGCGAATTGGGCGAGGCGTGCGGGCTGGGCGATACGCTGGGCGACCCGCATGCGGTCGGTGCCGCGCTGCGCGCGGTGGCGCAGCGGCGGCGGCTGCGCTTCGGTGTGGTGCATCGCTATTCCAGTCACAATTACATGCTGCGCTACTGGCTGGCCGGGGTCGGTGTCCGGCCGGACGAGGATGTCGACATCGTCGTCACCAGCCCTCCCTTCGCCGCGGACGCGTTGGCGGCGGGGGACGTCGACGGCATCTGCGTGGGTGAGCCGTGGAACTCGATCGCGGTCGATCGCGGGGTCGGGCGGATCGCGCTCGCCACCGCGCAGATCTGGCGACGCGGGGTCGAGAAGGTGCTGGCGATGCGCACCGAGGTGGCGGAGGAGCGCGCCGATGCCACCCGCCGGCTGATCCGGGCGCTCCACGCCGCGGCGGCGCATTTCGTCCGCGCCGACACGGTGGAGGACAGCGCGGCGATCCTGGCGCGCCCCGCCTATCTGGATGCGCCGGTCGACGCGATCCTGCGCGCTATCACCGACCTCGTCCGGCTGGTCGCCGGGGGCACGCCGGTCCATTATCCCGATTTCATGTTCCAGTATCGCGAGGCGGCGAACTTCCCGTGGCGCAGCCAGGCGGCCTGGCTCTATTCGCAGATGACGCGGTGGGACCGGCGCGCCTATGACGCGGGCGAGGCGGCGGTCGCGATCGGCACCTTCCGCCCCGATCTGTACCGCGCGGCGCTGGCCGGGTCCGGTGCGGTGCTGCCCGGCGCGTCGTCGAAGCTGGAGGGCGCGCTGGGCGAGCCGATCGGCGCCGGGTCGACGCAGGGGCGGCTGGTGCTGGGCAACGATCAGTTCTTCGATCGCCGCGCCTTCGATCCTGACGACATCGCGGGTTATCTCGCGGCATTCCCTTGAGGATTGCTGCACCTGCGAAAGCCTCTTGCGCTGCAGCCGCGAATCGGGCAGCTTGATGGTCGCCCGGCAATGGCGTCGGGCACGAGATAGCAGCGACACGCCTCTCCAGCGCCGGGGAGGTTCCCGCTGACGGAAGCGCCGGCACCGCCGGCATCCGACGAGGCAACGAAGCCGCCAGGACGCACCCGACGAGGGTCGCCGTCCTGGCGGCTTTTTTCATTTCTGGCTCTGCCAAGGGGACGGGCGATGGCAACGGCATTCTGGAGCGAACCCAGGGACACGACGAAGGACGGCGGCTTCTGGCGCAGCGGGCACACCCCCACGCTGTTCGCGGCCTTCCTCTATTTCGACCTTGCCTTCATGGTGTGGGTGCTGCTGGGCCCGCTCGCGCCCGAAATTGCCCGGACGCTGGCGCTGACCCCGGCGCAGAAGGGGCTGATGGTCGCGGTGCCGACGCTGGCCGGCGCGATCCTGCGCGTCGTCAACGGGCTGCTGGTCGATCGCATCGGGCCGAAACGGTCGGGCGCGATCAGCCAGATCATCGTCATCGCCGGGCTGTTCGTCGCCTGGGCGATGGGGGTGACCAGCTTCGCCGGCACGCTGGCGCTGGGCGTCGTGCTGGGGTTCGCCGGCGCGTCGTTCGCGATCGCGCTGCCGCTCGCCAGCCGCTGGTATCCGCCCGAGCATCAGGGCAAGGCGATGGGCCTGGCCGGCATGGGCAATTCGGGGACGGTGCTGGCCGCGCTGTTCGCGCCCGCGCTCGCCAGGCTGTTCGGCTGGAACGCGGTGCTGGGGCTCGCCTGCATTCCCCTGACGATCGTCTTCGCGCTCTACCTCGTCCTGGCGAAGGATGCGCCGAATGCGCCCGCGCCGAAGCGGCTCGCCGAGTATCTCAGCCCGCTGCGCCAGCGCGACGCCTGGTGGCTGATGGGCTTCTACGCCGTCACGTTCGGTGGGTTCGTCGGGCTGGCGGCCAGCCTGCCGATCTACTTCACCGACCGGTTCGGGCTGTCGACGATCCATGCCGGCTATGCGACGGCCGCGTGCGTCTTCGCGGGCTCGCTGGTGCGGCCGATGGGCGGCGCGCTGGCCGACAGGGTCGGCGGGGTGAAGGCGCTGATGGCGGTGTTCCTGCTCGCCGCGATCGCGCTCGGCGGCGTCGCGACCGTCACCTCGTTCGAGGCGTCGGTGACGCTGTTCGTCATCGCGATGCTGGCGCTGGGCGTCGGCAACGGCTCGGTCTTCCAGCTGGTGCCGCAGCGGTTCGCGGCGGAGATCGGGGTGATGACCGGGCTGGTCGGCATGGCCGGCGGGGTGGGGGGCTTCTACCTGGCGTCCTCGCTCGGCCTCGCCAAGCAGTGGACCGGCAGCTTCGCGCCCGGTTTCCTGATCTTCGCCGCGATGGCGCTGGCGGCGCTGGCCGGACTGGCGGCGGTGAAGGGCAGCTGGCGACGCCAGTGGGGCGCGGCCGACGGCGTGCGGATCTGAGCAGCTTTTTTCCGAGGATCATGCGATGAAACACGAACCGATCCCGTCGCCGGCCGGCGACACGCGCGAGCACCTGATCGTCATCGGCAACGGCATGGCCGGGTGCCGCGCGGTCGAGGAGCTGCTGGCGCGCGACGCCGGCCGCTACCGCGTCACCATCGTCGGCGCCGAACCGCTGGTGAACTACAACCGCATCATGCTGTCGCCGGTGCTGGCGGGCGAGAAGACCTTCGACGACATCGTCCTCAACGGGCTCGACTGGTATGCCGACAACGCCATCACGCTCCTGAGCGGCGATCCGGTCGTCGCGATCGATCGCGCGGCGCGGACGGTGACCAGCCGCAGCGGACTGACGCTCGCATACGACCGGCTGCTGATCGCGACCGGGTCCGACCCCTTCATGATCCCGGTGCCGGGCAATGACCTGCCCGGCGTCATCAGCTTCCGCGACATGAACGACGTCGACGTCATGCTCGCGGCGGCGTCGCGCGGCGGGAGCGCGGTGGTTATCGGCGGCGGGTTGCTGGGGCTTGAGGCGGCGCACGGGCTGACGCTGCGCGGCATGAAGGTCACCGTGCTCCACATCATGCCGACGCTGATGGAGCGGCAGCTGGACGAGGCGGCGGGCTGGCTGCTGAAGACCGCGCTGGAGGCGCGCGGGCAGACGATCCTGACCGGCGCCGACACCGCCGAGATCGTCGGCGCCGGCCGCGTGGCGGCGGTGCGGCTGAAGGACGGGACCGCGATCCCGGCCGATCTGGTCGTCATGGCGGTCGGCATCCGCCCGGCGGTGGCGCTGGCGCGCGCGGCCGGGCTGGACGTCGGGCGCGGCATTCGCGTCGACGATCACATGGTCACCAGCGACCCCGCGATCCTGGCGGTCGGCGAATGCGTCGAGCATGACGGTCAGGTGTACGGCCTGGTCGCGCCGCTGTGGGACATGTGCCGCGCGCTTGCGGACGGGCTGGTGGGGGCGCCCAGCGGCTATCGCCCCGCGCCCACCTCCACCAAGCTGAAGGTCGCCGGGCTCGATGTCTTCTCCGCGGGCGACTTTTCCGGCGGCGACGGCGCGGAGGACATCGTGCTGCGCGATGCCAGCCGCGGCATCTACAAGCGCGTCGTGGTGAAGGATGACCGCATCGTCGGCGCGGTGCTGTACGGCGATACCGCGGACGGCAACTGGTATTTCGACCTGCTCCGCAAGGGGGAGAGCGTCGGCGACATCCGCGACGCGCTGATCTTCGGCCAGGCGTTCGCCCGGGGGGGCGCCGCCGCGGACCCTAAGGCGGCCGTTGCGGCGCTCTCCGACACGGCGGAGATCTGCGGCTGCAACGGCGTCACCAAGGGGCAGGTCGTCTCCTGCATCGCCAGGGGCGCGCACAGCCTCGACGCGGTCCGCGCCACCTGCAAGGCATCGGCGAGCTGCGGCTCGTGCACCGGGCTGGTCGAGACATTGCTCGCGCTCACCCTGGGCGACGAGGTGGAGGCGGGTGCGAAGACCATGTGCAAGTGCACCAGCTTCGGCCACGACGACGTCCGGCGCGAGATCGTGGCGCAGGACATGCGCTCGATCCCCGAGGTGATGCAGAAACTGCACTGGTCGACGCCCGACGGCTGTTCGTCGTGCCGCCCCGCGCTCAACTATTACCTGCTCTGCGCGCTGCCCGGCGACTATGTCGACGACCAGCAGAGCCGCTTCGTCAACGAGCGCATGCACGCCAACATCCAGAAGGACGGCACCTATTCGGTCGTGCCGCGGATGTGGGGCGGGATCACCAGCCCGAAGGAGTTGCGCGCGATCGCCGACGTGGTCGAGAAGTTCAACGCGCCGATGGTGAAGGTCACCGGCGGCCAGCGGCTCGACATCTTCGGCATCAGGAAGGAGGATCTGCCCGCGGTCTGGGCCGATCTGAACGCGGCGGGGATGGTCAGCGGCCATGCGTACGGCAAGTCCCTGCGCACCGTGAAGACCTGCGTCGGGTCCGAATGGTGCCGTTTCGGCACGCAGGATTCGACCGGGCTCGGCGTCAAGCTGGAGCGCGCGACCTGGGGGTCGTGGATGCCGCACAAGTTCAAGATCGCGGTCAGCGGCTGCCCGCGCAACTGTGCCGAGGCGACGATCAAGGACTTCGGCGTGGTCTGCGTCGACAGCGGCTACGAGCTGCATGTCGGCGGCAACGGCGGGATCAAGGTCCGCGCCACCGACCTGCTGTGCAAGGTCGCGACCGAGGCCGAGGCGATGGAGATGTGCGCCGCCTTCATCCAGCTCTACCGCGAGGAGGCGCGCTATCTGGAGCGGACCGCGCCGTGGATCGAGCGGGTCGGGCTCGCCTATATCCAGTCCCGGCTGCTCCCCGACGACGATGCGCGCGCCGCGCTCGCCCACCGCTTCTTCCACTCGCAGAGCTTCTCGCAGGAGGACCCCTGGGCCGCGCGCGTCGCGGGGGAGGAGCGGGAGATCCACGCACCGATGGCGCGCTTCCAGCCGGTAGGAGAGATGGCATGACGGGGGAATGGCTCGACATCGGGTGGGTCGCCGAAATTCCGGTGCGCGGCAGTCGTACGGTGCAGGTCGAGGGGGGTGACGATATCGCCGTCTTCCGCACCGGCGAAAACAGGGTCTTCGCCCTGCTCGACCGCTGCCCGCACAAGCACGGGCGGCTGAGTCAGGGGATCGTCCACGGCGGCGCGGTGGCGTGCCCGCTGCACAATTGGCGCATCTCGCTGACCACGGGCGAGGCGCTGGGGGAGGACAAGGGCTGCACCCCCGTCGTGCCGGTGAAGATCAGCGGCGGACGCGTGCTGATCTGCCGCGCGTCGACGCTGAAGGCTGCGGCGTGATCCGCGCCTTCAGAGTCCCTCCCCTTCAGGGGAGGGGTTGGGGTGGGGGAGTGACGAGCGTAAGTCTCTGCGAGGCCCGCCCCACCCCCAACCCCTCCCCTAAAGGGGAGGGGCTCGAGTGACCATGATCCGTACCACCTGCGCCTATTGCGGCGTCGGCTGCGGCATCGTCGCCACCCCGACAGGCGAGCGCAGCGTCGACATCGCGGGCGACCCTGACCACCCCGCCAACCGCGGCAGGCTGTGTTCCAAGGGGACGCATCTGGGCGAGACGGTCGGCCTCGACGGCCGCCTGCTCACCCCCATGATCGGCAAGCGCCGCGCAACGTGGGACAAGGCGCTGACGCAGGTCGCCCGCCGCTTTCGCGATACCATCGCGCGGCACGGCCCCGGCAGCGTCGCCTTCTACGTCTCGGGGCAGCTGCTGACCGAGGATTATTACGTCGCCAACAAGCTGATGAAGGGCTTCATCGGCACCGCCAATATCGACACCAATTCGCGGCTGTGCATGTCCAGCGCGGTGGCGGGGCACATGCGCGCGTTCGGCGAGGACATCGTCCCCGCCACCTACGACGATCTCGACGCCGCCGACCTGATCGTGCTGGTCGGATCGAACACCGCCTGGTGCCATCCGATCGTCTATCAGCGCATCCGTGCGCGCTCCGATGCGGGCGCGAAGCTGGTCGTCATCGATCCGCGCCGCACCGAAACCGCGGAGCAGGCCGACCTCCACCTCGCGATCCGCCCCGGCAGCGACGTCGCGCTGATGAACGGGTTGCTCGCATGGTGCCGCGATGCGGGCGTGCTGGATACCGCCTTCCTCGCCGATCATGTCGCGACCCCCGACGACTTCTGGGACCGGGTGGCGGCGGGGAGCGACCTGTGGTCGGTCGCCCGCACCTGCGACGTCGCGGTCGCCGATTTGCGCCGCTTCTACGAGCTGTTCGCAGCGACCCCGCGCACCGTCACCCTGTTCAGCCAGGGCGTGAACCAGTCGCTGACCGGCACCGATCAGGTCAATGCGATCCTCAACGTCCATCTCGCCACCGGGCGCATCGGCAAGCCCGGCGCTCAGCCCTTCTCGATCACCGGCCAGCCCAACGCGATGGGCGGCCGCGAGGTCGGCGGGCTCGCCTCCACGCTCGCCGCGCATATGGACTTCGCCGAGGACAATCGCGCGCGCGTCCAGCGCTTCTGGGCGTCGCCGACGATCGCGGAGAAGCCGGGGCTGAAGGCGGTCGATCTCTTCCGGAGCATCGGCGAGGGCCGGATCAAGGCGCTGTGGATCATGGCGACCAACCCCGCCGTCTCGATGCCCGACGCGGCGCGCGTGCGCGAGGCACTGGCGGCCTGTCCCTTCGTCGTGGTCAGCGATGTGATGGCGGACACCGATACCGGCGCCTTCGCGCATGTCCGCCTGCCGGCGGCGGCCTGGGGCGAGAAGGACGGCACCGTCACCAATTCGGACCGCACGATCAGCCGGCAGCGCGCGATCTTCCCGCTGCCCGGCGACGCGAAGCCCGACTGGTGGATCGTGAAGGAGGTGGCGCAACGGATGGGGTGGAAGACCGCGTTCGCCTATGACCGCCCCGCCGACATCTGGCGGGAGCACGTCCGGCTGTCGAGCTATCGGAATGACGGCGAACGGCTGTTCTCGCTGGCGGGACGTGCCGGGGGCGGCAACGCCGATTATGACGCGATGACGCCGTTCCGCTGGGGCGGGACACCGTTCGCCGACGGCCGTTTCCCGACCCCGGACGGTCGCGCGCGGCTCATGCCGGTGGCGCAGAAACCGCTGGCCGCGCCGCTCAGGGACTGGCCGCTCACGCTCAACACCGGGCGCTACCGCGACCATTGGCATACAATGACGCGCACCGGGCTCGCGCCCCGGCTGGCGCGGCACCGTGAGGAACCGCTGGTCGAGGTGCATCCGGACGACGCGGCGCGGCTGGGGATCGTCGACGGCGGCCTGGCCCGCGTCGCGACGCCGCAGGGCGACAGCCTGTACCGCGCCCGCGTCACCGATGCGCAGCGCGCGGGCGAGCTGTTCGTGCCGATCCACTGGACCGACCGGACCGCGAGCGGCGGGCGCACCGGCCTGTTGCCGCGCCCGCTGACCGATCCTGTCTCCGGCCAGCCCGGCTTCAAGTCCACCCCCGCCAGCATCGCCGCGGTCACGACGCGGTGGCGGGGGTTCCTGCTCCTCGCGGGGGAGCCGGAGGTGCGGCCCACTTGCCTGTGGGCGACGCGGGTGGCGGTGCCGGCGGGCAGCCTGTGGGAACTGGCGGGCAACGGCGACCCGCTTCGGCTCGACGCCTGCCTGCCTTCGGGCGAGCGCGTCGAGGCGGTCGACCGCGCGCGCGGCACGCGCCGCGTGGCGGTGCTGCGCGACGGGCGCCTCGTCGCGGCGCTGTTCCTGACGGAACGCGGGGAGCTGCCGACGCGCGACTGGCTGATCGCCCAGCTGAGCGCGGAACAGGCCGCGCCTATTGTCCTCGCCGGCCGCGCGCCGGGGGTGCAGGTCGACCGCGGGCCGATCGTCTGCGCCTGTTTCGACATCGGCCTTAACACCATCGTCGCCGCGGTGCGCGACCGGCAGCTGGTCGACGTCGCCGCCATCGGCGCCGCGATCGGGGCGGGCACCAATTGCGGATCGTGCCGCCCCGCGCTCGCCCGCCTGCTTGCCCAGGAGAACATCCATGCCGCATGACGACTTCCCCGCCGGCATGGTCTGGCTGGTCGGCGCCGGTCCCGGCGACCCGGACCTGCTGACGCGCAAGGCCGCGCGGCTGATCGCGGCCGCGGACATCGTATTCTACGACGCGCTGGTCGGGGCCGGCGTACTCGACCTGATCCCCGCCGCGGCCGAGCGCGTCGGCGTCGGCAAAAGATCGGGACGCCATTCGAAGGACCAGGCGACGATCGACGCGCTGATCGTCGCCGCCGCGCGCGAGGGCCGGCGCGTGGTGCGGCTGAAGGGCGGCGATCCGGCGATCTTCGGGCGCAGCGCGGAGGAAGTCGCCGCCTGCACCGCCGCCGGAATCCCGGCGCGCATCTGTCCCGGGATCACCGCGGCCAGCGCCGCCGCCGCCGCGGCGGGTGTCAGCCTGACACTGCGGGGACTTGCGCGACGCCTGACGTTGGTCACCGCGCATGCGCAGGCGGGCGTTCCGCTCGATCTCGACTGGGATACGCTGGCCGCGCGCGACACCACGCTCGCGGTCTACATGGGGCGCGCCGCCGCCGCGACCGTCACTCAGCAGCTGATCGCGGCGGGACGCTGCCCGACCACCCCGGTGCTGGTCGTCGTCAACGCC
>CAJYKB010000004.1 GCA_913774925.1 uncultured Sphingomonas sp. | reverse complement strand
GCGCTGCCCGAGCTGCCGATCGTCGCGAAGATCAGCAACCCGCTGCTGCCCGACCTGCCGCGCGGGCTGCGCGGGATCGCCCGGCGGACGCTCGGGCGGCTGACCGCTGCGATCGACGTCTTCGTCGCGATGTCGCCCGAACTGGCGACGCGCGACCGCGCGCTGATCCCCCACCGCCCCATTCGCGTCGCGCCCGAGCCCAATCTGGCCCCCGCCCACCCGCCGCTGCCGCGGGAACGCGCGCCCGAGGTCCCCCGCATCCTCGTGATCGGGCGGATGGAGCGGCAGAAGAACATGCCGCTTGCGCTGCGCGCCTTCGCCGAATTGCGGCGCGAGCACCCCGCGACACTGACGATCCTGGGCGACGGACCGCAGCGCGCGCGGCTGGAGACGCTCGCACGACGGCTGGGCATCGACGCGGACGTCGCGATGCCCGGCTTCGTGGCGGATGTCGCGCCGCATCTGGCGGCGGCGTCGCTGCTGCTGCTGACCTCGCGCTACGAGGGCTTCCCCGCCGCGCCGGTCGAGGCGCTGGCCGCCGACGCGCCCGTCGTCGCGACCGATTGCTCTCCGGTCCTGCACGGGCTGCTCCCTACCCCGCTCCACGGCACCATCGTCGCGGACGCCGATCCCACCGCGCTGGCGGCGGCGATGCGCGAGACGATCGCGCAGCCCTTCACCTCCGGCGGGGTGCGCCCCCATATGGTCGCGGGCTATACCGCCGATGCCTCGGCGCGACGCTATCTGGAGATCTTCGATGAGGCGATCGCACTCCGCACTTGTGTTGCCCGATAGCAACACCATCTGACACCCAAGAGCAACAGGGCTTACAGATGAACCTAGAGAAATTCACCGACCGCGCACGCGGCTTCCTCCAGTCGGCGCAAACCGTCGCGATCCGCCTGTCGCACCAGCAGATCGCGCCCGAGCATCTGCTGAAGGCGCTGCTGGAGGACGACCAGGGCATGGCCTCGGGCCTGATCCAGGCTGCGGGCGGCGACCCGCGCCGCGCCACGACCGAGATCGACGCCGCGCTGGCGAAGATTCCGTCCGTGTCCGGCTCCGGCGCGCAGAACACCCCCGGCCTGTCGGCGGACGCGGTCCGCGTACTCGACCAGGCCGAGCAGATCGCGCAGAAGGCGGGCGACAGCTATGTCACCGTCGAGCGGCTGCTGGTCGCGCTGGCGCTCAGCCTCAACACCGCGGCGGGCAAGGCGCTGAAGGCCGCCAATGCCACGCCCGAGGCACTCAACGCGGCGATTCAGCAGCTGCGCGGTGGCCGCACCGCCGACACCCAGTCGGCGGAGGACCGCTACGACGCGCTCAAGAAGTTCGCGCGCGACCTGACGCAGGCCGCGCGCGACGGCAAACTGGACCCGGTGATCGGCCGCGACGAGGAGATTCGCCGCACGATCCAGGTGCTGGCGCGCCGCACCAAGAACAACCCCGTCCTGATCGGCGAACCCGGCGTCGGCAAGACCGCGATTGCCGAGGGCCTGAGCCTGCGCATCGCCAACGGCGACGTGCCCGATGGCCTCAAGGACAAGACGCTGATGGCGCTCGACATGGGCGCGCTGATCGCGGGCGCGAAATATCGCGGCGAGTTCGAGGAGCGGCTGAAGGGGGTCATCGACGAGGTGAAGCAGGCCGATGGCGACATCATCCTGTTCATCGACGAGATGCACACGCTGATCGGCGCGGGCAAGGGCGACGGCGCGATGGACGCGTCCAACCTGCTCAAGCCAGCGCTTGCGCGCGGCGAGCTGCACTGCGTCGGCGCCACCACGCTCGACGAATATCGCAAGCATGTCGAGAAGGATCCCGCGCTCCAGCGGCGCTTCCAGCCGGTGTTCGTGGGCGAGCCGACCGTCGAGGACACGATCAGCATCCTGCGCGGGCTGAAGGAGAAGTACGAGCTGCACCACGGCGTGCGCATCACCGACGGCGCCTTGGTGTCGGCGGCGACGCTGTCGAACCGCTACATCACCGACCGCTTCCTGCCCGACAAGGCGATCGACCTGATGGACGAGGCGGCGAGCCGCATCCGTATGGAGGTCGAGTCCAAGCCCGAGGAGATCGAGACGCTGGATCGCCGCATCCTCCGCCTCAAGATCGAACGCGAGGGGCTGAAGCGCGAGACCGATGCGGCGTCGGTCGACCGGCTGGAGACGCTGGAAGGCGAGCTCGCCAATCTGGAACAGCAGTCGGCGGAGCTGACCGCGCGCTGGCAGGCGGAAAAGGACAAGATCGCTGGCGAGGCGAAGCTGAAGGAGCGGCTCGACGCCGCGCGGCTGGAGCTGGAGCAGGCGCAGCGAAGCGGCGACCTCGCCAAGGCGGGGGAACTATCCTACGGGCGCATCCCTGCGCTGGAGCGCGAACTGGCGGAGGCCGCCGCGGGCACGCAGGGCGCGATGCTGCGCGAGGAGGTCACCAGCGACGATATCGCGGGTGTCGTCAGCCGCTGGACCGGGGTGCCGGTCGACCGCATGCTGGAGGGCGAGCGCGAGAAGCTGCTGCGCATGGAGGAGGTAATCGGCCAGCGCGTCATCTGTCAGGCCGATGCGGTGCGCGCCGTCTCCACCGCGGTGCGCCGCGCGCGCGCGGGCCTTCAGGATCCGAACCGGCCGTTGGGCAGCTTCCTGTTCCTCGGCCCGACCGGCGTGGGCAAGACCGAACTGACCAAGGCGCTGGCCGAGTTCCTGTTCGACGACGCGAACGCGATGGTGCGCATCGACATGAGCGAGTTCATGGAGAAGCACGCGGTCGCCCGCCTGATCGGTGCGCCCCCGGGCTATGTCGGTTACGAGGAGGGCGGCGTCCTGACCGAGGCGGTGCGGCGGCGCCCCTATCAGGTCGTGCTGTTCGACGAGGTGGAGAAGGCGCATTCCGACGTGTTCAATGTGCTGCTCCAGGTGCTGGACGACGGTCGCCTGACCGACGGACAGGGGCGTACGGTCGACTTCTCGAACACGCTCATCATTCTGACCTCGAACTTGGGCAGCCAGTATCTGGCGAACATGGGCGAGGGCGACGACGTCGCCAGCGTGGAGCCGCAGGTGATGGACGTGGTGCGTGCGCACTTCCGCCCGGAATTCCTCAACCGGCTGGACGAGATCATCCTGTTCCACCGGCTGGGGCAGGCGCACATGGGGCCGATCGTCGATATCCAGGTCGGTCGCGTCGGCAAGCTGCTGGCGGACCGCAAGGTGACGCTCGACCTAACCGACGCTGCGCGCGCGTGGCTCGGCCGGGTGGGCTACGACCCCGTGTACGGCGCGCGCCCGCTCAAGCGCGCGGTGCAGCGCCATCTGCAGGACCCGCTCGCCGAGCTGATCCTGCGCGGGCAGGTGAAGGACGGCGCGACCGTCCATGTCGATGAAGGCGACGGGAAGCTGGCGCTGGCGGTGGCGTAGGAGGTGACGGACATGGCCTTCGCGCTGGGCACGATCGACGTCGCGGCGATCCGCGCGGCCTTTCGCGCGGACGGCCATGTCGTCATCCGCGACTTCCTCGCGCCCGAGGGGGCAGAGGAACTTCGCCGCCATCTCATAGCGCGGCGCGATTGGGCGGTGGTGCTCAACACCGAAAGCGGCGTGCGCGAGATTCCGGCGGCGGTGTACGATGCCCTCGACGATGCGCAGCGGGAGACGCTGGATCGCATGGTCGCCGCCCGTGCGCGCACCGGGTTCCAGTATCGCTACGGCGCGCTTCGCGTCCCGGACGACGACGATGCGCGTCGCGCCTCGGGCGACGCCTTGTCCGCCTTCGCGCGCTTCATGTCCTCGCCGACGGTGGTCGACCTGCTGCGCGACGTGACCGGGCATGACGACATCGCCTTCGCCGATGCACAGGGCACCCGCTACGCACCGGGCGATTTCCTCACCCGGCACGACGACGCCGTGGAGGGGAAGCATCGCCGCGCCGCCTATGTCTTCAGCCTGTCGCCCGGATGGCAACCGGAATGGGGCGGGCTGCTGCTGTTCCACGATGCCGCCGGCGACGTGACGCGCGGCGTGACGCCGGACATGGGAAGTCTCCGGCTCTTTTCGGTTCCTGCCGACCATTCGGTGAGCCATGTCGCGCCGAGCGCGCCCGACGCACGGCTTTCCGTGACCGGGTGGCTCCGCGCGCATCCGAACTGAGCGCCCCGCCCGCTTGCCGTGATCGACACCCTTGCCCTGTCCACTGCGGCCCACCTGTGTCATGGAGCGCGGACCATGACCCACGCCTCCACCAGCACCGAGCATCGCGCATGACCAGCATCGGCATCTACGGCAGCAACGGCCGCATGGGCCGCGCGATCGCGACGATCGCCGAAGGCGAAGGTGCCAGCGTTGCCGGGGGCGTCGACGCGGGCGGCGATCCGCTGCCGCTGGCGCAGCGCGCGGACGTGCTGGTCGATTTCTCCACCCCCGCCGCGCTGGAGCCGCACCTTGCCGCTGCCGTGGCGGCGCGCACCCCGATCGTGATCGGCACCACCGGGCTGCTCGCCACGCACCAGGCGCTGATCGAACAGGCCGCGGACGAGATCGCGGTGCTCCAGACCGGCAATACCTCGCTCGGCGTCACGCTCCTCAACATCCTGGTGCGCGAGGCCGCGGCGCGGCTCGGCCCCGACTGGGACATCGAGATCGCGGAGATGCACCACCGCCACAAGGTTGATGCGCCCTCGGGCACCGCGCTGCTGCTGGGCGAGGCCGCCGCCGCCGGACGCGGCACCCGGCTGGCGGAGGTGCGGGTCGACAGCCGCGCCGGGCTGGTCGGCGCGCGCAGCGAGGGGACGATCGGCTTTGCGTCCCTGCGCGGCGGATCGGTGGTCGGCGACCATATGGTCGTCTTCGCGGGCGAGGGCGAGCGGATCGAGATCGGCCATCGCGGCGAGGATCGCAGCATCTTCGCGCGCGGCGCGGTGAAGGCCGCGCTGTGGCTCGCCGGCCGCGCCCCGGGCCGCTATGCGATGGCGGAAGTGCTGGGCCTGTAGGTGAAGAAGGCAGACGTCGCCGAATTCTACCGCCGGCTGGCGGAGGCGAATCCGCACCCGGGAACCGAGCTGGAATCGGTCAATACCTTCACGCTGCTGGTCGCGGTGGTGCTCTCCGCCCAGGCAACGGACGCCGGGGTCAACAAGGCCACGCGTCGGCTCTTCGCCCAGGTCGACACGCCCGAGAAGATGGTGGCGCTCGGGCTCGACGCCCTCAAGCAGCACATCAAGACGATCGGCCTCTTCAACACCAAGGCGAAGAACGTCATCGCGCTGAGCGAGGCGTTGATCGCGGACCATGGCGGCGAAGTGCCCGCGGACCGCGACGCGCTGGAAAAGCTCCCCGGCGTCGGACGCAAGACCGCCAATGTCGTGATGAACGTGGCGTTCGGCGCGGAGACGTTCGCGGTGGACACGCATATCTTCCGCGTCGGCAACCGCACGGGGCTGGCGAAGGGCAAGACGGTGCTGGCGGTGGAGAAGGCGCTCGACAAGGCGACCCCCGCGCCCTTCCGCGTCCACGCGCACCACTGGCTGATCCTGCACGGCCGGTACGTCTGCAAGGCGCGACGACCGGAGTGCTGGCGATGCATCGAGATCGACCTGTGCGCGTTCAGGCCCAAGACGCCGGCGCCGGCCGTCCGGGGCGCCGGAAGAGGAGAGTGACCATGCGTGCCCCCATCCTGCTCGCCTGCCTCGCCGCCACCGCGCTCGCCGCCCCCAGCGTCGCACGCGACCGCGATGCAGTCCCCGCCGCGACACCCGCCGGCAAGCCGCAATCCTGCATCCCGATCCAGTCGATCCGCGAGAGCCTGGTCCGCAACGACCGAGTCATCGACTTCCGCACCAATGGCAACCGCTTCTACCGGGTGACCTTGCCGCAATCCTGCCCGGGCCTGGGGTTCGAGCGCCGCTTCTCCTACGCCACCTCGCTCAGCCAGCTGTGCGCGCAGGACATCATCACCGTCTTCACGCAGACACCGCCGATGCGCGGCGCCAGCTGCGGCCTCGCCCCGTTCCAGCCGGTGA
>CAJYKB010000003.1 GCA_913774925.1 uncultured Sphingomonas sp. | reverse complement strand
CAGCCCGCTGCTGATCTCCCGCCTGTCGGTACAGAAGCGTACACGCGCGGATAAATAGCGAAGCCAAGCCGTTGGCGGGTCATCGAAATCGAGGATCCCGCCCATGACGCTGACCGCCATCGCCCTGAACTGCACGCTGAAGGCGGATGCCTCCGCCCCCTCCTCCACCGACGCCATGCTCAAGGTGGTCGCCGACGCGTTCGCCGCGCGCGGCGTCACGGTGTCGGACCCGGTCCGCGTCGCCGCGCTGGACATCAAGCCCGGCGTGACCAGCGACGAAGGCGACGGCGACGAATGGCCCGCGCTGCGCCGACGCATCCTCGACGCCGACATCCTGATCCTGGGCGGCCCGATCTGGATGGGGCAGCTGGGCAGCGTCGCGAAGCGCGTGATGGAGCGGATGGACGCCTTCCTCAGCGAAACCGACGATCAGGGGCGCATGCCCAGCTACGGCAAGGTCGCCGTCTGCGCGATCGTCGGCAACGAGGACGGCGCGCACGTCTCCACCGCACAGACCTTTCAGGCGCTCAACGACGTCGGCTTCACCATCCCCGCGATCGGCGCCGTCTATTGGGTGGGCGAGGCGTATGGCAGCACGGATTTCAAGGATCTGCCCGAAACACCGGAGAAGGTAACGAAAACCGCCGCGATGCTTGCGACCAATGCGGCACATCTGGCAGGACTGCTGAAGGAAAGGGGCTACCCGGGCGCGGAGTGATCCGTTCCCCGTCACCCCGGCCTTGAGCCGGGGTCCCGCTTCTTCCTGCACGCCCGACGGCAGACAGCGGGATCCCGGACCAAGTCCGGGGTGACGGGTTTTACGCCGTCAGCACCATCTTCAGCGCCCCGTTCTCCCGCTTGTCAAACAAGGCATAGGCCTCCGCCCCCTGCGACAGGTCCATGCGGTGGCTGATGTACCGCTCCGGCCGCAGCCGCCCGGACTGGATCAGCGGGATCAGCGCGGGCCATTCCTCCGGCACCGAGCACGTGCCGGTGCGGAACGTCAGCCCCGCAGCGAAGGCGCGTTCCAGCGGAAACGGGAAGCGGCGCGACTGCTGCACCCCGATCACCGACACCGTGCCGCGCCGCCCCACCAGCCGCAGCGCCAGGTCGACGGTCGCGTCCGCGCCCACCGCCTCGATCACGCACGGCAGCTTCTGCCCGCGCGTCGCCTCACGGATCGTCTCCAGCGCCGCCTCCGGATGCAGCGCCACCGCGCCGACCGCCTCGGCCAGCGCGCGCCGTTCGGGCACCGGATCGATCGCATAGACCGTGCCCGCCCCCATCACGAACGCGCTCTCGACCGCCATCAGCCCGATCGGCCCCAGCCCGATCACCGCCACGTCCGTGCCCGGGCGAATGTCGGCACCCCGCGCGCCGAACCACGCGGTGGCCATCGCGTCGGTCATCATCAGCGCCTGGTCGGTCGAGATACCCTCCGGGATCAGCCAGGCGTTGCTGTCCGCCGCGGGCACGCGGAACGCCTCCGCCTGCACCCCCTGCAACGCCGCGGACAGGCCGTAGCAGCCACCCGCATTGTTCGCGCAGTGGATCACGTCGCCCGCCAGGCACGACCGGCACGCGCCGCATCCGACCGCGGCGGGCACCATCACCTTGTCGCCCACCCTCAGCTGACGCACGCCGCGGCCGATCTCGACCACCTCGCCCACCGCCTCGTGCCCGACGCAGAAGCCGACATCGTCCGAAAAGCCGTGCCCGTGGTAGATGTGCAGGTCGCTGCCGCAGATTGAGCACGCGTCCATCTTCACGATCGCGTCGCCCGCACCCAGCGGCGTCGGATCCTCCGTCGCGTCGTAACGGATGTCGCGTTCGCCGAAATAGCGCAGCGCCTTCATGGCCGATCCTCCCGCCGATTAAGTCGTTCGCTTTGTCGTGGGACGCACGGCTCGCGTCAACGCCTTGCGGGCGGGCGCGGATTCGCCGATGCTGGACGGCCATGAGCGCTCTTCCTCCCCCGGCGGCCGCCACCCGCGGCGGCACCACCCGCAACGAATTGAAGCGCGCCGCGCGTCGCCTGTTCGCCGAGCGCGGCATCGCGGCGGTGGGCATGCGCGAGGTGGTGGAGGCCGCGGGCCAGCGCAACGCCGCCGCCGTCCATTATTATTTCGGCAGCAAGGACGACCTGTTGCGCGAATTGCTGATCGACGGCGCGGACCAGATCGATGCCGGGCGCGCGGCGCTGATCGATGCGGCGGAGGCGAAGGGCAGCGCGGTGACGCTGCGCGATCTGGTCGCCGCCACCATCCTGCCGGGCCTGGACCTCAGCCCCGCCACCGGCGAATCGGAAACCTACTTCCGCTTCATCGTCAACGTGCAAAACGAGCGTCGCGAGCTGTTCCGCGCCACCGTGCCGGAGCATTCGGAGAGCTATCGCCGCTACATGGACCATGTCCACCGGCTGCTCGCCCCCCTGCCCGCCGCGCTGGTAAAGCAGCGCATCCTGTTCGCCGGCCTCACTGCGCAGACGCTGATGGCCGCGCGCGAGGCCGCGCTCGACCGCTCCGACACCGGCGACCACCACTTCTGGAGCCGCCCGGAGGCGCTGGCCGGGATGATCGACGCGGTGGAGGCGATCCTGGCCAACCCGCCGCGTGGCTGATCCCATGGGCTTCGGGCCGGCGCTCCCCACCATCGTCGAGGCGATCCACGCCTCGGTCAGCCCCGTCTTCATGCTGACCGGCATCGGCGCGCTGCTCAACGTGCTGGCGGGTCGGCTGTCGCGCGTCGTCGACCGCGCGCGCGACCGCGAGGAACGCCACGCCGCGCTCGCGCCGGAGGATCGCGCGCAAATCGTGTGGGAGCTGCGGCTGCTGTCGCGGCGGATGTCGATCATCAACGTCGCGCTGTTCCTCGCGGTTGCCAGCGCGGTCGCGACCTGCGTCGTCGTCGCGTTGCTCTTCATCGGCGGGCTGACGCATATCCGCGTCGGGCAGCCGATCGCGATCGGCTTCATCACCGCCACCACGCTGCTGATCGCGGCCTTCACCGGCTTCCTGTTCGAAGTCCGCCTGTCGATCCGCGCGATCCGCATCCGCGACGAACTGCTGCGCTAAATCCTTCTATGCCGAATGGATTATAGTCGATCCCCGGTTGCTCCTTCTACCGACGCCCCGTATCCTGCTAGTGCATATGCGGGGGGCCTATATGAAGCTGTTTGAAAGCGCGATAATCAAGTTTCAGGACACGATTCACGCGGCATCGCCGACGCGGAGGGTTTCGGTAGGAAACACGAGTTACACGATCCCGCTTCGCGGTGAGCTGAGCAAGGAACATCTAGTCAGTTACGAGGAATATTTCGAGCGGATGATCCAGTTCATCCTGCGCGATCGGATCGGGACATTCGTAGACGTTGGCGTCAATGTGGGCCAGATCATGCTGAAGGTGAAAAGCATGGACCCGGCGCGCGCCTATGTTGGGTTTGAGCCTTCGCTTGTCTGCTCGTCCTACGTCGATGAACTGATTCGGGTAAATGAGCTAACCGGTTGCACCATCGTGCCGCTCGCGCTGAGCGAGAAGCGCGGCACGATGACATTCCATTACTCGACCGGCGCGGATCCACAGGCGACGATGATCGACGGTTTCTGGACCGCGCAGAACGAGCGCAAGTTCGAGAAGACGATCTTCGTCGAGCGCGGCGACGACGTCGTGCGCAGCATTACCGACGACAAGGTGGCAATCCTGAAGGTCGACGTGGAGGGCGGCGAACTGGAGGTTATGGCCGGCTTCGGCTCGATACTGAAAGAAGATCGCCCGATCGTCCTGGTGGAAGTGCTGCCGTACCTCACCAACTATACTGGTGACGAAGTCGAGACGATGGCCTTCCGCGAGCGGCGCTGCCAGTCGCTTATGACCAATTTCTACGAAGCAGGCTACCGCCCGTTCCGCATCTTGCCGGGCATGCGGATCGAGCCGGTCGAGCACTTCGGCGCCGAGCGGTTCCAGGCCGAAATGACCAACTACATCATCCTGCCCGAAGAGGAAGTCGCCTTATTCCAAACCCGTCTCGCACAGCGCGACACGGCAGCCTGACGTTCGGCGCACTGGCCGGCGTAGGGATCAACCCCGCGTCGGCCGCATTTTCACAGCACGAACCGGCTGAGGTCGGAATTGCGCGCGATCCCCGACAGCTGCTGCTCGACATAGGCGGCGTCCACCACCAAAGCCTGCCCCTGCCGGTCCTCCGCGTCGAAGCTGACTTCTTCCAGCAGCTTCTCCATCACCGTCTGCAACCGGCGCGCACCGATATTCTCGATCTCGCCGTTCACCTCCGCCGCGATCTTCGCCACCGCGCGGATGCCGTCCTCGGTGAAGCTGACCTCGACACCCTCGGTCGCGATCAGCGCCGTATATTGTGCGGGCAGCGACGCCTTCGTGTCGGAGAGGATCGCGACGAAATCGTCCTCGGTCAGCCCCTTCAGCTCGACGCGGATCGGCAGGCGCCCCTGTAATTCGGGCAGCAGGTCGCTCGGCTTGGCGACATGGAACGCGCCGCTGGCGATGAAGAGAATATGGTCGGTCTTCATCGGACCGTACTTCGTCGCGACCGTCGTCCCCTCGATCAGCGGTAGCAAGTCACGCTGCACGCCCTCGCGGCTCACGGACCCGCCGCGCACGTCGCTGACCGCGATCTTGTCGATCTCGTCGAGGAAGACGATGCCGTTCGCCTCCGCGTCCGCCAGCGCGACGCGGCTCACTTCGTCCTGGTCGAGCCGCTTGTCGGCCTCCTCCTCGACCAGCTTTTCCCACGCCGACGGCACCAGTAGCTTGCGGCGTTGCTTCGGCCCGCCGCCGAACGCCTTGCCCATCATCTCGCTGATGTTGATCATTCCCACCGATCCGCCGCCGGGCAGGTCGAATGGCATCTGCGGCGTCTGTTGCAGCTCCAGCTCGACCTCCTTGTCGGCCAGATGCCCCTCATGGAAGCGCGCGCGGAAGCTGTCGCGCGTCGCCTGGCTGGCGTCCTTGCCGACCAGCGCGTCGAGCAGCCGGTCCATCGCCGCGGCCTCCGCCTTGTCCTTCACCGCCGCGCGCCGCCGCTCCTTTTCCAGCCGTACCGCTTCCTCGACCAGATCGCGCGCGATCTGCTCGACGTCGCGCCCGACATAGCCGACCTCGGTGAACTTGGTCGCCTCCACCTTCACGAACGGCGCATCGGCGAGCTTGGCGAGGCGGCGGCTGATCTCGGTCTTGCCACAGCCGGTCGGCCCGATCATCAGGATGTTCTTGGGCGTCACCTCGTCGCGCAGTTCGCCCGACAGCTTCTGCCGCCGCCAGCGGTTGCGCAGCGCCACCGCCACTGCGCGCTTCGCGTCCCGCTGCCCGATGATATGCGCGTCCAGCGCCGCGACGATCGCCTTGGGGGTAAGATTGTCGTTCATTCTCGTTCTCTTGAAAGCCCCTCCCCTTCAGGGGAGGGGATGGGGGTGGGGCAGTCACGGGCGATGCTCTCGGTGAGACACGCCCCACCCCAACCCCTCCCCTGAAGGGGAGGGGCTTAAGGGCTACGACGCGCTTTCCAGCGTCTCCACGGTCAGCCGGTCGTTGGTATAGACGCACACCTCCGCCGCGATCCCCATCGCCTTGCGGCAGATCGTCTCGGCATCCTGCTCGTAATCCACCAGCGCGCGCGCCGCGGCGAGCGCGTAATTGCCGCCCGATCCGATCGCGGCGACGCCCGCCTCCGGCTCCAGCACGTCGCCGTTGCCGGTCAGGATCAGCGTCACGTCCTTGTCCGCGACGATCATCATCGCTTCCAGGTTGCGCAGATATTTGTCGGTACGCCAGTCCTTCGCCAGCTCGACCGCCGCGCGCATCAGATGCCCACCGTGCCGCTCCAGCTTCGCCTCCAGCCGCTCGAACAAGGTGAAGGCGTCCGCAGTCGCGCCCGCGAACCCGCCGATCACCTTGCCGTCCGCGCCCAGCCGGCGCACCTTCTTCGCATTGGGCTTCATCACGGTCTGGCCCATGGAGACCTGACCGTCGCCCGCGACGACCACCTTGCCGCCGCGTCGTACCGAAAGGATGGTGGTGCCGTGCCAGACCGGCATGGCGTGTGGATCACTATTCCCGCTCATGGCGCGCGATATGGGGCGTGCCCCCGTGGTCCGGCAACCCCATCCGCTATCGCACCGAAGCCGATGCAAACTTCCGATGCAGGTGATGGAACTCTTCACCCTTCCCGGTCATAGGGAGAATCGGAGAGTGAGTGGCGTTCGATGATTACCGACAAGGATCGTCTGTATTTCCAGTTCCGTGCCGAGGCGGAGCTAAAGCTGGCCGCAGAGGCCGAGGATCCGGCAGTCTGCCGCGCGCATTACGAGATGGCGACGCAATATCTCGACGCCGCGCACGGGGCCGGGATGCGGATGCCCCCCGATCCCCAGCGGCTGACGCGGCACGGGTAGCTCCTGTTCCCCGGCGAAGGCCGGGGTCCAGTTGGGCAAGTGTAGGCGCATATCACGCAAGCCTTCCAAACTGGACCCCGGCCTCCGCCGGGGAACGGTCTTGCGGATAACTACCGCGCCTTCGCCTTCCCCCATTCCCGCGCGACGGTATATCCCAGATACCCCGTCCCGAAGAGCGCGTAGAGCGGCTCCGGAATTCCCGCCAGATAGGCGTTCATCCCCCGCCCGATCGCCAGCGCCATCTCCGGCTGGACCGCCGCGATCAGCCCCATCGGGATGCTCCACAGCAACAGCGCGTACATCACGTAGAGGAAGCTTGGCCGCGCCCGGCTGGTCCACGGATCGGCGGAGCCGGCCTCCGCCAGCACGGCCGCCATCTGGGTGCGGACGCGCTCCATCTCCTGCGTCCCCTCCAGCCGCAGCAGTTCCAGCTTCGCCGCCTCGCGCGCCTTGGGGTCGGGGATAATCTTGTCGAGCAGCCCCGCGATCGGCCCGACGATGCCATCGATCAACGCCATGGTCCCGCCCCCCTCAACCGATCCGCCCGGCCAGCCAGCCGTACAGGAACGCCTCGTTCGCGGGGCGCTGCTCCGCGAGCGTCAGGTAGCGTTCGCCCTGGAGCGCCTCCACCGCCTTCAGCAGTACCTCCTCCGCCGCCTCGCCGCGCGTCGCCAGGAAGCGGTCGAGCGCGCGCAGCGTTTGCGGCCCGACCCGTCCGTCGAGCACCACGTCGGCATAGTCGCGCGCACCCCGGTTCAGCGCGTTGAGCGCGCGTTGCAGGAACCCGGCCGCCACCGCCGGCCCCATGTTCACGCCGGTGTCGAACAGCTCCGCCGCCAGCGCGGGCGCGCGTTCCGCCACCTGGTCCCACCCCGGCCGCGTCCAATAGACACGGCGGTAGATCGCCACCGCCGCCGGCCGCGCGAACAGCCGCATGTCGCCGTGATAGCCGTTGGCGCGCGCCACCGCCTCCGTGATGCCGAACCGCGTCGCGCCCCCGCGGTCCGACGGGTGGTTCACATAGCCGCCCTCGCGGTCGATCACCGCGTCGATCAGATC
>CAJYKB010000002.1 GCA_913774925.1 uncultured Sphingomonas sp. | reverse complement strand
AGGATGCGGTCGACGAACAGCGCGCCCGACGCCTTGTCGAACTCGTACTTCACCGGCTCGCCGCCGGTCGGCACCTCGATCACCACGTTCAGGTCGTCGGGCGGGCTCTTGCCCACCGGGATCAGGTCGATACGCATTCTCTTCCCCTCAGGAGACGCAGAAAACCGACGCGCCCCGCCGGTCAGCGGGGCGCGAGCAGACGATCGAGCCCGCCGTCACCGGTGCCGACCTTCTCGAGCCGCGGGTAGCGCAAGCCCCCGTGATAGTCGAGCGCCACCGAGCGATAGGCCTCGCCGCGCTTTACGGTGAGCGGGATCGGGGTCTTCGTGCCCTTCGCCGCGACGATCGCGGCCTTCATCCGGTCCGCCGACCACGCCTGCCCGTCGACCGCGACGATCTGGTCCGCCAGCGTCAGCCCGGCGTCGAACGCGGGGCTGTCCCACGTTACCGAGGTGAGCGCGCCGTCGGCATTGGCGACGAGGCCGCCCGACCAGGTCAGGTTGGTGTTCTTGGCGGTGGTCTCGCCCGCCTTGAACGAGGGCGTGGGCGTGTCGGTGTAGATCAGGCGGTAGCCGTTGCGCGCGAACCCATCGAGCGGCGCGCCCGCGGCATGCTCGGTCAGCCGCTTGTTCAGATACGCCGACCAGTCCCACGGCACGATCTGGTTCAGCGTCGCCGCGACGTCGCCGATCGTATAGGTCACCTCGCCCCAGTCGCCGTCGCGGATGCCGAAGAAGGCGCGCGCGAAATCGTCGATCGATTTCGTGTCCCCCGACTTCTCGCGCAGCAGGGAATCGACGTCCATCCAGACCAGCAGCCCCGCGTTGTAATAGTCCTCGCTGCGCTGCCAGCTGGTCCAGCCCTTGGGCTTGCGCGAGGAGATGACGGGATCGTTGGTGGTATCGAGCAGGTCGCGCCATTGGCGTGCGGGCTGGCTGTCATACGTCGCCATGATCGCGGCATATTGGTCCAGCGTATCCTGCTTGCTGACCATCCCCGATCGCGCCTGGAGCACATAGCCCCAGAATTGCGTCTGCCCCTCGTACACCCACAGCAGCGAGCCGCGCATCGGGGTGCGATAATCGGGCGTCCACAGGTCCGCGCCGCGGCGGAACTTGCCGTCCCAGCTGTGGGTGAATTCGTGCGGCAGCAGGTTGCGGCGGCCGGGACCGTCGTTCCACTTGGTGAAATAGCCCGGCGTCACGCCGTTTTCGCTCGAGCGATGATGCTCCAGCCCGATCCCGCCCAATTGGTCGGTGATCGACAGCAAGAATTCGTATTTGTCGTAATGCTGTGCGCCGAAGGTCTTCACCGCCTGGTCGACCAGCCGCTGGTGCGCGGCGATCTGCTCCGGCGTGGCGGCGAGCTCGGCGGGATCGTCGGCGAAGACGTTCAGGTTCACCCGCGGCGACAGCGGCCACACCTTGCCGTACTTCCCCGCCAGGATCGGCGAATCGACCAGGATCTCGTAATTGGTCTTGTCATAGGTGTAGGTCGCACCCGCCGCCTTCGCGGGTAGCGCTCCCGCCGCGGTCCAGCCCTGCGGCCAGGTGACCGTCATCTGCACCGGGATCGCCCGCGTAAAGTAGCCCGCCGGATAGAGGCTGACCGAATTGGGCTGAAGCGAGATCATCGTCGGCGTCACCGCGATCCGGCCCTGATCGGCCTTCGTCGCGGAGATGAACTGGAACGACGCCTCGATCGTCTTCGCGCCCGCGGGCACGTCGATATGGAAGGCGAACACGTCGACCGGGTCGCGCGTCCATTCCACGCGCCTGCCGTTCGCGGTGATGACGAGCCCGGCGAGCTTGTCGATCTCGCCGCGCGGGGAGTGCGCGCCGGGCAGCCACTTCGGGAACAGCAGCGTCATCGGCCCCGCCTGCGGCACGGGGATCGTCTCCTTCACGCGGAAGATGCCGCGACGCGTATCGGTCGCGTCGACGTTGAGGCGGATCGTGCCGGGGAAGGGTATGTCGCGCGCCGCCGGGATCGTGTCGACAAAGGGCACCGGTTGCGGCGCGGAATTGCCCGCGGGGACTTGGGCGAGGGCGACGGAGGTGGAGGCGAGCAGGATGGCAGCGGTCAGCGATCGGATCATGTCGGGGGCGGCCCTCTGGGTTATGTCGTTACCTTTGAGACGTAACGGGGCGGCGGCGTCAGTGTCCAGCCCGCATCCCGCTCACCCCCCGCCCAGCACGTTGATGCTGAACGCGATCACGCCCAGGTTGAAGACGAACGCCGCCAGGCACTGCCCGGTGACGATGCGGCGGATGCGCGTGTCGCTGATCGAGACGTCCGACGTCTGGAACGTCATCCCCAGCGTGTAGCTGAAGTAGAGGAAGTCCCAATAGTCGGGCGTGTCGGTGCCGGGGAAGTCGATCCCGCCCTCGTCCGTGCCCGCCTCGTCGCTGCTGTAGAACAGGTGCGCGTAGTGCAGCGCATAGACCATGTTGGTGAACAGCCACGCCAGCGCCAGCGTCGCGATCACCAGCACGATCGCAAACGTATCGTTCTTGCCCTTCAGCTCGTCGTGGACCGCCAACAGGATGACGAGCGACACCGCGCCGCTGATCGCCAGCAGCAGCGCGCGATTGGCGTCGTTGGCCTGCGCCGCGCGGCGCAGCCGCTCCGGCGTGCCGCGGCGGAACAGCGTGACGATCGCGATCAGGAAGACCACGGCGGCGATGTCGAACCCGCCCATCACCGCGCGGCCGCGCCCCGCCGCCTGCCACAGCGCGGCGGTGCTGCCGGCAAAGACGACCATGAACAGGACGAAGCGCGGCGGTGCCACGCGCTGTCCCAATCCCCACCAGCGATGCGGTTCGTGCATGGCGATCACCGCTAGCGAAACCGTGGACGTCCGACTAGATACGCGCACCCATCATGGCCCGTATCCAGACCCCCGCCCGCGTCCGCGGCACCCAGGACATCTTCCGCGACGAGGAACGCGGCTTCGCGCACGTCCTCGCCACCTTCGACCGCGTGCGCCGGCTCTACGGCTTCGAGCGCGTCGAAACCCCGGTATTCGAGGATACGCAGGTCTTCGCCCGCTCGATCGGGGAGACGACCGACGTCGTGTCGAAGGAAATGTATTCCTTCCCCGACAAGGGCGGCGATTCGCTGACGCTGCGTCCGGAGTTCACCGCCGGGATCGCGCGCGCCTACATCACCAACGGGTGGCAGCAGTACGCGCCGGTGAAGGTCGTCACCAGCGGCGCGGTATTCCGCTACGAGCGCCCGCAGAAGGGCCGTTATCGCCAGTTCCACCAGATCGACGCGGAGGTGCTCGGCGCGCCGGAGCCCGCGGCAGACGTGGAATTGCTGACGCTCGCCGACCAGCTGCTGGCGGAGCTGGGTATCGAGGGCGTGACGCTCCAGCTCAACACGTTGGGCGACGCCGCCACGCGCGATGCGTGGCGCGATGCGCTGGTGGCGCATTTCGAGGCGCATCGGGGCGAGTTGAGCGAGGATAGCCTGACGCGGCTGGCGAAGAACCCGCTGCGCATCCTCGATTCCAAGGACCCGCGCGACCGTCCCGTGGCCGACGCCGCGCCGGGGATCGATGCCTATATGAGCGCGGAGGCCGGCGCCTTCTTCGAGAGCGTGCAGAAGGGGCTGGATGCGGCCGGCGTGCGCTGGACGCGCAACGAGCGGCTGGTGCGCGGGCTGGATTATTACCGCCACACCGCGTTCGAGTTCGTCACCAATCGGCTGGGCGCGCAGGGCACGGTGCTGGCGGGCGGGCGCTACGACGGGCTGGTGGAGTCGCTCGGCGGTCCCGCGACCGCGGGCGTGGGCTGGGCCGCCGGTGTCGAACGGCTGGCGATGCTGGTGGACGAGCCGGCGGCGGAGCGGCCTGAGGTGGCGGTCGTGGTCGAGGACGACCGCGCGCACGATGCGGCGGTGACGGCGCTCGCAAAGCTGCGGCGCGCGGGCGTGTCGGCGCAGCTGGTGGCGACCGGATCGGCCAAGAAGCGTTACGACCGCGCGCTCAAGCTGGAGCCGGCGGAGACGCTGGTGTTCGCGATGGACGGCGACGCGGCGGTGTCGCGCGGTCGCGTGTTGCGCGGCGATGCGTCGCGCGCCGCGGAGGTGCTGGCTTGACCACCATCTCGATCGACCGGATCCGCCAGATCGAGGCGCGGCGCGACGAGCTGGCGGCGATGATGGCGACCGGCGCACTGGACGGCGACCGCTTCGTCCAGGTGTCGAAGGAATATGCCGAGCTGGAGCCGGTCGCGCAGGCCGCGGGCGAGGTGCGGCGGCTGCGGCAGGAGGCCGAGAGCCTGTCGCACATGACCGGCGACGCCGATGCCGAACTTCGCGCGATGGCGGAGGAGGAGCTGCGCGAGAACCGTACCGCACTGGAAGGCGCCGACCGCCGCCTGGCGCTTGCGCTGCTGCCGCGCGACGCCGCGGACCAGCGCTCCGCGATGCTGGAGGTGCGGGCAGGCACCGGCGGCGACGAGGCGGCGCTGTTCGCCGGCGACCTGTTCCGCATGTACCAGCGCTATGCCGAGCGCCAGGGCTGGCGCGTCGAGCTGATCTCGGCCTCCGACAGCGACGCCGGCGGCTACAAGGAAGTCGTCGCCAGCGTAACCGGCACCGGCGTGTTCGCGAAGCTGAAGTTCGAAAGCGGCGTGCACCGCGTCCAGCGCGTGCCCGTGACCGAAAGCGGCGGGCGCATCCATACCTCGGCCGCGACCGTCGCGGTCCTGCCCGAGGCGGAGGAGGTCGACGTCCAGATCGACGAGGCGCGCGACCTGCGCATCGACGTCTATCGCTCGTCCGGACCGGGCGGGCAGTCGGTCAACACGACCGACAGCGCGGTGCGCATCACCCACCTTCCCACCGGGCTGGTCGTCATCCAGCAGGACGAGAAGTCGCAGCACAAGAACAAGGCCAAGGCGCTCAAGGTGCTGCGCACCCGGTTGTACGAGGCGGAGCGCGAGCGGCTGGCGGCGGAGCGCTCCGGCACGCGCAAGGCGATGGTCGGATCGGGCGACCGGTCGGAGCGGATCCGCACGTACAATTTCCCACAGGGGCGGGTGACCGACCACCGCATCAACCTGACGCTGCACCGCCTGCCGGAGATATTGCAGGGCGACATGGACGAACTGGTCGGGGCGCTGATTTCGGAGGACGAGGCGGAGCGGCTGGCGACGCTGGAGGCGTAGCGCGGCTTGCCGCGTGCCGCGGCACGATTCGCGCAAGCCCGGCCGGCGGGCCTTGCCCGTCCGACGACGCGGCTTTGCCGCGGCGGCCCCCGGAAGGGTTCGCGCAGAGCACGCAAAGAACGCAGAGGTGTCGCACCTGCCGCCCGCACCCGTCATTCCCGCGAAGGCGGGAATCCAGACGCGCTGACGGAATGGGGTTCACGCGAAGGCGCGGAGACGCGAAGATGATCCGCACGAGGCTGCGTAATGACCACCATCAGGATTGAAGGGCGCATGCGCGCCGTCGTGCGATGACCGACACCCGCACCGCGCTGCGCGAGGCCGCCGCGCGCTTCGCCTTCTCCGACACGCCCCGGCTCGACGCCGAGCTTCTCCTCGCCCATGCGCTCGGCATCACGCGCGAGCGGCTGCTGCTGACGCTCGGCGATCACGCCGTACCGGCCACCTTCGCCGCGCTGGTCGAACGTCGCGCAGCGCACGAACCGGTGGCCTATATCACCGGCACCCGCGCCTTCTGGACGATCGACCTGCTGGTCGGCCCCGGCGCGCTGGTGCCGCGCGCCGACAGCGAGACGCTGATCGAGGCGGCGGTGGACCATTTCGCGGACGGGGAGGGGCCGCGCCGCATCCTCGACCTCGGCACCGGTCCCGGGACGCTCCTGTTCGCCGCCCTTGCCGAATGGCCGCAGGCGACGGGCCTCGGCATCGACGCCAGCGACGCCGCGCTCGGCTGGGCGCGACGCAATGCGGTGGCGCTGGGAATGGCGGACCGCGTCGAACTGCGTTGCGGCGACTGGGGCGCCGGCGTGACGGAGCGGTTCGACCTGGTGCTCGCCAATCCGCCCTATATCGCGACCGACGCCGACCTGCCGCGCGAGGTACGCGCGCATGAGCCCGCGACCGCGCTGTTCGCGGGTGCCGACGGGCTGAACGACTATCGCATCATCGCGCGGCAGCTGCCGGCGTTGCTTGCGCCGGCGGGCGTCGCCTGTATCGAGATCGGCTGGGACCAGCGCGACAGCGCCGCCGTGCTTTTTTGCGACGCTGGCCTGTCGGTCGCGGTGCGGCACGACCTCGCCGGCCACGCGCGCTGTCTGGTCGCGACACATCCGGCGGGTTGAAAAGCCGGGCGGCGACCCAATATTTCCCTTTGAGAACGCCTGCCGAACGGCTAGGGATGGCGGCGGGGACGCGAACCCGATGGCATCTCGATGCCGGATCGGGCAGCCAAACCTCCCTCTCGTCGACAGTCGCTGCAGTCCGGCGACCGTGGCAGGTGCCCGCCGCGCTCTTTGGCGCAGGCGGTTCGCCGGGGATGACTGCAACCCTTACCCGATGCCGTTGGCCGGGGGGAGCAAGTGCCGGTTTTGGTTCCAGGACGAGGACAGTGATTTGATCAACAACCGTCAGAACGGTCGCCGTCGCGGCCGTGGTGGTAACCAGCGCCCCGGCGGCGGTGGCGGACAGGGCCAGCGTGACAGCGGCAACCGGATCGACAGCCGCGCACGCGGCAATGCGGCGCAGCTGCTCGAGAAATATCGCAACATGGCGCGTGACGCGCAGATGTCCGGCGACCGCGTGAACACCGAATATTATCTCCAGTTCGCCGATCACTATTTCCGCGTCCTGGCCGACCAGCGCGGCCGCAACGACGACCAGCCGATGCCGCGTCATCTGCGCAACGACCTCGATCAGTTCGACGATGGTGAAGACTTCGGCGAAGAGGGCGAGCCGATCCGCGCCGAGGAACAGGCGCGCGCCAGCGAGGGCGACGGCCGCCCGCGCCGCGACGATCGGCAGCGCGACGACCGCCCACGCGCAGACCGCGATGACCGCCAGCGCGAGGCGCGCCAGCGTGACGATCGGCCGCGCGACGACCGCCAGCGCGATGACCGCCAGCGCGACGACCGTCCTCGCGGCGACGATCGCCAGCGTGACACCCGCGGCGACGCGCGCGGCGAGCATCGCAACGGCTATGCCGAGCGCCATGTCGAGCGCGCCGAACCGCGGGGCGAGCGTGCTGCCGAAACGCCCGTCGCCGTCGCTCCGGTGGCCGAGGGTGCGGTGGCGGAAGAGGCGCGCGCCCCGCGCCGCCGCACGCGCAAGCCGCGCGAAGAGGCGGCCGGCGAGCAGGCCGCCTTCGACATCGATCGTCTGCCGCCGTCGCTCGGCGTATCGGCCGCACCGGTCGAGCCGGCCGGCGACGCGCCCGTGGCCGACGCTGCGGAGGAGGCGCCGAAACCGCGTCGCCGTCGCGTACGCCCTACGGCGGAGGCGACGCCGGCCGAATAAGCCTGCGCGTCCGACGTATCATCCATCGACCCCGCGTTTTCCCCTGGAGAGCGCGGGGTCGTTGTTTTCCGTGGGCCCGTTCGGTCAGGGGGTGGCGTCGAACGTGTCGACCGCCTCGTCATGGCCGGTGCCCGAACTCATGAACGCCAGCCCCATCAGCGCCCCCGCCATCGCCACCGATCCGACGACACCGCCGATCGTCGCCGCCGTCGCGATCCAGCCAAGCGTGCCATAGGCCTTCCCCAGCAGCCATACCGCGACCACCGCGGCGACGATGCCGACCAGCGTCACGGCGCCCAGGATGCGGCGGAACCGCCGCCACGCCCATTGTGCGCCATGCGGGTCGTCCAGCCCGGAGATCGACGGGGCGCGTCCTCTGCCGGTGTCGTCGGGATGTGCCATGGTTATTGTCTTTGCGCGCAAAGCTGGGATGATGCCAGCCTGCGCGGCAGCGGAACCGCGCCGGAGAGGAGCAGGATCATGACCATCGCCGCCATCCTGAAGGACAAGGGCCGGGAGCTGATTTCCGTCACGCCGGATACGCCGGTATCGCGGGTGATCGCACTCCTGGCGGAGCACCGCATCGGCGCGGTGCCCGTGCTCGCGGACGGGGGAGTGCAGGGCGTTTTCTCCGAACGCGACGTGATCGGCATGCTGGCGCAGGGGGCGACCACGCTCGACACCGTGGTGCGCGACGTGATGACCGCCCCGGCGATGACCGTATCGCCGCACGAAAGCGTGATCGGCGCGCTGGCGCTGATGACGAAGCGGCGCATCCGCCACCTTCCCGTGCTGGACGAGGGGCGGGTGGTCGGGCTGGTCTCGATCGGCGATCTGGTGAAGTACCGCATCGACCGGATCGAGGCCGACGCCGCGGCGATGCGCGACTATATCCAGCAGGCCTGAGCTACCGCCGCGCGAGTGCCGCGAGTTCGCGCACCAGCGGGCGGGCAAAGGTCAGCAGCGCGGCGGCATAGGTGACGGCGCCGGCCGCCACCAGCACCGCCAGCCGCGGCACCGGCGCGAGCGGCGGCAGGCTCCGGTCGACGGCGACCACGATCGCGGCCATCGCCAGCGCGGCGATGGCGGGCGGGCGCACCGCGCGCAGCACGTCGCGCCCGCGCACCCCGATCGCGTCCAGCGCGCGGCGGCTCCCCAGCAACAGGTAGAGCGGTGCTCCGACGCACCACGCCATCGCCAGCCCCGTCGCGCCGCCCCCGACCCCAAGCGCGAACGCCGCCGCCATGACCGCCGCGCCCGTCGCGCCGTTGCGTACGCTGATCCCCGGCCGCCCGATGGCGTCGCACGCGGGTTGATACAGCACCTGCAGCGTCATGAACGGCATCGCCAGCGCGAGCAGCCGGACGACCGGAATCGCCTCGCGCCACTTCTCGCCCAGCATCGCGATCACCACCGGCTCCGCGGTTGCCGCCAGCCCGAGGTAGAAGGGGAGCGCCGCCGCCATCACCACCCGCACCCCCTTAGCGAAGGCGGACGCCCGCGCCGCGGCATCGTGCTGCAGCCGGGCATAGGCGGAGAAGGCGACGTCGTTGAGCGCGGGCACGAACTTGGCGACGACGATCTGCGCCAGGAACAGGCTGGTGGTGTAGATCCCCAGGAGGTGCGGGGAGAAGCTGCGCCCGGCGATGAACACGTCGGCCTGACTCTGGACGAACCAGAACAGCTGCCCCAGCGCCATGACCCCGCCGTAGCGCGCCAGATGCCCGGCGCCGCGAAAGTCGAAGCTGGGCAGGAAGAAGGCGCGCGCCTGCCACGTCATCGCGATGGCGCGCATCAGGAAGAGCATGGAGGGCGCCGCCACCAGCGTCCACACACCCCAGCCCGCCAGCGCCCCCGTCAGCGCCGTGATGGCCCCCGCCATGGCGGCCAGCATGTTGGCCTTGGCCTGCGCCCTGAAATCCATCGCCCGCGCCAGCATCGCGGCGGGCAGCGCGATGAAGGGGGTGGTCAGATACATCAACGCCTGCACCCGCAGCAGGGCGGCGACCTCGGGCTGGCGATAATAGACCGCGGCGATCGGGGCGATCGCCACCTGGATCGCAGCAAGCCCGACGTTCACCGCGATCAGCATGCCCAGCAGCTGGCGGATCATGCGGGGCGTGACGTGCGACTGCCGGATCAGCCCGTTGGCCAGGCCATAGCCGTCCAGCATCCCCATCAGCGCCATCACGACGCCGGTCATCGCGAACAGCCCGTAGTCGCTCGGCGAGAGGATGCGAATGACGAGGAACGTCGCCCCCCATTGCACGATTTGCGCCGCGATCTGCCCCCCGGAACGCCACAAGACCGCCGCGCGAACCTGCTTCGCCAGGCCGGCATCGCCCCCGGACGCGTGATTCGAGAGCTGATTCGTCGCACCGACCATGCGGCGACGATAGGCGTTCGCGGTCACCACCCCGTTAAAACCCCCGGATTTCCGCGGATCTGACACGGGAATGAAAGAAAATTGCAAAAAGTGTTTGACGGGTGGGAACCTCCCGCATAGAAGCCACTCCACCGACGGGGCGCCCCACACGGAGCGCTTCGGAAGTCACGGAAAATTAGGCGCTTGGGCCGCCCCGATAAAAAGGGGAAAGGCTAGGGCGTCGGTTTTTGCCGCTCTTTGACATTGTAGGTTTAGATGAAGGGACATGTGGACGGTGGTCTGCGGGTCTATCGCATGCAAGGTGCGGTGGGGTCGTTAGAGCATAAGCCGTTTCATATGTCCTTCACGTATCCATTATG
>CAJYKB010000001.1 GCA_913774925.1 uncultured Sphingomonas sp. | reverse complement strand
CTGCTGGTGGCCTATTGCCGGCTGTCCGGGTGGCCGTATGCGCTGACCCCGGGGGAACGCTGGTGCGCGGCGGTGCCGTTGAGCGCGCTGGCGGGATGGCTGACGGGTGCGACCACGGTGACCGTCGCGGCATCGCTGCGCTTCCACGGCGTGGAGGGGGGCGATGCGGCGCCGTTCACCGTGGTCGCAACCGTCAGCCATCCCGCCAGCGCGCTCAACGGCACCGCCGCGCACCAGCGTTCCCCCGGGGTCAGCGCATACGGCCACCCGGACAGCCGGCAATAGGCCACCAGCAGGCATCCGAGCGTCCAGCCGATCACGATGACCGATACCGCGGTGAGCCCGGCGACCTGGACATAGGCCGCCCATATCGCATTGCCCGCGAACGCGCCGGCCGCCGGCCATCGCAGCAGCGCCACGAGCGCGCGGCCGCGCGCGGCGGCACGCGCCTGATAGACCGCGAACAGCAGCGACCCGGCGTACAACGGTCCCCAGATCGAGAAGGCCCAGCCCGCCGGCGTCACCAGCGTTCCGACCACCTGCGACCGGTCGCCGATCGACCGCCCGATCCCGAGCGCAGGCAGCGCGGGCGTGACGATCTGAAGGACGGCGAAGGCGATCACCGCCATCACCGGCCATGGCGCGGCGGGTCGTGCCCGAATCTGGGTCATGCTGGTCATGCCACGACAATGCGCCGGGAGACGCCCGGTTGCCCCGTTTCGCCGCCGACACCGCCGATCCCGCCCGGGTCGGGTCGAACATACCGAAAAAATGCAGTCAAATACCCGCTCCCTGCTTCAGGATGATACGCCGTTCCCGCCGCCGACGCCGCTGCGATTGCGATACGGTCGCCAGATGCTCCATCCGCGAAAATTCCCCTCGCGAGCGGACGGGAAATCGGCCAGAGCGCAAATTTCCTATCCCGATTCGGTCGAAGGCGTGGAAAGGCATCGATACCTCAAGGAAACATCACGTGTCGGCCGATGCCTCATCGTCGCAGGGTTCCGCGCCCATCGCCCCTGACTCCGGCCCCGCCACGACGCGGTCCGGTGCGATATGGTCGACGCTGAACGGCGGCGCCACGGTCCTGATCCCGCTCGGCGTATTCGTGCTCTTCGCGCGGATGATGAAGCCCAGCGAGATCGCACCGATCATGATCGCGGTCGCGATGCTGGAGATCGTCAAGGCGCTCGGGCCGCAGGGCGTCTACGACGTGTTGATCCGCCATCCGGAAAGCGACCGCGGGCATTACGAAAGCGCCTCGGCGCTCTTCGCGCTGTCCGGCATCGCGCTGACGCTGGTATTCGCGATCGTCGTGGTGCTGTCGCCGATGATGATGCAGGTCGTGCTGCCGCTGCAGGCGATCCTGCTCGGGCTCAAGATCCTGCTCGACTATCTGGTCATGCAGCCGCAGGCGGTGCTGGCACGGCGCATGGCGTTCAAGCGGCTGGGATCGCGCTCGCTCGCTGCGGGGCTCGTTTCGGGGGGCGGCGGCATCGCGATCGCCTTCGTCGTCTCCCCCGTGCTCGGGCTCATCAGTTATTACGTGCTGCAATCGCTGGTCATCTACCTGATGACCTCGATCGGGACCGCCGCCGCCGTCTTCCCGCGCTGGCATCCCGCGGCCATGCGCGAGATGGCGAGCGAGGGCGCGCGCGCCACCGGCGTGCGGCTGACCGCGGTGGGCTTCAACTATGTCGACCAGCTGATGCTGGGCACGATGATCCCGGCGGCGCAACTCGGCCTTTATAATCTGGGCAAGCGGATCGAGGTCGTCGCGATCTCGCTCAGTTCGTCGTTCAGCCAGATGATGTTCCAGCCGATCTTCGCCACCGCGGAGCCGGAGCATCGCGCGCCGCACATGGGGCGCGGGATCGCGGCGATCTCGCTGGTGTGCGGCGTGCCGCTGGTCGTGCTGGCGCTCCACGCCCGGCTGGCGGTGCCGTTCATCTTCGGCCCGCAATGGTCGGCCGCGGCGCCGGTGGTCGCGGTGCTGGGGATCGGCGGGCTGGCGCGCGCGCTGGGCGGGGTCGCCGGCTCGCTGCTGACGGTCACCCATCGCAACGCGCTGATGCTTCGGATCGGCTTCTGGGCGGCCGGGGTCAGCGTGATCGTGATCTTCGGGCTCGCGCGCTACGGCGTGGAGATCGTCGCCATGGGCATCCTGGCGCGCAACGTCGTCTTCACCTGGGTCCAGTTCCGCGTCGCGGGCGATGCCCGGGGACGGTTGCTGGTGCTGTTCGTGCGCAGCTGCTTCATCCCGCTGCTCGCTGTCGCCGCCGCATCGCTGGCCGCCAGCATGGCGGCGACTGCGCTGCTCGGGACGGCGACGCCGCTGGCCACGTTCATCGTGCTGGCGACGGCGGGGCTGGCGGGCGCGGGGGCGGGGGCGGCGCTGCTCTACCCGCGCATGTGATGCTGGAACGTGTCGCTTCCATGCCATCTGATGTCCAATCTGGATCATGAAATGGTCAGCATCAGACACTTGCTTGCGGACACGAGACTCTGCGGGCGCGAACAAAGAGTTGGGGGCGACGTGACCGGACGGTCCCGGCGACACGTCAGGAAACAGCGATGAAGACGGCAAGCCAAGCGAGCCGCGACCGTGAAGACCTCGATCGTCATCATCGTGGTGGACGATTGCTCCTCCGACGATAGCGCCGCGGTGATCCGCGGCTATGGCGACCGGACACGGCAGTCCTGACGAAAGTGAGCGCGGCATCCAACAGCGGGTTCGACGTCAGCGCCGGCGCGCTGATCATGTTTCTCGACTCCGACGTTTACTTTGCTACACGCGCCTCGACCCTGATGGCGGCCGGGCGTGCCGATGATCCCAAGATTGACGGCGACGACGTGCAGACGGGCAAGTCCCCGAGCAATTACGCCCGCCCGATCATCGAATGGCGCCTGCTCCCCTCGACCCGCCCGGAGGCGGTGACGAAGGCCGCCCGCACCGTGAAGCGGCTGCTGGGTCGGTAGCGGATCAGGCGCGGCCCAGCTCCTGCCAGCGCCAGCCGCGGTCGAAAGACAGCACGCTCGTCGACAGCGGGGCAATATCTATCCTAAGCGCCACCTCCGGCGGCATCGCGATCGCGATCGTCAAGATTGCGCGGATGACCATGGGGCAGGTCACCGCCACCGCCGCGCGCTCCCCGCGCGCGACATCGTCGAGCCACGGCGCCACCCGGGCCTGCACCGCGGCGAAATCCTCGCCCCCCGGCGTGCCGCGGACGGGCGCGGCCAGCCAGGCCGACAGCCGCCCGGGCGCGCGCGCCTGCACCGCCGCGAAGGACGCGCCGCTCCACGCGCCCCAGTCCATGTCCGCCAGCGCGGGCACCACCGCCGCCTTCCGGCCGATCGCACGCGCGGTCTGCTGCGCCGCATTCTCCGGCCCCGACATGACGACGGCCGATGCGGTGTCGGCCCGACGCCGCCGCTCCGCCGCCGCCGCCCCTGCCGCATCGAGCGGCGCGTCCGGCGCGGCGAAGCCACCGATGCGCGACATCGCCGTCGCGCCCGCGCAGACGACGGACAGGCGCGTGGTCATTCGTCGAACTCCTTGGATTGACGCGAACCCACGATCGCTTCACAGCGGGCGCATTGGTCCCGGGCGGGAAGCCGGTGAGAAACCGGCGCGGTCGCGCCACTGTGATCGGCGGGAGGGATCCTGTCGAGAGTCAGACCTCGGCCGGGACGCCGTTCATCGCCGGGCGCGAATACCCGGCAGGGAGCAACGCATGACCACGACCTCGCCCCTCGCCGGCGACACCTTCTTCCCCGTCGGCACCGGCACCGTCATCCCCGCCGCCGACCTCGTCCCCTGGGCCGTCCTGGCGGTGCTGATCGCGACCGTCTTTCTCTATTTCGTCGGTGCCGAGCAGGGCGCCTTCGCGATCTTCGACGGCATGTACGTCCACGAATATGTCCATGACGGGCGCCACCTGCTGGGCTTTCCCTGCCACTAAGCGGAGGTCGTCATGGTCGGACGGTTGCTCTGGCGGGGGATGCTCGCCGGACTGATCGCGGCGTGCGTCGCCGCGGTCTTCGCGCTGCTCGTCGCCGAGCCGCAGATCGATCGCGCCATCGCGGTCGAGGCGGCGCACCGGATGCCGGGGATGGCGCACGGGACGGAACTGGTCGGTCGCGGGGTGCAGAAGACGGCCGGGCTCTTCACCGCGCTCGCCGTCTATGGCGCCGGGGTCGGCGGGCTGTTCGCGCTCGCCTTCGCTTATGCCTATGGCCGCATCGGATCGGTGGGGCCGCGCACGCTGGCGCTTGTGCTGGCGGCCCTCGCCTTCGTCGTCGTCGTGCTGGTGCCGGCGATCAAATACCCCCCTACCCCGCCCGCGGTGGGACAGCACGAAACCGTCAGGCTGCGCACCGCCGCCTTCTTCGCGATGATCGCGCTGTCGCTGGTCGCCGCGATGGTCGCCGCACAGGTGCGCCGCGCGGTCGCCGTGCGCTGGAACCCGGTCGATGCGCTGCTCGCGGCCGTCGCCTGCTACGTGCTGCTGGCGAGCGGGGTGGCGCTGCTGCTGCCGGTCGTCGACGAGGTGCCGGGCGATTTCGGCGCGACGCTGCTGTGGAACTTCCGCCTCGCCTCGCTCGGCGCACAGGCGCTCTTCTGGATCGTCGCGGGCTGGCTGTTCGGCCGCTTCGCGCTCCCCGTCCTGCAGGGACATCGCGGATGAACGGCATGCCGCCCCGCACGGACGCTGAACACGCCACGAAGATGGCGAAGAAGAAGGCCGCGCACGACCGCATCGTCGCTGCGCGGACCGGCGAGAAGGGGCTGGTGATCGTCCACACCGGCACGGGCAAGGGCAAGACGACCGCCGCGCTCGGCATGGTCGTCCGCGCGATCGGCCACGGGATGAAGGTCGGCGTCGTCCAGTTCGTCAAGGGCGCGATGACGACCGGCGAGGCGGCGGTGTTCGCGCGCTTCCCCGAGGTCGAGTTCAAGCCGATGGGCGAGGGCTTCACCTGGGACACGCAGGACCGCGCGCGCGACGTTGCGGTCGCGGGCGCGGCCTGGGCGGAGGTGAAGCGGATGCTGGCCGATCCCGGCTACGACATGGTGCTCGCCGACGAGCTGAACATCGTCCTGCGCTACGACTATCTGCCGCTGGAGGAGGTGCTCACCGCGATCGCCGCAAAGCCTGCGACCACGCACTTCATCGCGACGGGGCGCAACGCGCCGGACGGGCTGGTCGCCGTCGCCGACCTCGTCACCGACATGCAGCTGGTCAAGCACCCGTTCCGCGAACAGGGCATCAAGGCACAACGCGGCGTCGAATTCTAGCCGGCTGCCAGCGCGCCCGATCGGTGCGGCGGGGTTGGCTTGGCGGCATTGTCGGCTATCAGGGGCCATGGACCGACGCATTTCCCGTATCGTCATCCTGGGCGGCGGAACCGCCGGGTGGATGACCGCGGCGGCGCTCTCGCGCAGCTTCGGTGGCAGCGTTGCCATCACGCTGCTGGAATCTGACGATATCGGCACCGTGGGCGTGGGCGAGGCGACGATCCCCACGATCCACTGGTTCAACGAACTGATCGGCCTCGACGAGGCCGAGTTCCTGCGGGAGACGAAAGCGACGTTCAAGCTGGGGATCGAGTTCGTCGACTGGACGCGCCCCGGCCACCGCTACTTCCATCCCTTCGGCCAATATGGCGCGCCGTTGCCCGGCGTCGCCTTCCACCACCGCTGGCTGAAGGCGCAGGCGGAGGGGAGCGACATGCCGCTGTCCGCCTTGTCGCTCGCCGCGCAACTCGCGGCGCAGGGACGCTTCGCGAAGCCGGTCGGGGACGCGCGCTCGATCCTGTCGACGCTTGGCTACGCCTATCACTTCGATGCGGGCCTGTACGCGCGCTACCTGCGCCGGCTCGCGGAGGCGAACGGCGTGCTGCGCGTCGAGGGGCGGCTGCGCGACGTCGAGCGCGACGGCGCGGGCGGCCACGTCACCGCGCTCGGCACCGAGCGCGGCGAGCGGCTGGACGGTGAGCTGTTCGTCGACTGCTCGGGCTTTCGCGCGCTGCTGATCGACGGCGCGATGGGGGAGGCGCTGGAGGATTGGTCGCACTGGCTGCCGTGCGACCGCGCCGTCGCGGTGCCCTGCGCGCGCGTCGCCGCGACCACGCCCTACACCCGCTCGACCGCGCGCGCTGCGGGGTGGCAATGGCGCATCCCGCTCCAGCATCGCACCGGCAACGGCTACGTCTATTCCAGCGCGCACCTGAGCGAGGACGAGGCGACCGCCACCCTGCTCGCCAACCTCGATGGCGCGCCGCTGGCGGAACCGCGTACCTTGCGCTTCACCGCGGGCACGCGGCGGCGGCCGTGGCGCGGCAACGTCATCGCGATCGGGCTGTCGTCGGGGTTCCTGGAGCCGCTCGAATCGACCAGCATCCACCTGATCCAGAGCGGCATCGCGAAGCTGCTGACGCTCTTCCCCGACCGGGACATCGACCCTGCGCTGGCGGACCGGTTCAACCAGCTGTTCGGGCGCGACATGGACGGGATCAAGGACTTCCTGATCCTCCACTATCACGCCACCAGCGGGCGCGACGATCCGCTGTGGCGGCATTGCCGCACGATGCCGCTGCCGCCGACGCTGGTCGCGCGCGAGGAACAATATCGCCGCTCGGGCCGGCTGATCCTCGACAGCGACGAACTCTTCCGCGAGGCGAGCTGGCTCGCGGTGCTCAACGGCCAGGGGGTGACCGCGCGCAGCTACAACCCGCTCGCCGATGCGCTCGACGCCGACGTCAACCGCGCGCAGGTGGCGCAGATCGCGCAGGTCGTCGCACGCGCTGCGCCGACGCTGCCGCTCCACGACGACGCGCTGGCGCAGCTGATCGGCGCGGCGTGACGCCGCCCGACATTTCCGCACGCCGCATCGGTGCGGAGGCGCAGCCGATCGCGATCGTCGACGGCTTCCACCCCGATCCCGCGGCGCTGCGCGCAGCGGCGCTGACCGCGCGATTCGAGCCCGGGCGGCATCATTACCCCGGTCTGCGCGCCGCGCTGCCCCCGGATTATTTCGCCGCGGTGCGCCCCGCGCTGACCGCGGTCCTGGCGGGCGTCTTCGATCAACGCGGCGGCGTGGCGCTGCTCGACGCCAGTTTCTCGATCGTCACCACACCCCCGGCGCGGTTGAGCGTGACCCAGCGGCTGCCGCACGTCGATGCGACCGACCCGCATCGCATCGCGCTCGTCCATTATCTGGGTGCGGGCGACGGCACCGCCTTCTTCCGCCACCGCGCGACCGGCTTCGAAGCCGTCGATACCGCGCGCGCGAGCACCTATCTCGACACGCTCAACGCCGAATTGCGCCGCGATGGCGAACCGCCGGCCGCCTATGTCGCCGACTCGACGCCGCTGTTCGAGCGCACCGCGCTGATCGAGGCACGCCCCAACCGCGCCGTGATCTACCGCAGCGCGCTCCTGCATAGCGGCGCGATCACGCCCAACGCGATATTGAGCGCCGATCCCGCGCACGGACGGCTGACGGTCACGGCCTTCCTGATGCTGGAATGACGTCCGCCGCCCCGTCATGCCGCGCACTTTGCGGCAGAACGGGGCCGCGCGACCTCACTTCGGCGGCTGCACCGCGAGGTACACCGTGCTCCACAATTGCGCCGCGTTCGATTCGTCGACGTCCTGCTTGCCCGCGCCGAACGCCACGACCTTGTAGCGCCCGCCCTCATACGCCCATGACCACAATTCGGAGCTTTGCGTCGCGCGCGTCGCCTGGATCGCGCGCCACAGCGTCGCCTGCGCACGCGTCAGCACCGCGCGCGTCGACGCCGGCAGGTCGCGCCGCGCGAGCTGGCGCTCCAGCCCGGCGGCGAACAGCGCCTGCTGCCACGACCACACCACCGCACCGTGATACGCCGCGGGCGTGAAGCGGCCTTGCGCGGTCGCATCTGCCTGCGCCGCATTCGCCACCAGCATGCCGATATCGGTCATCAACCCCGCCGGGAACGGCCGCATCGCCGCGGTGACATAGGTTTCCAGCTCCGCGGGCGACGGATCGGCGAACATCAGCGCGAACCCCTCGTCCGAATTGACGATCGGCACCGCCTTGCCGCGCTCGTCGAGCGACAGCGCATGGAAGGTGAGCGGCGCGTTGCCGAGCGATGCGAGCGCCGGCCCGGCCGGGATGCCGAGCGAGCGCGCATAGTCGCGCACCCGCGTGCTCGCCTGCGTGGCGGGGATATCGACGCGGAACAGCGCCGGCGCACGCTCGCGCCATACCGTCGCCATCGCCGGCGCCTGCATCAGCGCGGCGCGGTCCTGCGGCGTCAGATACGCGTCCAGCAGCCCCGCACGCAGCATCCGCGCCGCCGCGTCGAGCGCGGCGGGAACGAACACGGCATTGACGTCATAGGCATAGCGCCCGCGCCCCAGCCCCTCCTCGCTGTCGCGCCACTGGCCGGTCAGGCGGCCCGCCTTCAACGCGATCAGCCGCTCGACCGCCGGTCCCTGTGCGAACGGCTGCGCGGTGGCGACGACGTAGCGCAGGTTGCGCACCAGCGCCTTGCCCGCCGGCTCGACCGTGCCGGGCACTCCCTCGCTCGTCATCTTCCGCGCCAGGAAGCGGCGCGCCGCTGCGCGATCGGCGTGATCGAGCAGATAGGTCGCGGCGACCGGCGCCAGCATGTAATCGTCGTCGATCATCGCATAGTCGAGCACCGCGGCATCGCCGCTGCCGCCGTGCTGGCGCCGGTCGACGACCGCGAACTCGCCGATGCCCTCCTCGTGCGCGACGTCACCGCGCGCATCGAGCCGCGCAAGCACCGATCCCAGCCCCGCCTCGACCGCGCCGGGTTGCAGCACCGGCATCAGCAGCCGCACCGACATCAGCGTATCGCGCCCGAAATAGGTCTGGAACCGCCACGATCCCGCCAGGAACTTCTCGCGATAGCTCAGGAAATGCAGCGCGTCGCGCGCGGTGGGATCGTTGGCGGCGCGCGCATTGAGCAGATCGCGGGTCGCCAGCCCCGTCAGCGGCGTCTCGCCGGTCGCCGCGGTGATGCGCAGCCGGATGCGCCCGCCCGCCCCGGCGCGGATCGTGGTGCCCGCCACGCTGCCGTCCAGCACCTCCATCTTCAGGAAATAGCCGGGCGCGCCGTCCAGCCGGCGGCGATAGGCGGTGATGGTGTTCGCCGCGGCGACGGGGGTCGCCTCCACCTCGTTCGGGATCCGCCCGACCGACTGATAGTCGCGCAGGAAACGGATCGAGGACAATACCGTCTTCGCCAGCGTCAGTCGCGGGGCATCGATGCTCGCCTCGGTCACGATACCGTGGAGCGTGCGCGCGCCCTCCGGCTCGCGCATCGTCACCGGGCGCGGTGCCTGCTCCAGCCGCCAGGTCGCGGCGCGGTCGAGCCGTGCGAACCATTGCCCTGCGCCGCTGTTGCCCGCCGGGAACGCGACTAGGATGCGCGGATCGGTGCCGTTGCGCAGCAGCAGGTGCGCCGCCACCGCGCCCTCGCGCACGAAGGCGTTGATGTTCTGCCCCTCGGTCAGCAGATAGGCGAGTTCGGGCGCGCGCGCCGGCGCGCCCCGCTTTGCCCCCTGCTGCGCTACCGCCACCCCGGTCGCCGCCAACAGGGCCGCGCCCAGCATCATCCGCGCCACGTACTTCATCCTCGCCGTCTCCCTCAACGAAGTCCCACTAACGAACGGGGGCGCCGCAACCGTTCCCGGTCACGACGCCCCCGCGCTCATTCCCGTCGATCCGCTCAGAAGCGGAAGGTCAGCGACCCGCCATAGGTCGGGCCGACGATACCGCGGGCATAGAAGAAGCCGTTGGTGATCGCCTGCGTCTGCCCCTGGCGCGGATTGCCCTCGGTCAGGCCGACGACGTTGAAGATGTTCTCCGCGTTGACGCTGAGCTGCAGCTGCGGCGTCAGGTTCAGGTTCACGCCCGCGCTGGTCACGCCGTAGCTCGGCAGCGCCACGCCGTTGCCGGCATCGGCGAAGATCTTGCCGATCCGCTTGTAGCGACCGTAGATCTCGCCCAGCCCGTTCGGCAGCTGGATCGCCGGGGTGACGGTCCACAGCTGCGCCGGGGTACGCTCCGGACGATTGCCTTCGAAACCGGCCTGGTTCGCACCGTCGATCTGCAGGTTGACCAGCTTCGGATCCTGGAACACGCCCTGGAAATCGACCGAGAAGAACGGCACCGGCCGCACCATCACGTCGATCTCGATACCCTTGGTGCGCAGGTCGGCGTTGATGTTCTGCTGCTGCGTCGGGTTGGTCGGATTGGCGAAATTGTAGTTCTGATCGTCGAAGTTGGTGCGGAACACCGTCACCGACCCGCTGAAGATGCGCGCATACTGGTAGCGCACGCCCGCCTCGTACAGCTTGATCGTGGTGATCGGGTCGACGTTGTTGGTCTGGAACCCGTCCGCATAACGACCGTAGACCGACAGGCTCGGCGTAATGAGATAGTTCGCACCCACCGTCCAGGCGATCTTGTCCTGCTTGCGACGGCGCACGTCGAACTGCCCGGCGAAGGTCGAGCCGACCGTGGTCAGCACGCCGCCCTGCCCGACCGGCACCAGCTGCTCGAACCCGCCGTTCGCCGCGACGATGCGACGCGACGCGTCCGCCGCGGCCGCGTTGCGGCCGTCGAGCGCCACGGCGCTGTCCTGCTCCCAGCGGATACCGCCGTCGATGCGCAGGTCGCCGAACGCGATTTCGTCGTTGGCGTAGAGCGAGATCGTCTCGTCCTTGCGCTCGCGGATGCCGTTACCCCAGTCGCCGTAGGAGACGAGGCCGCTGTCGGTCAGCGAGCCGATGACGCCGTTGTCCGCATTCAGCGCGACGATGTCATAGACGTCGCTGTTGTTGCGCACGTCGTTGACCACACTGGCGGTGGCCGACTGGTTCTGGTTGCGCTTCACGTTGTAGTACATTGCGCCGACGGTCAGCGAGTTCTTGATCGAACCCGATTCGAACTCCCAGCGCGCACCCGCATTGATGCCCAGGTCACGCCCGTCGACGCGATCGTGGTTCAGCGTGGTCCGCTGCAGGAAGCCGTTGCCGTTCAGGCCGTTCAGCACGTCGGTCTGGTTCGACCCGATCACCTGCCCGGTGCGGATGTTGCGGATGCCGAAGCGCGTCGCGGTCGGATAGGCCGCGCGGCCCAGCGTCAGAAGACCGTCGATCGGCGAATTGGCGCCCGGGGTCAGGTAGTTGACCGCACTCGCCAGACCCGCATTGCCCGTCCCGGAACCGGGGAACAGGCCGTTGAAGTCGTAGAAATAGTCGATGTAGCGGCCGCGTGCGAACAGCGACACCGAATCCGACAGCGGCAGGTCGATGTCGAGGCGGACCTGATTGTCGAACGAGCGGATGCCGTCGCGGTAGCGGAACGGACGATACCCGGTCGGCGAGACATAGGTGGACACCGGCACGTTGATCGAGCTGAACGCATCGCCGCCGATATTGTCGCGCTGGATGTCGAAGCCGGTGATGCTGGTCGGCTTGCCGTTCTCGAAGCGGTACGGCGCGGAGGCGTAATAGGCCGTCTCCATGTCGCCGCGACGGCCCGACAGGCGGATCGAGCCGCCCGAAGGCAGGCGATATTCCAGCGAGCCCTTGATGCGGTAGCCGGCATAGTCGAACGGGTTGCGCCGCACGCCGGGGCTGCTCTGGACATAGCCGCCGAAGTTGAACGCCAGATTCTCGGACAGCGGCGCCGAATAATAGAAGTCGGCGCGCTTCAGGCCGTAGTTCATGCCCGTCAGGCGCACCGCGCCCTCGAACTCCTTGAAGTTCGGGCGCTTGGAGATGAAGTTGATCGTCGCGCCGGCGCCGTTGACGGTCAGCACGCCCGACGAGCCGCCCTTGACCGCTTCCAGCCGGTCGATCGTCAGATCCTGCTGGAAGAAGAAGTCGGCGCCGCCGCCACCGTACAGGATCGGCATGCCGTCCTCTTCCAGCTGGACGAAGCGCTGGCCGCCGCCCTGGAGGCCGCGGACCGAATAGTTGTTCGACGCCTCGCCCGCGGTCGCCTCGACGAAGATGCCGGGCACCAGCTCCAGCATGTCCGCGGTCGAGCGCGGCGCGCGGCGATCGATGTCCTCGCGCGTGGCATAGGTGATGTCGGCGGACGAGGTGATGAGCGGACGATCGCGCGAGGTCTGACCGGTGACGACGATGACGTCCTGCGACTCGTCGGTCTGGGCCGACGGCGCGCCCTGCCCGGCCGCGGCATCGCTGGCGACGGTCTGCGCGGCAGCCATCGTCGGCAGCAGTGCGGCCCCGGTCAGCAGCAGCGCGCGCGCGCTGAAGCGGTTGACGATCGACATAGTCCTCTCCCTGTACTCATCTGCACGTCCCAAAGAGGGACCGGATGGCCGCGCGCTAGACCAAGGGAGATGGTTATCGCAATATACTATTCGGAGGATGCGTGCAGATGAGGCCACGGTGTGACTGACACGCAACAGACGCTACGTCGCCGCGACATCCTGCGCTGTGCCGCGATGCTGACGGCGGGTGTGACATTTCCGCTTGCGGCCGCCGCCGCAGCGCGGATCGACGCGCTCGTCGGCGCGATGACGCTGGAGGAAAAGGCGGGGCAACTCAGTTGCTTCAACGATGAAATCCGCCCCGTCGGCGCGGTGTTCAACCCCGTCGTCGATGCCCGCGGCGGCGCGGCCATGCTGGACGACATCCGCCTCGGGCGCGTCGGCATGCTCTTCAACGGCTATGGCGTCGCGGGCGCCCGCCGTGCGCAGGAGGCTGCGCTGGCGAGTCGCCTGCGCATCCCGCTCGTCTTCGCCGCGGACGTCATCCACGGGTGCCGCACGATCTTCCCGATCCCGCTCGCCGAGGCGGCGGCGTTCGACCCGGCGCTGTCGGAGCGGGCGGCGCGGGCGGTAGCGCGCGAGACGGCGGCGGCCGGCATCCACTGGACCTTCGCGCCGATGGTGGATGTCGCGCGCGACCAGCGCTGGGGCCGGGTGGCAGAGGGCGCGGGCGAGGATGTGGTGCTGGGCTGCCGCCTCGCCGCGGCGCGGGTGCGCGGGTTCCAGGGCAGCGACCTGCGCCGCGCAGACGCCGTGCTTGCCACACCCAAGCATTTCGCCGGCTACGGCGCGGTACGCGGCGGGATGGAATATGCCGCGGTCGACATGAGCGACGCGGAACTGCGCGAGACGCACCTGCCGCCGTTCGCCGCCGCCTTCGCGGCGGGCGCCGGCGCGACGATCGCATCGTTCACCGACTTCAACGGCGTCCCCGTCACCGCCAACCGGCATCTTCTGACCGACGTGCTGCGCGGCGAGATGGCGTTTACGGGCGTGTGCGTGTCCGATTATGACGCCGATCGCGAGTTGATCGCGCACGGCGTGGCGGCGGACGAGGCGGATGCCGCGCGCCTCGCGATCCTCGCCGGTATCGACATGTCGATGCAGAGCGGGCTCTACGTCTGCCACCTGCCCGCGCTGGTCCGTGCCGGCCGCGTACCGCTGGAGGCGGTCGACCGGTCGGTGCGGCGCGTGCTGGCGCTGAAGGAGGCGCTGGGGCTGTTCGACGATCCGTTCCGCTCGCTCGACACCCGCATGGAACGCCGCGCCACCGCCACGCCCGCGATCAGGGCGCTCGCGCGCGAGGTCGCGACGCGATCGATCGTGCTGCTGCGCAATGACGGCGACCTGCTGCCGCTGCCGCGCACGGGCCGGCGGATCGCCCTGATCGGTCCGTTCGCTGCCGGCACCGCGCATCTGAACGGCCCCTGGTCGTTCGCCGGCGACCCGCACGCGGGCGTCGACCTGGCGACCGGACTGCGCGCCGCCATGCCCGATCCGGCGCTGCTGGAGGTCGAGGCCGGGTGCGCGATCGACGCCGACCTGCCCGGCGGGCTGGACCGCGCGGTCGCCGCCGCGGCGCGCGCCGACGTCGTCCTGCTCGCGATCGGCGAGGGCGGCGACATGTCGGGCGAAGGCAACAGCCGCACGTCGATCACCGTTCCCGCGGCGCAGCAACGCCTCGCGGCGGCGGTCGCCGCGACGGGCAGGCCAGTCGTCGTCCTGCTGCGCCACGGCCGCGCGCTGGCATTGGAGGGCGCGGTGCGCGACGCGCCCGCGCTGCTGGCCACGTGGTTCCTGGGCGAGCAGACCGGCCATGCCGTCGCCGACGTCGTCTTCGGCCGCGTCGAGCCGACCGGGCGGCTGCCGGTCAGCTTCCCGTTCGCCACGGGGCAGCAACCCTGGTCCTACGACCACCGCGCCACCGGGCGCCCCGCCCCCGCCGATGCGCCGATGGCCCCGGGGCGCAGCCACTGGCGCGACGCCCCCGACACGGCGCTCTACCCCTTCGGATCGGGCATCGGCTACACCCGCTTCCGTCTGTCGGACCTCACCCTGCCCGCGCAAGTCGCGGTCGGCGCCTCGGTCACGGTCGGCGTGCGCGTCACCAACATCGGCGCGCGGCGCGGGACGACGCTCGTCCGCCTCGACCTGCACGACCGCGTCGCCACGCGTACCCGTCCCGTGCGCCAGATGAAGGCATTCGCGCATGTCACGCTCGACGCCGGCGCCAGCCGCGTCGTGCCGCTGACGCTCGCGGCGCAGGATCTGGCGCTGGTCGCGGCGAATGGACGCTGGACGATCGAGCCGGGTGCGTTCGACGTCATCGTCTCGGTCGACGACCACGCGCCGCTGCGCGCCGGGTTCGTGGCGATTTAGGCCATCCCGCCGCACCGCAAGGGTCGAAAAACGGCGGCTTTACAAACAGGCCACTCCGCTCCGATCCTGTGCGAACACGGCGAACGACGCCGCAGGGAGAGGATCGATGATGCGGTTCACGGACAAGGTGGCGATCGTGACCGGCGGCGCGTCGGGGATCGGGGCGGCGTTCGCGCGGCGTCTGCATGGCGAGGGCGCGGCGGTGATGATCGCCGACCTCGACACCGCACGCGGGCAGACGCTGGCGGCGCAACTGGGGGAGCGCGCCGCGTTCCGCCACGTCGACGTCGCCGATCCCGCGGCGATGGAGGCGCTGGCGGCGGACGCCGCGGCGGCGTTCGGCGGCATCGACATCCTCTTCAACAACGCCGGGATCGGCTGCTACGGCCTCACCCCCGACCTGCCGGTCGAACAGTGGCGCCGCGTCGTCGCGGTCAATCTGGATGCGGTCTTCTACGGCTGTCGTGCTGTCATCCCGCACCTGAAAGAGCGCAGCGGCGGCGCGATCGTCAACACCGCGTCGGCCAGCGGGATGCGCGCCGATTACGGCTTCACCGCGTACAATGCGGCGAAGGCGGGCGTCATCAACTATACCCGCAGCCTCGCGATCGATCACGCGCGCGACAACATCCGCGCCAATGCGGTGTGCCCCGGCCCGGTCGACACGCCGATCCTGACCACCGGGGTGGACGCGATGCCGGGGCTGCGCGCCGAATGGGAGCAGGTGGTGCCTGCGGGGCGCTTCGCGCAGCCCGACGAGATCGCCGCGGTCGCCGCCTTCCTGGTCAGCGACGATGCCAGCGCCGTCACCGGCGCGGCGATCCCGGTCGACGGCGGCCTCACCGCCCACACCGGCCAGCCCGACCTGCGCGCGCGGGTGGAAGCCGCCGCGGCCCCGCCGGAAACCGCTCAGGGGTCCGACCGCAACCGGTAGCCGACCCCCAGTTCGTTCGCGATGACGCTGCCGACCGGGCCGGGCGCCTCCAGTTTCTGGCGCAGGTTGCGGATGACGATGCGCAGGTATTCGATGCGCGGTTCCTCGTCCCCGCCCCAGCACGCCGCGAGCAGCTTCTGATGGGTCAGCACGCGCCCGATATGCTGCGTCAGCAGCGCCAGCACGTCGCGCTCCTTGCGCGTCAGGTGCACGTCCTCGCCGCCGCGCGTGACGACCTGCCGGTCGAGGTCGATGCGCAGGTCCCCGCGCTCGACCACCTTGGCCGGCGGGTCGGCCCGCTCGCGGTGGCGCAGCGCGACGCGCAGCCGCGCCAGCAGTTCGTCGGTGTCGAACGGCTTGGTCACGAAATCGTCCGCGCCCAGGTCGAGCGCGGCGACCTTCTCCTCCACCGCATCGCGCGCGGAGACGACCAGGATGACCGCGTCGCCCTCCTTTTGCAGCAGCGGAATGATGCTCAACCCGTCGCGGTCGGGCAGCCCCAGGTCGAGCAGGATCGCCGCGGGGTGCTCGGCGCCGGCCTGTCGCAGCGCAGCCCTCGCATCCCCCGCCTCGACCACGGCATAGCCCGCGCGGGTCAGCGTGTTGAGCAGCAGGCGGCGGATCGCGGCATCGTCGTCCACGACGAGGATCTTGGCAGGCATGTCAGGCAGCGCCTCCGGTCGCCACGTCGCGGACGATGAGCGCCGCGGGAAAGACGAGCGCGAAGGCGGCGCCTCCACCCTGGCTGTCACCGTCCGCGCGATTGGCGGCCTCTACCCCCATTCCCATCGCCTCGGCAAAGGCCTTGACGATGGCGAGGCCGAGCCCGGTTCCCCCGGCGACGCGGTCGGAGCCCTCCAGCCGGCGGAACGTCTCGAACACCTCGCCCTCGCGCCCGACCGGCAGGCCGGGGCCGTGGTCGAGCACCGCCAGCCGCAGCTCGCCGAAGCGATGCCGCCCCTCGATGACGATCTCGGTGCCGGGCGCGCCGTAGCGGCCGGCATTGTCGAGCAGGTTCAGCAGGCAATGGTGCAGCAATTGCGGGTCCGCGCGCACCAGCGGCAGGTCGGGCGGCACGTCGAGCCGGACGCCGTGCCCCTCCAGTGCGCGGCGCGCGTCGTGCGCCGCGCCCGCGACCGCGTCGCTGAGGTCGGTCGCCTCGATATGCAGTTTCAGCGCCCCCGCCTCGACCCGTGCCATGTCGAGCAGGTTGGCGATGAAGCGGTTGAGCCGCTGCGCCTCGCTCTCGATCATGTCGATCACCTCCGGCGTCGGGTCGTGCCGCAGCTGCGCCGCCCCCGCCAGTACCGCGGTCAAGGGCGTGCGCAGGTCGTGGCTGACCGACGACAGCAGCGCGGTGCGCAGCCGGTCGCGCGTGCGCACCGCGTCGACGTCGCGCATCTCGCGCTGCAACCGCAATCGCTCCAGCACCAGCGCCGACTGGTCGATCAGGCTGCCGAGCAGCGGCAGCTGGTCCGCGCGCACCGGGCTGCCGGCGCGGTCGCTGGCGACCCCCAGCACCGCCAGCACCCGCTCCCCCGCCTTCATCGGCTGGAACAGCCATTCCGACGCGGCCAGCGTGCCCGATCCCTTGCCCGCCGCGCTGCCGGTATCGAACGCCCAGCTGGCGGCGGCATTGTCCATCGTGTCGAGCCGGTAAGCGGGATCGCTCGCGGCCAGGATCGCCAGGTCCGCACCATGCCCGCGCCCCAGCAGCACCACCTGCACGTCGAGCAGCCGACCCACGTCGTCGCAGATCATCCGCGCCGCGGTGTCGGCATCGTTGACCGCCGCGATCTGGCGCAGGAATCCGGCAAGCGTCGCATTGGTGCGGGCGCTGGCGGCGGCGAGGTCGGCCTGTGCGCGCACCCGTGCGGTCAGCTGGCTGGTCGCGACCGCGACGCCCAGCAGCACCAGCACGGAGACGACATTCTCCGGATTGCTGATCGTCAGCGTCCCCGTCGGCGGCAGGAAGAAGAAATTGTAGGCGAGGCTGGACAGGATGCCCGCGTACAGCCCGGGGCGCAGCCCGAACAGGCTCGCCGCCGCCATCACCGGCAGCAGATAGAGCAGCGCGACATTGCCCAGGTTCAGAATCTGGAACAGCGCGGTGGCGATCGCGGTGATCGCCGCCACCGCGGCGCTGGCGATGACATAGGCCGCCGGCGTCGCCCGCGCCGCCGCGCGCGTTCGTGCGGACGCGCGATCGGTGGCGCGCTCCGTCACCGGCATCGGCAGGACATGGACCGTGACGTCGGGCGTATCGCGCACCAGCGTATCGACGACCGAGCCATGGCGCAGCTCGAACCAGCGCGAGCGGTCGGACTTGCCCAGCACCAGCTGCGTGGCGCGCAGGTCGCTCAGTACCGACTGTATCCCCGCGACCACCGACGCCGCGGGCACCGTCGCCACCGCGCCGCCCAGCTGCGTCGCGAGCGTCATCGCCGCGGCGACGCGCGCGTGCTGCGCGTCGGTGAAGGACGCGGCGCGCGGCGTCTCGACGAACACCGCGGTCCAGGGGCCGCGCAGGCCATCGGCGACACGCTTGGCCGCGCGCACCAGCGTGTCGCACCCCGGCTGCTCGCTGATCGCGACGACGATGCGCTCGCTCCCCGCCCATGTCCCGCCCAGCCCCAGCGCGCGGACATCCTCCAGCATGCGCGCATCGACCGCCTGCGCGGCACGGCGCAGCGCCAGTTCGCGCAGCGCCGACAGGTTGGACTTGGAGAAAAAGTGCCCCAGCGCGCGCGTCGCCTCCGCGGGCAGATAGACCTTGCCCGCCTTCAGCCGCTCGATCAGCTCGTCGGGCGGAATGTCGACGACCTCGATCTCCGCCATCTCCAGCACGCTGTCGGGCACCGTCTCACGCACGCGCACCCGCGTGAAGCTGGCGACGACGTCGTTCAGGCTCTCGACGTGCTGGATATTGACCGTCGAGTATACGTCGATCCCCGCCGCCAGCAGCTCCTCGACATCCTGATAGCGCTTGGGATGGCGGCTGCCGGGCGCGTTGGTGTGCGCCAGCTCGTCGACCAGCACCAGCCGGGGTGCGCGCGCCAGGATCGCGTCGAGGTCCATCTCGCGCAGCGTGCGCCCCTCATAAGGGACGGCGCGGCGCGGCACGACCTCATGCCCGCGGATCAGCGCCTCGGTATCGGCGCGGCCGTGCGTCTCGACCACGCCGATGACGACATCCACCCCGTCGCGCCGCCGCGCCGCACCCTCCGACAGCATCTCATAGGTCTTGCCGACGCCCGGCGCCGCGCCGAGGAAGATCTTCAGGCGCCCCCGCCCCTCCTGCGCGGCGGCGCGCAGCAGGGCATCGGGATCGGGACGCGCCCCCTCCGCCATCAGCGCCGGATGGCGTCCAGCGCGCGGTTCAGCGCCAGCACGTTGACATGGGGATCACCGAACAGCGACGTGTCGACCTGCGCCTCGACCAGCGCGCGAACCTGCGCCTCCGCCAGACCGCGCACCCGCGCCACGCGCCGCACCTGCGCCAGAGCGGCCGCGGGCGACAGATCCGGGTCGAGCCCCGAGCCGCTCGCGGTGACGAGGTCGGCGGGCACCGCGCCCGTCGCGCCCTCGGCCCGGCGCTTCGCGACGTCGGGCGTCACCCGGTCGACCAGCGCCTTGCTCGTCGGCCCCAGGTTCGACCCCGACGACGCCAGCCCGTCATACCCCTTGCCCGCGGCGGACGGGCGCGTCTGGAAATAGCGCTCGGCGGCGAACGCCTGCCCGACGACCGCCGACCCGATCACCCGCCCGCCCGCATCGCGCACCAGACTGCCGTTCGCCTGCGCGGGGAAGATCGCCTGCCCGACGCCGGTCATCGCCAGCGGATAGGCGATCCCCAGCAGCGCGGCGAACAGGATCGTCATGACGATCGCGGGGCGCAGTGCGGTGGTGAAGTCCTTGCCCATGATCTTTCTTCCTTATGCGAGGCCGAGGCCGCCGACCACCAGGTCGATCAGCTTGATGCCGACGAACGGCGCGACGAGGCCGCCCAGGCCGTACACGGCGAGGTTGCGCGCCAGCAGCGGCCCCGCCGCCATCGGCTTGTACGCGACGCCCTTCAGCGCCAGCGGCACCAGCAGCGGGATGATGAGCGCGTTGAAGATAATCGCCGACAGGATCGCCGACTCCGGCGTCGCGAGGCCCATCACGTTCAGCACGCCAAGCCCGGGATAGAGCGCGACGAACATCGCCGGGATGATCGCGAAATACTTCGCGACGTCGTTCGCGACCGAGAAGGTGGTGAGCGCGCCGCGCGTCATCAACAGCTGCTTGCCCAGCCCGACGACCTCGATCAGCTTGGTCGGATCGCTGTCCAGATCGACCATGTTGCCCGCCTCGCGCGCGGCCTGCGTGCCGGTGTTCATCGCCACCCCCACGTCGGCCTGCGCCAGCGCGGGCGCGTCGTTGGTGCCGTCGCCGCACATCGCGACCAGCTTGCCGCCGGTCTGCTCCTGCCGGATCAGCGCCAGCTTGTCCTCCGGCGTCGCCTGCGCGAGGAAGTCGTCGACGCCGGCCTCGGCAGCTATTGCCGCTGCGGTCAGCGGGTTGTCGCCGGTGATCATCACCGTGCGGATGCCCATCGTGCGCAGTTCGCCGAACCGCTCGCGGATGCCCGCCTTCACCACGTCTTTCAGGAAGATCGCGCCCAGCAACCGGCCGTCGCGCGCCACCGCCAACGGCGTACCGCCGGCGCGTGCGATCTCGTCGG